>CBDFHU010000026.1:0-26784 GCA_965247375.1 Arsenicibacter sp.
AGCCGTACCTCGCCGCCCAGTTCGCGGAATTTCTGCGCATATTTCTCGCAGACCTGCTTATAATCAATGATACCAGTCTGTGGTACGCGGATTCCTTCGACACCATTCACATAGGGTTCAATTTCCCGCATCTGCGCCAGACTCAGCTTTTTCAGTCCTTCGAGCCCGTTCTGCTGCCCACGTTCATAGAGCATGTTCAGCTGCGGAATCTGTTCCAGCTTTGTTGCTACCACAATTTTACCACAGAGCTCATACGGAATATTTTCCTGCTCACAGAACTCAATCAGCGACCAGTAACCACGGATACAGTTCGTTGCCTTCAGGCTGCCGGGTTTGTAGTAGAGCCCCGAGTGAATTACCCCGCTGTTGTGGCCTGTCTGATGCGCCGCCACATGCGTTTCCTTTTCCAGTACGGTTACCGACAGGTTCGGGCGCTGCTGCTTAATTTGCAGGGCCGTTGCCAGCCCGACAATACCGCCCCCAATGATGATAATGTCTTGCATAAGGTTATCCGGGGAAGGAGATTTTGCCCATCGTGATGGATGGTACTCCCGCCCGCTTTTTATCGTCACGTTCAAACATGGTTTGTCCGCCGGCGACGGCTTCGTTGGCCAATACAGCAAACAGTACGGCTTCCTTGGCATCGCCCGAGATACCGATATCATCGGTCCGGCCGAACAGACAATTCGGCAACAACTCACGGATCGCGCCCGTCAGCACCGGATTGTGCATACCTCCGCCGCTCATATAAACGTGGTAGGTAAGCTCCGGCTGAATCACCCGCAACACCGTTTCGGCAATGGTTTCCGCGCTGAAACGTGTCAGTGTCGCCATCAGGTCTTCGGGCGAGAGCGAGGTCGTACTGCTCCGCTGCTGCGCCTGCCGGACGTAGTCGAGGCTGAATAATTCGGGACCGGTCGTTTTCGGAAACGGCTGGTCGAAGAAGGAGTGTTTCTTCAAGGCTTTCAGCAACTCGGTATTGACCTTGCCACTGGCCGCCATCCGGCCGTCTTCATCATAAGGCTTATCCGAAAACCGCCTCGCGAAGGCATCCAGCAGCGTGTTCCCCGGACCAGTGTCCGTCGTAAACACTTCGGTTGCATCCTGCGTGGCCGGCAGATAGGTAAAGTTAGCGATCCCCCCCATATTCAGCAGAATCCGGTTTTCAGACGGTTCCGAAAACACGAAATAATCGCCGTATACCGCCAGCGGTGCGCCTTCGCCGCCCATCGCCGTATGTTTTTGCCGGAAATCGCTGAGGGTGATAATTCCGGTTGTTACGGCCACATGGTCACCATCGCCGATTTGCAGCGTCGCATTCGGAAACTTATCCTGCTGATGCAGGGCTTTCGGCGCATGGAAAACGGTCTGCCCGTGACTGGCAATCAGGTCAATCTGGTCCGGCGAGATGCCCCAGCGCTCCAGACTCCGCAGCACCATCTGCCCATGTAACTGCCCGATCCACGGATTCAGCAAACAAAGATGCTGGAAATCGATTTCCTTTTTAGCGAAAACCTTACGGATTTCCGCCTTGATGTCGTCGGTATACGGAATCGTATCAAAATGAGTTAACGCTACTTTTGTATCAGGACCGCTCCCCTCAAACCGGCACAAGGCAATATCCAGCCCGTCGAGCGATGTACCCGACATCAGGCCGATGATCCGGCGCTCACCGCGACCGGCTATTTCATATAATCGTTGAACTTGCTTATTCATGCTTCCAGGTGCGTGCAAATGGCAAATTTAGCTAATTTAACCTGGTTAATGATGAAAACATGTTTTGGGGAAACGATCAGCTTGACTTTTTTGAACATATTCTTTTCAAGGCGCTCGGCCATCCGGTTGATGTCATTGATACACAGTTCCTCTCAGGCGGAGACATCAGTACCGCAGCCCGTGTTGTTTCGTCGGCAGGCCTATTTTTTGTCAAATGGAATCACGCTGAAGAGCCGGATCTGTTCGACTGTGAGGTACAAGGTCTTGATGCCCTCCGCCAGACCGGTGCGCTTACCATTCCGCAGGTGATCGGTACGGGCCGGTATATGGATAAGTCGTATTTGATTCTGGAATACATTGATTCGGCCCTCAACAAACCAACTTTCTGGCCGGAGCTCGGCCGGCAGCTTGCCCTGATTCACCGGCATACGCAGGACGCTTTCGGCTTTTCGCAGGATAACTACATCGGCACGCTGATCCAGAACAACAGCCCGATGGACAATGGCATTGATTTTTTCTTCGAACGCCGGTTGTTGCCCATGGCTGGGCTGGCCATGTATAATCAGCTGCTGAGCAAGCCGATGTATGACCGGTTTTTCCGCTTAAAAGAACGTCTGCCCGACCTCCTGCCAAACGAACGGCCGGCCTTGCTGCATGGCGATTTATGGTCGGGCAATGTGATGATTGATGCGGAGGGCCATCCGGCACTGATCGATCCGGCGGTTTATTATGGCCTGCGGGAAGCCGAAATTGCCTTTACAAAGCTGTTCGGTGGTTTCGATGAGCGGTTCTATGCCAGTTATCATGAAGCCTTTCCTCTGGCCGGTGACTTCGACGAACGGGTGCCGGTCTACAACCTGTATCCGCTACTCGTTCACCTGAATCTGTTCGGTTCCGGCTACCTCAGCGGGATCGAAAAAGTACTGAAACGTTTTACTTGATTTCCGCCGCTGATTCAGGTACTTTGCCGCTACTAATCCTGAACCTTATGTTTGATTTTACGCATCAGGTAGCGCTTGTCACCGGCTCCGGCTCGGGGATCGGCCGCGCCACCGCCCTGGCTTTTGCGCAAGCCGGAGCACAAGTCATGGTTTCTGACATTAACGAAGCAAGCGGGCAGGAAACCTGCCGTCTTATTGCCGGTCAGGGCGGAGAGGCCTTTTTTATCGCCTGTGATGTCAGCCAGCCTGACCAGATCACCGCGCTCATCGACCAGACTGTTGCCCGCTATGGCCGGCTCGATGTGGCGGTGAACAATGCCGGTATAGGCGGAAAGTTCGCCAGAATAACCGAGCAGTCAGCCAGCGACTGGGACCAGATGATTGCCGTCAACCTCAGCAGCGTGTTTTACTGCATGCAGGCCGAAATCCGGCAGATGCTGGCGCAGGGTTCCGGCAAAATTGTGAATGTCGCTTCAATTGCAGGCGTCCGGGGGTTACCGAAGAGTGCGCCGTATACTGCCGCCAAACACGCAGTCATTGGCCTGACCAAAGCGGTTGCGGCCGAATATGTGCGCCAGAACATCCGCGTCAATGCGATTTGTCCGGTATACACCCGCTCAGCAATGGTCGACGGGCTGCTGTCGGTGGCGCCGGGAATGGAAGAAAAGCTGTTGCAGGTGATTCCGATGGGGCGGTTCGGGCAACCCGAAGAAATTGCCCAGGCTATTCTGTGGCTTTGCTCCGAAGCCAATGCCTTCTGTACCGGTCAGGCCATTCAGCTGGATGGCGGCATGACGGCAATGTGATGAAAATGCATGGTTATAAAATGCGTAGAGACAAGGCATGCCTTGTCTCTACAATAATAATTCTGCAACTACCAATCTCTACCGCAGATTCGGTACGGGAATTACCGGCAGGCTTTCGTTGCCGTCTTCGCTCACCGACTGCACGGCGAAATAATAATTATCTTTCGAATACTGGATTGTCATACCCAGCTTCGTCGTAAAGAATTTCTTTTGCCAGAACGGCCAGTGCGTTTCCCGCATCAGCACATAATAGCCTTTTACTTTACCCGTTTTGGGTGCCTGCCAGTATAAAGCGGTGGAATTGGTCAGATTGCGGACATCAACCGTTACGTTCTGGGGAATCATCGGGGCTTTGGCCAGGTTAGCCAGCGCAGCCGCATTGATCCCGGTATTTTTACGCAGGTAGTCGAAGTCCATGAATTTGGCATAGTCACCGTATTCAATACCGTTTTCCGTACGCAGGTCCTGATGCTGGTGCTCGTAATTTTCGTTCATTTCGGTAATCCGGACGGCGGCAAACCCCCGCTGTACAAACGGCGTATGGTCGCCCCCGCGCAGGTAACGGTCATTCCGGTAGACCATCACGACTTCCAGGTTATCGACGTACCGCTCCCCGATTTCTTTCAGGTAGCGGGCCAATGTACGTGCTTTTCCGTCGTTCTCCGTTCCATATTGGCGGATATTGGCTGCTTTATCACTCGTTTGATACGCCGGCAAACCCTCGCTGAACACACGGACACGGGTATTATCGATCACCTTATCTTCACCCGGCGACACACTTTTGTTATTGGAGCCAACGATGTCGTTGTTCAGCAACGCTTCCAGATTCCACTTTTCCTGCACCGCCCGTTCGGCCAGGTGTTCGGCTCCCAGCAGCCCCTGCTCTTCGCCGCTCACAACGGCAAAGACGATGGTAGCCGGAAACTGGTACTTGCTCATAACCCGGCACAGTTCAATAACCGCTGCCGTACCCGAGCCATCGTCATTCGCGCCGGGTGCATTGCTCTCGCGGTTCATGACATTCGTAACCCGGCTGTCGATATGCCCCTGCACGATGAACACCCGGTCGTCGTTCGGATCAGTGCCTTTGAGCGTGGCAATGACGTTGCCGATTTCATAGTCCTTATCTACGCGGCGACCATCGGCTTTGAGCGTCCAGCTGTCAATCGTTGCCGTCATGCGGCCGCCCGACTGCTTTGCGTATTGGTTAAATTTGCCCAGTACCCAGCGGCGCGAGGCCGGAAGCCCCCGTTTGTTATCCGTCGATGTGCTCAACGTATGCCGGGTACCGAAACTTACCAACCCGTCGATGTGTGCCCGCAAGCTATCGGCCGACAGCTCGCTGACGATCTGACTGATCTGCGGGTCACGGTTGACGATGGTTTGGGCGGAAAGAGAAAAAGGCGCAGCCAGTAAAAGGGAAAGTAGTCGTTTCTGCATGAATTTGTTGATTGTGCCAACGAAAATAACAAAATGTCCTTTTTCTGTGCGGATTTTAGATGTACTCCCAAATTAAGTAGATAAACTTACCGTTACCATCTATGGAGACATCGCTTGTCAGACCGTTTCCTGCCGTACCTTCGTGTCACAATGACCAGTACCAACTACCCCCCATGAAACAACAAATTCTATATGCCATCCTGCTTTTAAGCGTATTGGGTGCCTGTCAGTCTAAAAAACAGGAAAACAAAACGGAGCAGGTAGTCAATCAGCCGGTACCTTACGATCTTACCAAACCCGATCAGCGCGACGATCTGCCCCGCGACCTGCGCGAGATTTCCGGCCTCAGTTATTTCAAACCGGGTATGCTGGCGTGCATTCAGGATGAGCTGGCGGTTGTGTTTCTCTATGATCTGAAAAAGAAAAAGGTAACGGAAGAGGTGGTCTTCGGGTCAAAAGGCGATTACGAAGGCGTTGAATATGTCAATGAGGAGTTATTTGCCTTACGCAGTGACGGGGAGATTTATCACTTTCCGGCCCAGTCGATGGGCTCTAAGTACGTGGCCCATATCAAGGTCGGGCTGCCCGGCAAAAATGATGTGGAAGGATTGGGGTATGACCCGAAACTAAACGCCCTGTTGCTCGCCGTAAAAGACGGCAAAGGCAGTGATAAGCCCATTTATTACTACGACCTGAAACACGGCACACTTTTTCAGGGACCGGTCATTAAGCAGGATGAATTAAAGGCGTTTGAAAAAGCGACGAATACAGAAGGGGCGAAAGAACACGTCGAACATGAGGTAAAACCGGCGGGCATTGCCGTCCACCCGAAATCAGGCGATTACTATGTACTGGCCTCGAACGGGCACCGGCTGCTGGCGCTGAACCGGAAGGGTAAAATTCTGTCGTCGGTACCGCTGAATCCTGAGCTTTTTAAACAACCGGAAGGTATCTGTTTCGCACCAGACGGTACACTCTATATTGCCAGCGAAGGTGGTTACTTGCTGACATTCAATATGATACCGTGATCCTATTGAACACCACGGTATCATATTGGCTGGTTATTATTCACAATCAGCCATTTTTTCCAGCAGCAGTTTGGCGAATTTCTTCCGGTCTTCCGGATCCGAGTATTTGCCTTCCATATCGGCTTTGATTTTTTTCGCCTCGTCGCGAAGTTTGCGCACGTCGTCGGCAGAAGCCTCTCCTGTAACCAGGCCAACGGCTGCTTTCTGAGCTTTACAGGTTAGATCCGCTACATGCTGCGCATCGCGCTCAACACTGTCGCAGGCCGTAAATAATGCGGATAGTGCCAGAGCACTGACCCACAGGGCAGTTTTTTTCATGCTGTTCAATGTCTTAACTGTTGACTTTTGTGTTAAAATTTTCCCCGTACGCCAACCCCCATAACGGGCTGTGCATGACCGGGCAATGACTGTATCGATACGCCCAGACGGGCTTCCCGTAATACCGAATTGTACTGCTTTACGGCCTTGTTAACCTGCGAGTTGCCGTAAATCGACACCCCTAACGAGGCCGCAACCGAACCAATGTAAATCGTCCAGTACTCGCGGCTGTTGAAGCGGACGCCCGACCGCTGGGTCAGGAAGTAAATAAACGGGGTGATGGCAACAAGACGGCTTACTGTAGAAGCAAGGCGATAATTCCGGTAATGCCGGTTTACGTCCGGATGGCTTAGTTCATAAAAAGGAATTTCGAGCGAGTTAGGCGAAGACAGCCGTTTCCCACCGTAGTAATATACGCTGCCCAGGGCCGATGAACCGGCAGCCCGCTCAATAGGCTGCAAATGAGCCGGGATGGCTGATGAACGATAAAAAACAGTATCGCGCTGTTGTGCTGCTGCCAGAAAAGGCACCAACAGACACCACAGAAGTATAATTTTTCTCATGAAAGGTCGGGGTACTACACACGGAACTGTGTTAAGCCAACGAAAAAACAGCGCTTTCTGACATACGATAAGCTGTTTCTTTTTTCACGCCGCTCAATCAGGCGATGCGTTGTCCGTTGTCGACAGGGCGTTCAGTCTGGAGCAGCGTTACAGTACCGTCAGGGGCCACGGCACCCAGCACCAGGCATTCACTGTAAAAATTGGCTATCTGTTTAGGCGGGAAATTCACAACAGCCACAATCTGTTTACCAATCAGGTCGTCGGGCTGGTAAAGCGTGGTAATCTGGGCCGATGACCGGCGCATACCTGTAGGGCCGAAATCAATCGTCAGTTGATAGGCCGGTTTACGGGCCTTAGGAAACGGTTCTACCTTGATAATAGTCCCGGTCAGGATCTCAACTTTCTCAAAATCACTCCACGAAATGGTTTCGGCAGGCATAAGGAGGGGTATCAAATGAATAATGGACAATGTACAATGAATAATGCGGCTCCGCAAGGCTCCACGTTCACTATACCTTGTCCATTTTCACGTATCAGCTTTCCGGCGTCCGGTACTACTTAAAGAACACGCCCGCCGGCGAAATCTCGGCTTTGACCGAATCAATCAGCGCGCCGGTCGCCTGGTAGCGCAGCACGTAACCGGCCTGTCCAAGCGATGGGACGGACGTTGCGTACAGATTACCCGTCTGTGGATCCACGTTCAGGCTCGAAAAGTACCGGTTTACGACAGGCTTCGTGGTTGAAATCGCGGCATCACTGATGCCGAAGCTGTACACTTCGCCCTTTGAGTTATAGTTGGCGTCGTAGTAAGAGCGCACAAAATAAATGGTCCGTTTATCGGGGCTGATACCGACGGCTGACGGCGTTTTAGTAGCATCTGAACCAGCCGGAATCCGGGCTTCAATGGTTTTGGTCTGGGTGTTCATCCGGATCATTTCCGACCCCGACGAAATCCAGAGGCGGCTGTTGGCATCAACCGCAAACGGACGCGGATTCGTACCGACTGTCAGTTTCTGGGTGACCTCATCTTTGGTCACGTCGATCACGGCCATCAGCTTGTCGCCGTTGTAGCGGCTACCGAGGAATATTTCGTTACCCACCAGTACCATCCACTCGTTCGCCCGGATGCTCGGAATTTTCTTCGTTACCCGGTTTGAGCCCAGATCAACTACCGCAATATAGCCCGGTTCTTTGTAGAAAGTGCCGGCGCTGAAATCACCCGAAACGTCCCAGCAGCTGATATAGGCTTTATTGGCGGCTACGCGGATGACCTGCCGCGGGTTTTCGATATCCGGCGTCTTCAGCGTCGCAATCGACTTGAAGGTACTGGCATCCACAATCTCTACCTGATCCAGACCGGCCGTACTGTTGTCAACGAGAATAAGTCCTTTACCATCTACCTCGGTATAACCGCTAACGCCCCCTTTCAGCGAGCGCGTATTTACCTGATTAAAGATATCGTATTTCGCAGCCGTTGAGGTACGGGCCAGATACGAAATGGTCCCGTTGTTTTGTGAGAAATTCCCCTCGTTCAGGATCAGGATACCCGACTCATACGGTGTAGGCTCCGGATCTTTGGTCTGACACGACGCCAACAAGCCAGCTAATCCGGCCAGTAACAGGAATTTAGAGTTTTGCATTTTTATTGGTATTAACAGTTAAAAACAAACTTAAGGCATAATTGCGGCCCGGCATGGCATTACGCCGGACATTGAGATACAAGACATCAAACACGTTATTGACCTGGGCCTGCATCTGTCCGGAAACCGGGCCCCACTGCCACTGTGTATTCAGCAACACATTGGTCAGCGTATAGGCCGGCAGTGCCTGAATATTATCAAAGGTGATGTACTGCTTTGTGTTTATGAGTGTCTGGATCGTCAGCCGGGCTGGCCCTCGTTTCACAAAGGCGCTCAGGTTGGCCGTATGTAAGGGCACGTAAACTAACTGCTTCCCGACCACATCCTGCGCATAGACATCATATACCCGCTCCTGCGTTGACCGCGTCCAGGCGTAGGCCGCACGCAGACCCGCCTGCCAGTGACTTTGTGTATACGTGGCTGAGCCATTCCATTCGACGCCCCGCGCCAGTACTTCCTGTAAGTTTTCGACGCGGTAATTGCGGGTCGGGTTCCAGTACGTCCAGTCTTTAATGCGGTTGCGGTACGTAGTCAGTTCGGTGGTAAACTGCCATACTTTGTTTGTTGTCGTACGTGCAGCCAGACCGGCTTCGGCATTTACCCCCTGCTCCGGCTTCAGGTCCGGATTACCCAGATTAAGCCAGTAGCGCTCATTCAGCGTCGGCACCCGGTAGCTCCGCCCGACGGAGCCTTTTGCCGTCAGCTGCCAGGCAGACCGCCGGATCAGCTGGTATTCCCCGCCAAGCGAGGGTGTAAACGGGGCCCGGTAGCCCGTCGCGAATCCCTGCCGCAAATTGGCCGATACCAGCCAACGCTGGCCCTGGTAGCGTGTCAGTGCATACAGATCGGCACGGTTTTCCTGAATTACCTCTCCGCCATAGCCATCGACCTGCGTCCGGTAGTGCGATGCTTCGGCGCCAAGCCGCACGCTCAGGCCGGGCAGCAGCCAGCGCTCATGCTCAACACGGGTCATCAGCCGGTCCATGAGCGAATGACTGGGATGCGTAAAATCGCCTTTGGCATAATCGAGCACATCGCGGAACCAGCCCGCCCGTACCGTTATGCGGTTGCCTTCGTAGGCCCCCATCACCCGATAGTTCTGCGTCCGTGTCCGTTCGCGGCCGATACTGTCGGCCGGTGCCTGCACCAGATCATTGTCGGTCAGCCACACATTGAGCGAAAGCTGCCGGCCCCGCCGGTTCCGGAAATAGACATCCTGCAGAAGCCCCTGTTGCCGCGTTTCGGTCGGTTCGAGGTAGTAGTATTTACGTTCGGTATACGGATAACGATTGTTCAGCTGGCTGCCATATACAACGGTTTTGCCGGACATCTGCCACTGGCTGTTTAGCCGGCCGGTATAGCGTGCACCTGCCTGCGACTGATGATTGCTGAAGCTCCCCTGCTGATGACCGGCAAAGGCGGTCAGGCCGTTGCGCCGGAAATCGGGCGTTGTTTTCAGCAGCACACTCCCCCCCACAGCATCGGAACCCACCACACTGGCGGCCGAGCCATATTGTACCGACAGCTGGTCGAAGCCCGCTACCGGAATGGTCGAAAAGTCGGTCAGGCCGGTCATGGGCTGGTTGATATTCACCCCATTCCAGAGCACAGCAGTATGACTGGCCGATGTACCACGGAATGATACGGTCGCCAGCTGCCCGGGACCGTAGTTTTTGAAGAGCATGGGGGTATTGAGGGCCAGCAGATCGGTCAGCGACTGGTAACGAAACTGCGCCAGGGTAGCCGAATCAAGCGGTTGTACTTTCTGGCCTGCCAGAAACCGCTCGGCGGCATAGCCGTGCACGGTCACGACCGACAGCGAAACAGGTTGCTGCCCGCTCTGTGCCAGTGCGTTATACGAAATACCTGTCCGGGCAAGGCAAAGCCCGGCCACCACCCAACGCAAAAATGTGTTCAACCGACTATCTGAAAAGTTGTTAGGGCTGTGGATTTCCGCCGAATCCGTTACCGCTGATGGATCGTCGGCAGGTCTCCTGGCTTGTCTCATTGATTCAGGCCTTCCCGCAAACACCCGGATTGCAGTGGCCATGTAGGCGAATCAATTTTATGCTGAGACGAACAGTTGCGGGGACAGCTCCGGTCTGACCACAAGGGCCTCCGGTATTCCCTTTTAAGCCTTGAAAGCCGCCATGAAGCGGCATCAGGCACCGAAAATCGGTTACAAAGGTAGAGGATTGTCTTTAGAATTTACCGTTTAGGGAAATAGAATTTAAAATACTAGTTTGCTTGTCTGAAAACGTACAGCGCTTACAGAACGCTTTTTTATAACCTGATTTCTTCATGACTTCATCACTCTGGTCACTCGCTAACCGGAAAGCACTGGTAACGGGCGGCACCAAAGGCATCGGCGAGGCCATCGTCCAACAACTTTTGGCGGCAGGCGCTTCGGTATTCATCGTTGCCCGCGACAATGACCGTTTACAGCAACAACTGACGCAATACCGGCAGGATGGCCACACCGTATCCGGCCTGGCGGCAGACCTCAGCGCACCCGACACCGCCCGGCAAATTATCGATGCCGTAACCGGCGAATGGGGCGGTCTGGACATCCTGATTAACAATACCGGCACTAATATCCGGAAACCAACCGCTGACTATAGCCCGACCGAATACGATCATATCATGACGACCAACCTCCGCTCAGCTTTCGAACTGACGCAGGCGGCCTATCCGTTACTGAAAGCCTCTGAACAGGGAAATGTGGTGTTTGTGTCGTCGGTATCGGGGCTCACCCATACGAGCAGTGGCTCAATCTATGCTATGAGCAAGGCAGCTCTTAATCAGCTGACACGCAACCTGTGTGTGGAATGGGCAACCGACGGTATCCGTGTCAATGCCGTGGCGCCGTGGTATATCAATACACCGCTCGCCGCTCCGGTACTGACCAATCCTGATAAACTGAATGGTATCCTCAGCCGTACGCCCATGAAGCGCATCGGCGAACCGGTGGAAGTAGCTTCGGTTGTCACGTTTTTGTGTATGCCCGCTGCCGGATACGTCTCCGGACAGACCATCTCTGTCGACGGCGGTCTGCTGGCGTGGGGTTACTAGGGACAGGGGGTGTGGTGCAAGGCGTTGATACCCGTTGCCCCTTGCGCCACGCCCTCCTACCGGCCAAACCGGAACATACCTCCGTAATTACAATCGCCGTTCTGGAACAGGTTGCGGATAATGTTAGCGGCGGTAATGCTGAACGTGATGCCATTACCACCGAATCCGAGCGCAAAGTAGCTATGCGGATAGCGCTCATGCTCACCGATGTAGGGCAGACCGTCCTGTGTCTCGGCAAACGTACCTGCCCAGGTCAGGTGCGGTTTTGCATCAACATCCGGAAACAACTCGTTGATTTTTTTCAGCAGCTTTTCCTGTTTCTGCGGGATCAGGGCGTCGCGTTCGGCGGCGTCCACTACCCATTCATCTTCACCACCCAGCATCAGGCGGTTGTCGCGGGCAGTCCGGGCGTAGAAATAAGGTTCGTCGGTGTCCCAGATCAGCGACTGACGCAGGGCATCGGGCATAGCAGCCAGTGGCTCCGTCACCAGTGCATAGGTACTTTTCAACTTAAGCGCATCGGCATAAGCCGCCTGATCGCGCTGCATCATCTGCTGGGTTTCGTAGCCGGTAGCATACACAATCTTCCGGGCAAAAATTTCGGTATCGTGATTGGTCCGGATGCGGACCCGTTTAAACCCATAGTCAATTTCTTCAGCCGTTGTCTCTTCAAATACCCGAAGGCCACGGTCGATGAGATAGCGGTACAGGGCCTGTGTCAGCTCCATGGCGTCCAGCTCAGCCGCTTCCTGCGACAAAATACCGCCCGGCGCCTCAAAACCGAACTGTGTTTTAATTGCCTGTCGGTCGAGCCATGAGACCTGAAACCCGTATTTAGCACGGGCGTCAAATTCCTGCCGCAACATATCCAGATCGTCGGTTTTGGCGGCATAGTATAAGCTGTGTTTCTGATTGAATCCACAGCGCGTATCCAGCCGCCCGACAATATCACGCAGTTTATAAATGGCCCACAGGCAAAGCTTGTAGGCCAGTACCGCATCCTGCTCGCCTACCTGACGAATCAGCTGATGAAGCGGTACATCAATTTCGTATTGAATCAGGGCCGTGCTGGCAGCGGTACTGCCCCGGCCAAGAGTCCGTTTATCGATCAGAACGGTATCAATACCGGCGCGGTGCAGTTCATAGGCAACCAGGGCACCGGTAATGCCCCCGCCCATAATTAGTACATCACAACTGGTGTGTGGCTGCAAGAGCGGAGTCGTCTGGGCGGCTTTCGAAACCGGTTGGTTTTCCAGCCAGTATGTCTGAGCGGATCGTACATTCATGAGTTCTGTAACGTTGAGAATGGCTACGTGCTAACCCGCGCGATAGTGGAGAATTGTTTCCCTACCGGCTTAGTAGTGATTTGTAGTTATGCTATTAACTCCGCGACCCGACGAAAGTTTGCGGCCGTTCAGAAAGATTCGGTCCGATCCTGCTTTTATGCGCTGTATGAGCCGGTTTTCAGGGTCCGTAGCCTAAAACAATTCCACCCTTTCCGGGATTATAGTAGTATCCGAACGCATCAATACGTATACAACTGCTCAACGATCATGACTACTTTATCTAACTCAAGCCAAATTACCTGGAAAGCACACCCGAAAAACATTGCGTTCATCGGTGACTATCTGCCCCGTCAGTGCGGTATCGCCACCTTTACGGCTGACCTGTATCAGTCGTATCAGCAGTTTATTCCCGATGCAAAACCCATTGTCGTATCCGTTAACGACTCACCGGAGGGATATAATTATCCAACCGAAGTGCGGTATGAATTTTACCAGCACGATCAGGAGTCGTACCGGAAAGCGGCGGAGTTTCTGAATTCTAAAAACACCGAAGTGGTCTGCCTGCAACACGAATACGGCATTTACGGCGGGCCGGCCGGAAACTACATACTTACGTTGCTGCGGGCACTGACTATGCCTGTGGTTACGACGTTTCATACCATCCTGAAAAACCCGGACGAAGACCAGCTGCTTGTCCTGAAAAGCATTGCTGACATTTCGGCACGGGTAGTCTGTATGTCGGAAAAAGGCCGGGATTTCCTGATCAATATTTACGACGTACCGGCGGAGAAAATCGATCTGATTCCGCACGGCATTCCCGATATGCCCTTTGTTGATCCGAATTTTTATAAGGATCATTTCGGGCTCGAAGGTCGTCAGACCATTCTGACATTCGGGCTGTTATCGCCTAACAAAGGCATTGAAAACGTGATTAATGCTTTACCGAAGATCGTTGAACGCTACCCGAATGTGGTCTACATGGTGCTTGGGGCAACTCATCCGCATCTGATCCGGCACGAAGGCGAAGCCTACCGCGACAAACTGATTGCACTCGCCGAATCGCTCGGCGTCAGCCAGAACGTCCAGTTTTATAACCGGTTTGTGGAGCTTGATGACCTGCTCGAATACCTGGGCGCAGCCGATATTTATATTACGCCGTACCTCAATCCGGCGCAGATTACGTCGGGAACGCTATCCTACGCATTTGGTTGCGGCAAGGCCATTATTTCTACGCCTTACTGGCATGCCGAAGAACTGCTCGACAATGAGCGTGGTATGCTGGTACCGTTCGGTGACTCCGACGCGATTGCCGAAAAAATACTGACCCTGCTAACGGATGAGCCGTTACGGCATGCCATGCGTAAGCGCGGCTACATGATGGGCCGTGAAATGATCTGGGCCAAAACGATTGAGATGTATGCTGATTCATTTGCTCAGGCGCGCGTTGGCCGCATGGACAGCGAGCAGCCCTATGCCCTGCGTGGCGACGGCCATTACCAGCTGCCGAAGCTGCGGCTCGATCATCTGTATCGCCTCACCGATTCGACGGGTATTGTACAGCACGCACGCTATCATTTACCGTTCTACGAAGAAGGCTACTGCACCGACGACAATGCCAGGGCCTTTATCCTGACGCTGATGCTGACCGAAAACGGCATTACTGACCGCAAGCTGCTCAGCCTGATGGACACCTATGCCTCTTTCCTCAACCATGCCCACTCACCCAGCCACCGGCAGTTCCGGAACTTTATGAGTTATGACCGGCGCTGGCTGGAAGACGTCGGCTCGGACGACAGCACCGGCCGGACCATCTGGGCGCTCGGTACCTGTCTCGGTTGCGTCACCAATAAAAACCTGACGATATGGGCCATGAGCTTGCTCGAAAATGTGCTGCCGAGTATTCCCGGGATGACTTCGCCGAGAGCATGGGCGTTTGCCTTACTCGGTATCCACGAATACCAGAAGCGATTCAGCAACGACCGGCTGGCCAAAACCTTTCAGCAGCAGTTGCAGGATAAACTAATGGCGCTCTTCAGCAATGCTGCGACCGAAGACTGGCCGTGGTTTGAGCATGTATTATCATACGATAACGCCAAGCTGGCCCATGCCCTGATTTTGTCTGATCATCCGGAGCAGGTGGAGACAGGCCTGAAAGCCCTCCGCTGGCTCACGGATCTGCAAATGGCCGAACGCGGCCACTTCCAGCCGATCGGTTCCAACGGTTTTTATATCAAAGACCAGCCGCGTGCTTATTTTGACCAGCAGCCGCTTGAGGCACAGAGCATGGTATCAGCCTGTCTGGCCGCTTACCGCGCTACCAGCGACACGTTCTGGTACAAGAAAGCCATCCGTATTTTCAAATGGTTCACCGGTCTGAACGATCTGGGCCTGCCCTTGTATGATCCCCATACCGGCGGTTGTTTCGATGGCCTGCATACCGACCGTGTTAACCAGAATCAGGGGGCAGAATCGACCTTATCGTACCTGTTGGCCCTGGCCGAACTCCAGGGCGTACAAGGGCATCTCCCGGATGTGGCCCGGAACCGGCCCGGCACAGAGCATAACAGTCTGGCGAAACTGTTACAGGCCGCCGGTCAAGCCTCCCCAACAATCAGGATTCCGGAGATATAGCCAGTACCCTTGCGTTATATTTTCCATAATTTTGTTTAGTTAAACAAGCATCACGCTATTTTTAACAACAATCCGGTTACACAACCGTTTGAAACAAAACCAGTCAGCGGGCAGGTACGATCTATCGTTTACCTGCCCGCCCGTTTAAGAAATATGAGCGTAAAAGCCACCCGAACGGGCATCGTCTTACGGCCCGACCCTACCCGCGTACTATTCCGCCCTTTTGAATTAGGGAGTACCCGAACGCTGAAAATCATTGCCCGGGTCAGTTCGCTGACTGACGATGAAGTAGCCGTTAAGCTTCAGGAGGTTATCAATGAATTCGGCAGCCGGCATTATAAACTGGAGCGCTTTTTCCAGAAGCGTTTTGAACATATCAAGCCGCATTTACTGACCGACGAGCCGCTGAGTATGGAACGGCAGCTGCTGTTGGGCGCGTATTTCACGATGGAATACTCCCTCGAATCGGCCGCGCTGTTTAATCCGTCGATGATCTGGCACCCCGATCAGACGAATGTGCCGCCGGGATTTAAACGGTTTATCCTCAGCCTGCGTGCCACGGGAGAAGGCCATATTTCCTCTATTTCGTTCCGGATGGGTTATATCGACGAAGAAAGCAAGATTGTTTTGCGGAAGCCTTCGCGCTACGTTACTTCGCCCGAAATTGTGCCGAACCACATTTTCAGCAAACCCCAGTTTGAACGGAAACTGTACGAACTCCGGCTGATTAATGCCATTTCGGAGCGGATGCTGGCGAGCCTGGGCGATGAGTTTAGCCTGGCCGAACTGGAAATCGTGATCAAACGCATTACAACCCAGTTCCGCTATAATGCCGAATATGAAACCATCGCCAACGGTATTCTGGCACTGGCCCGGTCAAACTATGAGCTGCACTTTGATGACGATCAGCAAATGGACGAACGGTGCATTTTTCCCAGTTCACCGAACGAAACTAACGGCATTGAAGATGCCCGTTTTGTACAGTTTACGGACGATAACGGCGAGGTAACCTACTATGCCACCTATACGGCGTATAACGGACAGGTGACCTTCCCGCAACTGCTGGAAACCAGGGATTTTACCCATTTTAAGGTCAGCACGCTCAACGGTGCCGAAGTGCAGAACAAGGGGATGGCCCTTTTCCCGCGCAAAATCAACGGACGCTATGCTACCTTGTCGCGGCAGGACGGCGAGAACATCTACCTGATGTATTCCGATGATCTGTATTTCTGGCAGACCAAAGAGCTGATTCTGAAACCAACATTTCCGTGGGAATATGTGCAGTTGGGCAACTGCGGTTCTCCGCTCGAAACCGAAGCGGGCTGGCTGGTGCTGAGTCACGGGGTTGGTCCGATGCGGAAGTATGCCATCGGCGCCTTCCTGCTTGACCTCAACGACCCGTCGAAAGTGATTGGCCGCACCAAAGAACCGATTCTGAGCCCCGATGAAAACGAGCGGGAAGGCTACGTCCCGAATGTAGTCTACAGTTGCGGCGGGATCATTAACGGCGATGACCTGATTATTCCCTACGCCATGGCCGACTACGCCAGCAGCTTCGCCATCGTCAATGTCAAGGAGTTACTGGCCGAACTTACCAGCCAAAGCAATCAGTAAAAGATACCCGTACTGAAACGAGGAAAGGCCGTCAGATTGACGGCCTTTCCTCGTTTCAGTACGGACGAATCGGTTAATTAGTCAACATCCCAGAAGATGCGGGTTGTGAACGGATCGATCGTGCCTTGTGCCTTCACGTTTGTACCGTTTGACCCCAGCTCGGTGTTTGGATAGTAGAAACGCAGCGGACGCTTTGTTTCGCCAACCAGCTGAATACTTTGCGGCGTAACCGGCAGGTTTGTCCGGCGGTATTCCGACCATGACTCCAGACCGCTGAAGTTCGTCAGGGCAATCCACTTCTGCGTAGCAATAGCGGCCAGTTTATCTGTAGTTGCATCCCAGTCGTAGTTCTGGATTTTGCTGCCTTTGAAGCCTTCAGCACCGGCCACGTTAGCGCCCAATGTGCGGAATGACTGCTTGATACCTTCTTCGAAATAGCCTTTTGCTGTACCTGACAGTGTTACATCGCTGTAGCGCTGTTTTGCTTCAGCCAGCAGGAATTGCACTTCTGAAGCCGTCATCAGGATGAACGGACGGTTGTAATCGCCTTTTACCAGCAGGCTTGGACCAACCGAACTGGTGTTGGCAGGCAAGAAACCAGAGCTTACACCAAACGGCGTACCGTTGTAATTGGCCGCAACTTCCTTGTTTGTACTAACGCCCGGTGTACCTGTGCTTTCACCGCCGATTGCATACGCAATACGCTTCAGACGCAGGGTATCGTTGTTTGCTTTCAGCCCGTCGATCAAAAATTTAGTAGGGCGAGGGTAGTTGTTCAGCGCGCGTTTTGCACCGTTCGCATCGTAGCCCCAGCGATCATAGATCGGGTTCAGTTTACCGGCCGAAGCCAGGAAGAAGTATGTACCGCCTACACCGGCATCTTCACCGGTCAGGAAGCCTGAACCTTCAGATACGATCTTGTTCACTTCGGTCTTGATGTATGAATCACGTCCCGCAATTTTCGACTGACGGATCAGGATACGCATTTTCAGCGAGTTCGCCAGCTGCGCCCATTTCGTTGTGTTACCACGGAAAACGATATCCGAACCGGTAAAAGCACTGGCAAACGGATTGGCTTTCAAGTCAACCAGCGCTTCGTCCAGAGACGTAATCAGTGACTCATAAATTGCCTTCTGATCATCAAATTTAGGGGCCAGAGAAGCTGTTGCTTTCAGGGCGTCTGAGTAAGGCACGTTACCGTACATGTCTACCAGTTGCTGATACAGCATGGCTTTCATGATCTTGGCAGGGCCTTTCAGATACTTCTGGTTGTAAGCATCTGCATTGTTGATAACGAACTGATAATCCTGCAGGTTATCATAGTAGCTGTCCCAGTAGTTGAAATCACCGTTGGTAAAGTTATAGGCAAACAGCGTTGTGCTGATGATATACCCGTTACCCTGTGTCCACTGACCTGCCCAGTACGTACCAGTTTCGTTGGCGCCCAGCATGTTCGTTGCTGATGTCAGCAACGCATTAGTAAGCACATAGTTAGGTTGTGCAGTTGGTAAGGCATTCGGGTTGGTGTTGATGTCGAGGAACGACTCCTGACACGATGTACCAGCCAGGGCCACAAATGCTAGTATTGCTAATGATTTTAATTTCATGTCTTGTTAATGTTGTGATTCCTAGAAACCAAGATTAATGTTCACACCAAACTGACGAACAGGCGGAGTCTGGCTCGTGTTGTTGATACCTAAACCGTTACCTGTTGTGAAGCTATACTCAGGGTCCGTGTAGTAGTTCATCTTGTCAACAATCGTGATCAGGTTACGGCCATACAGTGAGATGCTGGCTGTTGAGAACAGTTTTGTTTTCGCCAGGAAGCTTTGTGGCACGTTGTATGACAGGTTGATGTCACGCAGTTTGATGAACCATGCTTTGTTAACGAAGTTTTCAGAAATCAAACGATACTGGTCAACCCACAGAGCGTACTCAGGCTCACGAACTTTGATTGTTGTGTTTGGGGTAACACTACCATCGCTGTTCAGGACTGCTGAGTTCGGGAAAATCTGATCCGTCCGGTTGTCCGTCCATTTACCAGAGCCGGTAAAGGTCATCTGACGTCCCAGGTCACTGTACATGAAGTTACCGCCGCGATATTCGAAGTTGAAGGTAAAACCGAAGCTGCCATACGTCAGTTTAGACCCTAAACCAACAATGTTACGAGGCAGTGTACCACCACGCGGAGACAATGACGACTGACGCAGCGGATAACCTGTCGTAGCACTGACCAGGCGATAGCCTGAGCCATCCGGTGCATACTGGTAACCATCCGTTTTCAGCATTGGGAAGCGCTGGCCTTTGATTACGTTTGTGCTGGCATATGCATAACCGCTTATAAAGAACTCATCGATGCCCGGATACAGGTCAACCACTTTGTTGTCGTTGTATGAATAACGTACCGAAGCATCCCAGTCAAATTTACCGCCACGGGCGATCAGGTACTTCAATTCGGCTTCGTAACCCCAGTTTTTCGTTTCACCAACGTTGATCAGGAGGTTAGAGAAACCAGTTGTGTTCGGCACTTTCACCGTAATTACCTGACCTTTTGAGTTCTGGGTATAGGCCGATACGTCTAAGTTTACGCGGTTGTTGAACAACTGGAATTCACCACCGATTTCTGACGAGTAAACCACTTCCGGCTTCAGGTTGGCATCCGGTAAGGTGTTACCAACTGTCAGACCTACTGTGTTACCAAACGGGAAGTTAGCACCGTTCGGGTATGTTAAGTCCAGACCATAGAACGGTACGTTGTCGTTGGCGTTCTTGTTGTAGTTCACCCGGATTTTCGCATAGTTCAGGAACGAGCTCTTGATGCTTGGGAACGCATCTGTAGCGATGAACGAAAGCGCTACACCGTAGTACGGATACGAGTAGAAGTTTTTCGGACGGGTTGGCTTGTAGAACAACGATGTCTGGTCGTAACGGAATGTTCCGTTCAGGATCAACCAGTTTTTGTAATTCGTCGTCAAATCGGCGTAGAAGCCTTCACGACGCTGCAGGTAGTTGTTTTCGAAACCGGTTAATTCGCCCTGACGGTTTGATACGTTATACACATCCGGTACAACGATTGAGCTTGAACCGACCTGAATCTCCTTGATGTAGCGCTGATAAACGCTGTGACCCAGAATCAGTTTGTTCGACAGCGGACCGAAATCTTTCGTCAGCTGAAACTGGAGTTCGTTGTTGATTACGTTTTCTGTACGTGAATAATCCGTAACTGAACCTAAGATATCGGTAATGGCACGGTAGATACCGGTACCATCGCCATCACGGAAGTACGGAGCAGGGATAAACGATTTGGTTTTCGCCCAGTCAGAGTACAGGAATTTACCCGTCGTGTTTTTCTGCGTCCGTGAGTTGTTCATCACACCGATACGCTCTGTAATAGTCAACCAGGTAGTTGGCTTGTAGGTCAGGTTCAGGTTACCGGTGATATTGGCATCCTTATAGCGTGAACGCTGATTATCCGCGTTGAAGTACGGGTTGTTGTAGTAATCGTTGTAGAATCCGTTCGGGTTCGCCAGCGGATTATTCTGCCAGTCGCGCAGATCGCTCAGCGGCAGGTTAGCCGGCTGGTTGATTACGTCGTTGTAGAAGTCAGATGTTGTCCGGTCATAAGCCGCCTGTGTATAGCTGGCGTTGAAACCGGTCATCAGTTTACCATACTCACGGGTAGCCGTCAGACGGGCACCTGTACGTTCGCTCTTATCATGCGGTACAATACCCTGGATTTTCTGATTTTCAGCTGACATGTAGAACGTACCATTGTCATCGCCACCCTGGAAGCTGATCTGGTTGTTCATGGACACACCCGTATCAAATGCCTTGTAACGGCCGTTTTTAACGGCTGAATAAGGAACGATCAGCTGGCTGCCATCTTCGGCCGTACGACCCAGCATCCGCATTGAACCGTCGAACGGATCACCGAACTGCTGGTTTTCGTATGTCCGCCAGTTGCCCTGCATACGCACCAGCGGGTCGCTGCTGTAACCGGCAGAACCAAACGATGGGTAGTAGTGTGAGCCTGAGCCGTATTTTTCCTGGAACTGCGGCAGGAAGCTGATCTGCTCAAAGTTTGTACTGTTTGAGTAACCAACTTTGATTTTGCCTTTCGTACCTTTTTTCGTCGTGATGATCAGGGCACCGTTGATACCGGCCGAACCGTACAGGGTTGCCGCCTGGCCACCTTTCAGGATCGATACGCTTTCGATATCGTTCGGGTTGATCAGCGCCAGCACCGTCGATGTTGTCTGCATACCATCCAGAACCACCAGTGCTTCGTTGTTACCGGTCAGTGAACGGAAACCGCGTAATACGATTTTCACTGATGGGTCAACGCTGTTGTTCACGTTATAAACCGCCAGACCGGTTACTTTGCCGGACAGGGCCTGCGCCAGCTGTGGCGAGCGGCCAACCGTTACGTCTTCGGTCTGCACCTTTGAGTACGCATAACCGATTTCGCGCTGGTTTTTCCGGATACCCTGTGCCGTTACAACGATCTCCTGTAACTGCGATGCATCAGGTTTCAGCGAGATGTCAATCGTTGTCTGCGCACCGACAATTACAGTCTGCGTTGTGAAGCCGATAAAGCTGAACTGGAGCGTTTCGCCTTTTGACACCGCGATTTTGTACGTACCGTCTGCCTGTGTGCTGGCTCCGCGGCTCGAACCTTTGACAAGTACACTTACGCCTGGCAGTGGAGATTTGTCCTCCGAAGAGGTGATCTGGCCCGTCACTGTGATGTTCTGCGCCAGAATAGGGACACAGAATAGTAACGTCAGTAGCCAGCTACCGAGTAGAGCTTTTTTCATAGGGAACGATTATTAGTTTGGTTATTTTGGAAAATTGACCGCAAATTATCACTTTTTAATTAATTCGGTAAAATTTTAATAAACCATAGCCAACATTTTGCCACATAATCGGTTGCTGTTTTCTCAATTCAACGTAGTGATTAGGCTACTTTATTTAATGATTACTTAATATACGGCCTGATAAATACAATTTTCGCAACATTTCGGGGCTCATGTTAAAAAAGTTTAAAATTGGACTTTCAACAAAAAAGGCGGACCAGATGGCCCGCCTTCATTATTAAAAAAATGCTAGATTACAAACGTCTAATACGTTCAGTCACAACCCGATCCCCACCCGATCCAGGGTATTTATAGTTCAGAATGAACGTTCGGGTAGTCGGATCATAGCGATTTTCGCCGAATTGGGTAGTGGCCGTACTTGATGCTCCTTTCGGAGTCAGGGTTACCGTATTGTCGGCATTTACCTTCAGCCACATGGTCCAGCCACTGCCGCCAAGATCCGCAAAGTTTGTTTCACTGGTTTGCAGGTCAATGGTTTGCAACGTCTTCTGCTCATTGATCGCGCGGGCGCCGGCAGTCGGGTGCGTAAACGTCCCCGTGGCCTGATAGCTACCTTCGTAGTTGTTCCGCAGCTTGATGAAAATAATCTTTGTTGCATAGTTACCACTTACCGTTACGCCGCCCGTCGCACTCGTGATACTGACCGGAATGGCAAACTGATCGGTTGGTTTAATCGAACCCGTATTGATCTGCACCGTAACGGGTGTCATGCGCGTACCGGCCTTCACTGTCACATTCGGCGTCGTGATCTGGTAGGTTCCCGCCGTCGGCAGCGTGTAGGCGGTGCCGTTCTGGTTATTATACGTAGTCAGCGCGCTCTGATTAATGCCCAGTGCCAGCTGCACATCCTGCGACGGCAGATTCGGCGAAGCAATATTCACATTAAACGAATAGGATGTCGGCGTTGAAGAGGCCAGAAAACTCTGGTTATCGGCAATGCCGTAGAATGCCGACGACGGAATTTCCGCGATCGCACCGGCCCCCTGAAAGTCCACATAATGTTCGTCGTCGTTCAGGCAGCCCGTCAGATTAAAAGCCGTCCCAACCGCAACGAGTATAGCAAGAAGTTTTTTCATGGTTGATTTCGTTTATTTAATCCAGAACACCTTTGTTGTAAACTGGCTGACCTGTCCCTGTGCCTGCACATTGGTACCGTTATAGCTGTATTCACTCTGCGGATACAGCAACCGCACCGGAATCTGGCGTACGGTTACGCTCGGGTCCCGTGAGATCGGTACGGCCGGTAAGCCCAGCCGGCGGTAATCACTCCACGCTTCGTAGGGCGAAAAGCCGTTCAGTGACGCCCATTTCTGGGTAATGATCGCCTCGATTTTATTCGGCGAAGCATCCCAGCCTACGTTGGCGACGTTTTGCGAATAGTACTCCTGCGCATATTCTTCCGGCGTACCGGTATCGTCCTGCACATCCAGATTCCGGTATGATTCGGTTATGGCTGTCTGGTACAACGTTTTCGCACTACCGGTAATCCAGCCGCGCTGTGCGGCTTCGGCCTGCAGGAAAAAGGCTTCGTGTGACGACATAATTACCGCATCCTGCTCCGCACTCGCCAGCAAGCCCGGCCCAATACCCGATGTCTGGCTGTTGACCAGCGTGTTGATATCGCCGAAATACGTACCGCGGTAAGCTCCTCCCGTCGATGAAGCTGAGTAGAAAAAGAACAGCCGTGAATCGTTGGTCTGCGTATAGAAATCAATGGCGTATTTGTTGCCACGATACTGGTTATTCAACTCGACCGTTGCCCCGCTTACCGAGTAGCCAAACGCACCGTAGAACGGACTCTGGCGGTTGGTTGAGTTCGTGTATCCGGGGTTTACCGAGGCATTTTCGCCCTCATGCAGAAAACCAATATTCGACGCCTTAATCTTAGCCAGCTCCGTCTGGATATACGCCTGCCGGTCTGACTTTTCAGACTGACGAAGCAGCATCCGCAGTTTGAGCGTGTTGGCAAAACGTGCCCATTTGTCCATATCGCCCTGGAACATGATGTCGTTGGCACCGATATTCAGAGATTCTTCGCCGGCATTGACACGTGCATTCCCCTGATTGATGAAAATCAGGGCTGAGTCGAGCTGGACCATCAGGTTTTCATAAACCGCCTGTCCGTTTTCATAGGTTGGCTGGAGGTTAGTTGCTCCTTTGAGCGCCCCTGTGTACGGTATATTGCCGTAGGTATCTACCAGAATCTGGAAGTGTAATGCCTTCATTACCTTGGCAACCGCCTGCAAATACGGCTGGTTACGGACTGCTCCCTGCTTCTCCACAAAATCATAGTCTTTCAACCGCGTATAGGCATCCGTCCAGATATCATTGAAATACGTCGTCGTAAACTGGTAATTTTTATCCGACTGGCCGATCGAATAGTTACCGCTCCAGTTCCAGTAGCCCATCCACAGGTTCAGGAAGGGAAAATTGGTGGCAAAATAGGTACCCGTTGCGTTCAGGGCCGTTGGCAGAACCAGTTCCGGTGGTGCCTCCGTCGCCTGATTCGGGTTATTGTTGATATCGAAGTAGCTGTCTTTGCAGCCGGACACTGTCCCCAGCACCACAACCAGCGCCCCGATGGCAAATTTCTTTATTTTGTTCATGATGAGTTTTGCGTTTAAAAACCTACACTAACCCGGAAACCATAGAAACGCGTTGTCGGCGTCTGGTACTCGTTCGTGATCCCGATGGCATTACTGTTATCCACCGAAAATTCAGGATCGGAGAACACGTTGGTTTTCGGGCGGAACAATAACAGGTTACGGCCGTTCAGAGCTATATTCAGCGTCTTCACGAATTTCACCTTCTCCAGGAATGTCGCCGGTACGTCATAGCTGATCGCCATCTCGCGTAACCGCCAGTAATCGGCGCTGGTTACGTAGCTGGTTCCGGCCTGATGGTAGGCTGAGTTGGTCCAGAAGAACAGGTTGCCGTCGCGGGTAGTCAGGTTGGTGTTCGGCGAGAACGTACCGTCACTGTTCTGTACCACCGAGTTAGGGAACACAAAGTTTTCGCGGCCATTATAGGTTGACCGGATACCGGCACCGGTAAACTCAAGAGCACTGCCGACTGAGTTGTAAATCACAGCGCCGCCACGATACTCCCACAACATATTCAGGCTGAAGTTGCCGTATTTGAATGTGTTTGTAATACCCAGACGGTGCTTAGGCTGCGTTGAACCGGCATAGGCCAAATTCGGATCCAGAATCGTTTCACCGTTGCTACCCACTACCGGACGACCCAGGAATTGACCCGAAGCATCATAGTACGGGCTGTTCGGATCGTTGTTGGCGCGGGCAATGTCGCTCACGTAAATGGCCGGATACGACTTACCAACAGCAGCATATACATCGGAACCGGTTCCGCTGCCATACGGAATGTTCAGCCTGTCGAGATCACCATAAAGCGATAATACCTTGTTGGTAAGATATGTGTAGTTGCCGCTGGCTTCCCACGTAAACTTACCGGCACGGATAATCGGACGGATTTTCAGATCGACTTCGATACCCTGGTTTTCCATTTCACCGGTGTTAATCAGTGCCGAGGTGTACCCCGTTGCCCGCGAAATCTGAATCGGCACGGTCTGGTTGGTCGTATTCATTTTGTAATAGGCAACCTCCAGATTGAAGCGGTTCAGGAAACCCAGCTCCACGCCGATTTCACGGTTGGTCGTAAATTCCGGCTTCAGGTTCGGGTCATACTGTGTGTTGCCCAGCTGATAACCCGACTGACTGCCATACGGGAAGGAAGTCCCGTTGGTATAGGCATTGGTACCGGCAATGAATACGTTCTGCAACTGGTACGGCCCGACAGTGATGTTACCCACTTTCGAAATACCGCCACGCAGTTTCAGGTAATTCAGCCACGTAGTTCCTTTGAGTGCCGGAATGGCATCCGACAAAATCACCGACGCATCGACGCTCGGATAGAAGAATGACCGGTTAGCGCTCGACAGCAACGACGTCCAGTCGTTCCGGCCGGTTGCGTGAATAAACGCAAAGTCGCGGAAGCCAACGGTAATGTCACCGAACGCCCCCATCAGGCGGCTGCGCTGCATGTACTCCGAGACTTCCGGCTGACCAATCACATTCGAGATGTTATACAGTCCCGGAATCTGAAGGGCAGCACCGTAGTCTGACTGAGTCCGGTAGTAGTCCTGCTGAATATGATGACCAAGAATCAGGTTAGTCGTAAACTCACCGAATTTCGGATTAAACGAAACGAGGAGGTCACCGGTAAAGCGGGTTGTCAGCGACATGGCATCCTGCACACGGGCATTTACCCGCTGCAACGAAGAGGCAATATTACCCGCACCCCACGGGTCGCCCAGGGCATAGTCGGAGAATGTAACCGCCGCGCGGTTGTACTTGTACGAATTGAAACGCGCCTGTCCGCCTACCCGATACAGGACATTCATCCATTCAACCGGCTTGTAGGCCACATCGGCAAAGCCCTGCAACGCATAGTTGTTGGTTTTCTGCCGTGAGTTTTCGCCGGTCACCTGCCACCACGGATTCGGATAATAGGCATTATAATAGCCGTTGACATTGCCATACGGCGAGTTAATGTCCATCAACTGCGCATCACGGATCGGTACGTGCGCCGGTGTATTAAGCACGTTCCAGTAGACGGGACGGTCCTGTCCGAAATCGCCGCCAGCCACGTTCGTATTCTGATAGGTAAAGTTAACCGCCGCATTTGAGGTAAACTTATCCACCACGCGGCCACCTTTCAACCCGATTACCGTCCGTTGGTAGCGGTCATTCGGGATAATTCCGCTCTGATCAAGCCGTTGCAGGTTAAGGCCGAAGTAATTGCTGTTATCGCCGACCCGGAAATTAATGTCGTG
>CBDFHU010000027.1:0-54688 GCA_965247375.1 Arsenicibacter sp.
CCAGCACGCGGGTCTGACCCGACTTAAAGTTGTTCAGGGCCCGTTGACGGGCAGTCTGCGATTTATTGCCGTGAATGGCTTCTGCCTTAACCCCGGCTTTGCCCAGATCTTTGGCTACCCGGTCGGCACCGTGTTTGGTACGGGTAAAAACCAGCGCCGAAGCTATCGACTGATCTTCAAGCAGGTAAGCAAGCAGCTTGCGCTTATCGTTCTTTTCAACAAAATATAGTTTTTGCTGCACCGTATCGGCGGTTGAGGATACCGGTGTTACTTCTACCCGTGCCGGATTCGACAGGATGCTGTTCGCCAGTTTAGCCACTTCGGTCGGCATAGTCGCCGAGAAAAACAGCGACTGACGTTCGGCCGGCAGTTTGGCAATTACCTTTTTTACGTCGTGCACAAAGCCCATATCGAGCATGCGGTCCGCTTCGTCGAGGACAAACGTATTCAGGCTTCTCAGCGAGATATAGCCCTGATTCATCAGGTCCAGCAAACGGCCCGGCGTAGCAATAATTATATCAACACCGGCTTTCAGGGCATCGGTTTGCGGGCGTTGGCCCACACCGCCGAAAATCACCGTGTGGCGCAGCGGCAGGTGGCGGCCATAGGCCGTGAAGCTGTCGCCGATCTGAATGGCAAGCTCACGGGTTGGCGTTAAAATCAGGGCCCGTACCGGGCGGGGGCCTTTCTGACCGCGTTGCTGTGCGTTCAGACGTTGCAGCATCGGGATGGCAAAGGCGGCCGTTTTACCCGTTCCGGTTTGGGCAACACCTAACAAATCGTTACCGTCTAACACGAGCGGAATGGCTTGTTGCTGAATCGGAGTGGGGGTTGAGTAGCCTTCCTCCCGGAGGGCGTTTAGTATGGGGTCTATCAGACCAAGTTGCGAAAATGTCATGTAGTCAGCGGGCGTTGGCCGGTCTTTACCGGAACGCCGGTCGGTATTTATAGTAATAAAACAAGATCAGCCCTAAACAGTTCATTCGGGACGTGATAATGAGAATATTTGGCTGATTTTGAGCAAAATCAGATCATCAGCAGGCGCCAGACTCCGGAGATGAGCAGCAGGAGAATACTAATGGGTGTCAGGACTTTCCAGCATAAAAACATCAGCTGATCCACGCGCAGCCTGGGAAGCGTCCACCGGATCCACATCTGTACCATAATCGCCAGCAGGGCTTTGGTCAGCAGCCAGAACGCACCCGTAAGGTTGCCCCGGACCGTGCCGGGTGAACCGCTTGTCCAGTCGGCGAGGCGTACCGGCCCGATGTTCGGAAACGGTGTATTCCAGCTACCCAGAAACAGAATCGCGCCCAGAAACGCGACCAGCAGCATCATGGCGTATTCGCTCAGGAACAGCAGAGCAAAACGCATACCGGAGTATTCGGTGTTGAACCCGGCAACAATTTCAGACTCTCCTTCGGGTAAGTCGAAGGGCGCCCGGTTGGCCTCGGCCAGCGTGGCAATAAAAAAAATCACATAGGCAATCAGCAGAAACGGGTTACGCAGGATGTTCCAGCTGAAAATGCCGCCCCATTCCGTAACGTCGATCCCGAGGGCCTTTATACCGAACAGGTAGTTTGGTTCGTAGGTGTATATACCCTGCTGAAAGCTGATTTCCTGTAAGTTAAGTGACTGGCAAATCATCACCACACAGAGAATCGTCAGGCCCAGCGGAATTTCGTATGACACAATCTGCGAGACTGACCGCATCGCACCCAGAAGCGAATACTTGTTGTTGGAACCCCAGCCCGCCATCAGAATACCGACTACGTCGAAGGAGACAATGGCCATCAGGTAAAATACCCCGACAGCCGTAGCCGATCCCTGCAAATCGGGGGTCAGCGGCATCACGGCGAAACCGGCAAATACAGAAGCAAAAATAACAGAAGGCGCGAGGAGAAACAGCTTGCGGTCGGCCGCGGCCGGCACAATGTCTTCTTTCTGAAGGAGTTTAAGCAAGTCGGCAAATAACTGCAACAAGCCCCATTTTCCCACTTCCATCGGGCCCAGGCGGTCCTGAATGAACGCCGAAATTTTTCGCTCGAGGTAAACCCCGATAACCACAAACCCGGATGCAAGTGCCAGAAAGATCGGTAATGCCAGCAAAACGGTAAGAAGTAAATGAATGTATAAACGTATCGCTGTAGAGACAAGGCATGCCTTGTCTCTACAGCATAATACTATATGAATGCGAAAAATCGCCTAGAATTCAGCCGATTTCGGTGTCCGTGGGAATGGGATAACATCGCGGATGTTGCCCATACCGGTCACGAACAGGACCAGCCGTTCGAAGCCAAGGCCAAAGCCGGCGTGTGGCGCGGTGCCGAAGCGGCGGGTATCGAGGTACCACCAGATCGCTTCCGGCTCAATACCAACTTCTTCCATACGGGCAACCAGTTTGTCGAGATCTTCTTCCCGCTGCGAGCCGCCGATGATTTCGCCGATGCCCGGGAACAGTACGTCCATCGCCCGGACGGTTGGTCCGAACACCTCGCCACGCGCGTTAGTCGCCGGTTCTTCGTCCTGCTTCATGTAGAACGCCTTAATGGCACGCGGATAGTTGGTCAGGATAACCGGTTTTTTGAAATGCTTCTCAACCAGGTAACGTTCGTGCTCCGACTGCAGGTCAATGCCCCACGCTACGTCGTACTGGAACTGGCCTTTTTTCGCCGGTTTCGAGTTCAGCAGAATGTCGATGGCATCCGTATATTTCAGACGAACAAAGTCATTGTCAACCACAAAACGCAGCTTTTCGATCAGCGTCATGTCGCTTTGTTCCTCTTTCTTCTTGTTCTTTTCTTCTTCTTTCAGGCGGTTTTCGAGGAACGCCAGATCGTCGGCGCAGTTGTCGAGCGCATACCGGATCACCGTTTTTACGAAATCTTCGGCCAGATTCATGTTGTCTTCCAGTTCGAAGAACGCCATTTCGGGCTCAATCATCCAGAACTCCGCCAGGTGACGGGTAGTGTTTGAGTTTTCGGCGCGGAACGTCGGCCCGAACGTATAGATTTTCCCCAAAGCCATCGCGCCGAGCTCGCCCTCCAGCTGACCCGAAACGGTCAGGTTGGTTTCGCGGCCGAAGAAGTCCTGGCTGTAATCAACTTTGCCGTCTTCGGTCCGTGGCGGATTGATCGGGTCGAGGGTCGTTACGCGGAACATTTCACCGGCACCTTCGGCATCCGACGCGGTAACAATCGGCGTATTGAGGTAGTAAAATCCGTTGTCGTTGAAATACTTGTGGACCGCAAACGCCAGGGCGTGACGAATCCGCAGGATGGCACTGAATGTATTTGTCCGCGGCCGCAGGTGGGCAATCTCACGCAGGAATTCCAGCGAGTGCTTTTTCGGTTGCAGCGGATACTTTTCCGGATCAGCCGTACCGTAAACCGTCACGTTAATTACCTTTACCTCAACGGCCTGTCCTGAGCCTAATGACTCGATCAGATTGCCTTCCACTGCGACGCAGGAACCAGTTGTTATCAGTTTCAGGGTTTCTTCCGGTAACTGATCTGGTTCTGCTACAGCCTGAATATTATGGATCGTTGAGCCGTCATTGATCGCAATGAAAACGGCATTTTTACTTTCACGTTTAGTCCGTACCCAGCCTTTTACGGTAACCGTCTGGCCGGTTGGCGCTGTTTGCAGTAATTGTTTAATTGGCAGATAACTCATTCGGAATGACTTACGGATTGTGTTTTCGTGGCGCAAAGATAACGCTCTCAGCCGGATTTTACAGGCATAAATGAAAAGTGGTGGCACGACTATTAGTCGTGCCACCACTAAACGAAGCATGCTTACTCAGCAATCAGGGAAATTAATACCCCGGGTTCTGAACGAGCTCTTTGTTCGTATCTACTTCGCGCTGCGGAATCGGCATCACGAGGTTGTTGGCGCTGAAGGCAACCGTACCAACGCGGCCGGCGGTGCGCTTCACGTCATGGATCTGCTGTCCTTCAAATGCCAGTTCGAGGTGACGTTCTTTCAGTATGGCATCCAGCGTCAGCTGAGCCGTTGTCAGGGCTGGTAAACCCGCCCGTGTCCGGATGGCGTTGATGTCGGCCAGCGGTGTTGCGCCGGTTGTGGTGCCAAGGCGGAAATTCGCTTCGGCGCGTGTCAGGTACATTTCCGTTACCCGGATCACCGGCACATCGCCGAACTGATCGTTGTACTTGCTGGTAAACGTGTTATTACTGGCCCGGTTGAAGAAGGTCCCCCGCACGTCGCCCGTGGTATACAGCGCCAGGTGTTTCGACTGTACCCGCACGTCGCCACGTCCCTGATTAACGGATGACGCATAAAACGTATTCAGGTCGTTGGCACCATCTTGTTCAGAAACCAGAATCTTGAAAATCAGCTCCGAACCGGATGTTGCATCATCAAATACATTAGCGAAGCTGGTGTTCAGCGTATTTGCTCCGGTCTGAATGACGCGGTTGGCTGCATCGCGGGCACCGGCATAGTTGGCCTGTTGCAGATACACGCGTGCCAGTTGGGCAGACGCAGCATTTTTTGTCGCATAGCCGCTGCCGGCACTATTGTCCAGATCTTGCTCTGCCTTTGTCAGGTCGGCAATGATCTGGGTATATACTTCGGCCACCGTGTTGCGGGCCTTGTAATCAGCCGTGGTGATGTCACGTGTAGGCGTCAGAATGAGCGGTACGCCCGGATTGGCGGTGTTGGTGCCGTCGTTCCACTGTTTGGCAAACAGGCGGACCAGCTCAAAATACAGGCTGCCGCGGATAAACAGGGCCTGTCCCTCAATACCGGCGCGGTTATCGGCCCCGACCTTATCCAGACCGGCCAGTACGTTGTTGGCGCGGTTGATGGTGTTATAGGCACTTAGCCAGATGTCACGGACAACGGTGTTCGACGGCGTGATGGTTTTCCGCCAGATTTCGTCGAGTGTTGAGTACGTACCGCCGAAGATAACTTCACGGTCGTCGCCCAGAAATTCGCCGGAATACTGAATGGCACCGCCGTAGAGGTTTATACTGCTAAGCCCGTCATAGGCTCCCTGGAGGGTAATCTGCACATCCTGCTCGGTCAGTAACGCATTCGTTTCTTCGATGGTCTGCGTCGGCTTAACGTCAAGCCGGCTGTCGCAGGCCGCTACCATAAACAGGGTAGTACCGGCCAGTAACCATATTTTTATACTATTTTTCATGATCTCTGAGTCGTTGATGGTTTAGAAGCCGATAGTTACCCCACCTGTAATAGTCCGTGCCTGTGGTGCCGTATAGAAGTCATAGCCCTGAGCGATGTTCGACACCACATCATCGGCGTTCACTTCCGGATCCCAGCCTACATATTTGGTGAACGTCAGCAGGTTCTGGCCGGTAACGAAAATGCGGGCGCTGTTCATTTTGATTTTACTCAGCAGCGTTTTCGGTACATTATAGGCAAGGGTCACATTCCGCAGACGTACGTATGAACCGTCAACAACGAAGCGGCTGGATGGCTGGGCGCCGTTGTTATAGTACAGACGGGCTTCCGGTACGTTTGTATTCGGATTTTCCTGGGTCCATGCAGCCAACTGGTTCACGGTCTGGTTGTCTTCGAAACGGCCGTTTGCCGATGAATAGCGGCCTACACCGTAGAAGTTCAGCTTGTTGCCGACCACGGCGTTGAAGAACACGCTCAGGTCAAAACCTTTGTAGCTGAATGTGTTGGTGATACCACCCTGCCATTTCGGCATCGGATTACCGACAATAACACGCTGCGCCTGACTGTATACGCTGGTTGTCGTGCGGTCAAGTGAACCATCGGTATTCTGCGTGTTTTTATACCAGAGTGCATTCCCGTTGGCAGGGTCAACACCGGCGTATTCAGCGGTGAAGAACACGCCCAGCGGCTGGCCTTCAACGGCGCGGCTCATGTTGTTCAGACCACCTTCGATGATCTGGGTTTGCAGGTCCTTGATTTTGTTGCGGTTGGCAGCAAAGTTGAGGCTTGTTTTCCATTTGAACTCACCCACGATGTTGTCGGTATTCAGCACCACTTCAATCCCCTTGTTTTCCAGTTTACCTACGTTGCGGTACTGGGTAGCAAACCCGGACGTACCCGGTACGTTTACGTTCAGGAGGAGACCTGTTGTCTGTTTGTTGTAGTAATCCAGCTCACCATTGATCCGGTTGTTCAGGATACCGAAGTCGAGACCGATGTCGGCCTGGTCGGTTGTTTCCCAGCTCAGGTTCGGATTGGCCAGTTGAGATGGACGCTGACCCGGCAAGGCCCCGTAGCTGGCATCACCGATAAACAGACCCAGTTGCGGGAAGTTACCGATTTCGGCGTTACCGGTCCGGCCGTAGCTGGCCCGCAGTTTCAGGAAGCTGAACGTAGTGTTGTTTTTCAGGAAATCTTCTTCCGTGATCACCCAGCCGACCGATGCTGCCGGGAAGAAGCCATACCGGTTTTCACGCCCGAAACGCGACGAACCATCCACACGGGCGCTTGCACCAATCAGATAACGATCGGCAAATTTGTAATTAGCGCGGGCAAAGTACGACAGGAAGCGGTAGTCTGTTTGGGTTGAGCTACCCGATGAATATTTCGCCGCACTGGCAATCATCCGGTAGGCATCCGACGGGAAGTCACGGCCTTCGATATAGTTGGTCTTGCTCTGCGACTGCTGATAGGATAAACCCAGTGTACCGTCGATGACACTCTTACCAAACGACTTATTATAGCTGAAGAAGTTGTTGGTGTTGTAGTTCTCAACCCGTACATAGCGGTTCTGGCCAAGTCCTTGCGGTGCACCAAAGTTGCGCTGCGTTTTACTGTTGTAATACAGTTCTTCCTGCTGATTCAGCACGTCAACACCCAGTTCGGTGCGGAACGAAAGGCCTCTGGCAATTTCCAGCTGGCCGTAAATACTGCTGATGTTCCGGTAAACGGTGGTGTTATAGTAAGCGTTACCGATGTTAATCAGCGGGTTGTAATAAACCGGAATGCTGATGTCGCCTGGAGGCATTCCGACCGGTAAGCCGGTAGCCGGGTCTGTTGATGGTGTCATTGGCGGCAGGGCCACCATCTGCATCGGGTTGTCAAACTGGCGGTCACCCGAAATCCGCTGGTTCAGCGTGCGGCTGTTGCCGGTATTAAAGCCAATCCGGAATTTGTCGGATACGCGGTGGTCGAGGTTAATGCGGCCCGACATCCGGCCGAGCTGGTTACCGACCAAAATCCCTTTCTGATCCAGAATCTGGCCCGAGATGTAGAATGAGGTTTTTTCGTTGCCACCGTTCAGGTTCAGGTCATACTGCTGGAACGGTGCGTCCTGATACGCCAGATCGCCCCAGTTGGTGCTTACCTGATTGGCCGTGCCGAACGTACCAAGACTCTGCGCCTCGAAGAAGCTTTTCATGTACGTTGTGTACGAATCCGGATCGTTGACGTCATACCCTTCGATCCGGTCGGAGTTGCCGGCCGCTTTCAGGTAGAAATCAACGTATTGCTGTGTATTCAGGAACTGGAGTTTACGGCTTGGCGTGCTGGCACCATACTGCGCACCGAACGTAACGTTGGTACGACCGGCTTTACCACGTTTTGTCGTAATCAGCACAACGCCGTTGGCTGCCCGTGAACCGTAAATAGCGGCAGCAGAGGCATCTTTCAGGATTTCGATTGATTCAATGTCCTGCGGGTTGATGTCCGACAGCGGGTTGGTCGCACCACCTGAGAGGGCCAGGTTATCGGTTGTTACCGGAATACCGTCGATGACATACAGCGGCTGGTTCGAGGCTGATACCGATGACTGGCCACGGACACGGATCTGAATACCCTGCCCCAGTTTACCTGATCCGGCATTGACCTGTACACCGGCTGCTTTACCCTGAATGGCCTGGTCGAACGTAGCAACCGGCATATCCTGAATTTCAGATGTCCGGACTTTGGCGATATTCCCTGTAACGTCGCGCTTGATCTGCGAACCGAAGCCGGTCACGATCACCTCAGACAGGTTGCGTACACTGGTTTGCAGGGCTACGTCGAGGGTGGTACGGGAGCCCACGACCTCCTCAACTGTGTTAAACCCGATAAAACTGAAGACAAGGGTTGAGGTAGACGGAACAGCGATCCGGTAATTGCCCGAAGCGTCGGAAACAACTCCCCGTGATTGTCCTTTTACTGCAACTGAAACTCCCGGTAAACTACTGCCGTCTTCAGCCGATGTAATACGGCCGGTAACGGTTTGGTTCTGGGCATATGCCACCGAAGTAATCAGCCACGCAGCGATGATGAAGTAGAATCGTAAAATAACTTTCATCTTTACACGTGATTTTTAGGTTAAAAATTCGGGTAAAAATAAAGTCGTATTTTAATAAATAATTAATCTATAGTATTATTCCTTTTTTATTACAGTTATTACTTAATAATGTTTAATAAAATTATTGCTCTAACAATAATTGGAGCCGTTAATAGTGAAGTAGTTACCCTAAAATAAAGGGTAAATTAATTTGTATACGCTACAGGTCAATTCGTTTATAAAATTCATCCCGGAATGTATCTCCGACCGGAATGATTGTTTTACCGATATAGATCCGGTTTCGCTCAATAGAGTCGATGCTTTTTAAGGCAATGATGTAGGATTTATGTACCCGCATAAAGCGTTCCGGCGGTAACTTTTCATCCATGTTTTTCATGGTTTGCAAAGCCAGAATACGCCCGGTTGTTGTGTAAATAGAGAGGTAGTCTTTCAGCCCTTCGATATATAAAATATCAGACAGGTTAATCCGCTGTAATTTGTATTCGGTTTTAACAAAAATAAAGTCCGGTTGTGCGGCAGTATTATGAGGAGTTGCGGGGTCGGAAACAGGGATGTTGACGGCTGGTGCAGCCAGTTGTGCGGCTTTCTGCGCAGCTTTCAGAAAACGGTCAAACGAAATGGGCTTCAGCAAATAATCAACCACATTGTATTCATACCCTTCTACAGCATAATCTGAGTAAGCCGTCGTCAGGATAATCTGGCAGCGATGCGTAGTCAGGCCGCTGCCGGCGAGTTTCAGAAACTGCATCCCGGTCAGTTCAGGCATCTGGATATCGAGCAGAATCAGGTCAACTTCGTTACGTTGCAGGCGGGTGAGTGCCTCGATCGGGCTGGTAGTCGCACCAACCAGGGTCAGAAAGGGGACTTTCGACACATAATCGGTCAGGATCATGTGGGCAAGTGGTTCATCGTCGACAATCAGGGTACGTAGCAGGGTATCCATGCGGGCTGATGTTAAGTTTGTATTAAAGCTGAATGGTCAGATGACAAACGTAAGCACCGTTTTCATCGTGAACGTTGAGGGTATGCTGATTCGGATACAGCAAAGCTAATCGTCGCTGCACATTTTGCAAGCCGATACCACCCACCGCGTCTTTTTGCCGCTGCGATTTTTTGTTTTTGGTAATGAAGGTCAGTTCTCCTTGTTTAACCGAGAGGAGAATCGTCAGTGGCTGACCGGCATCGGAAAGATCGCCATGCTTAAAGGCATTTTCGACAAATGAAATCAGCAGCAATGGTTCAATACGATACAGATCGAGGTTGCCTTCGGTCTGAACATGTACCTGTGCATTGGCAACGCGGATTTTTTCAAGGTCGATGAGGTTGGTCAGGTATTTCACTTCTTTTGATAACGCCACTTTCTGCGACCGGCCATCGGGGCTGTTACTCTCATAGAGCATATAGCGCATAAGCTCCGACAGCTTCAGGATGGCCCCCGGGGCTTCCGGAGATTTGGTATAGGCAAGGGCGTAAATGTTGTTGAGCGTATTGAACAGGAAGTGCGGATTTACCTGCGATTTCAGAAAGGCCATTTCGGCTGTGTTGCGCTCAGATACCAGACTGCTGCGCTCTGTCTGATACATAAACCAGTCTTCCACCAGTTTGATTAGCCAGCCCAGTCCGATCGTTGGCAGGGCAAAGTACATATTATCGTGTAGATAATAGGTCAGGGTTGTGTCTTCGGTATAATTCCGGGCATGGAAAAGGAGGGGGGTGATAATTTCCTCGAGTGAATACCGGATGACGATAAAACTGAAACCGGCTGCTACGGTTCCGGCCAGCAACATCAGGTATTTGCGCGAGGGCAGAAACTGGTTTAGTATCCAGTGGTACAGGTAAATGCTGGTCCAGCGTGACAGCGTAAACGTAATGGTAAAATACGAAAGCCCTTCAGGACTACTGGCCATGGTGAATAGCTGAACAAAAAAAGCCAGTACATATAAGCTATTGCGGATGAAAGCGGCGGATAACCGCGGAAAGGTGATGTTCATAACTCTCAGGGTTTGCTGCAAACATAACCGGCAAAGAATACGATCACCAACAATCTTCGACAAACCTCCGCCTTTAACCGACCAACCGGAAAGCAGCAGACCGGCATTGGTTTCTGCCGTTGACTGACGTAGCAAGGCACTTGACGGGATGTTTGCCGGGTTGGTCGAATAGATGCGGCGTGACCGGATCCGGTGCTACAATTTTGTGCTGTCGTTCGGGGTAGATAAAGCCGGCGGCAGGTTGACAGAAAAAAATAAAAAAAATTCTGACAGCGTGCAACCAGCCGCAGGAAAGCCTGCATCTACCCATCAGAAAACGACAAATACAAATCATAAACTCACAAAAAGCCATGAAAACGTTCTCAACCCTTTCGCTCGCCATCGCCGCTTTTGCCACCTCAATGGCCGCTGCTCAAACACCATCAGACAGCACAAAAACCACCACCACTACCTCAACGACTGTGACTACCTTTACGATCGATACTAAAACAGATCGTGTGGTGAAACGGGTGACAAAAGATTTCGGCTTGTACATCGGTTTCAATAACTGGAATGCGGCTGCTCCGCTCAATTATGATCTGCGCACCGGCGGTTCCCGCTTCGTGGCTTTGTCGTGGCGCCGCAACATAACCCTCGCTCAGGGTAAAAATGCAAAACTGCGTCTCGGGATCGGACCGGAAATTGCCTGGAACAATTTTATGTTTGAAGACAATCAGGTACTGGTTGAACGCAATAATGTGTTAGATGTGATTCCGGCAGTGCAACCGCTGCGCAAATCAAAACTGGTGGTTACTCAGGTTAACGTACCGGCCGTCCTGAATGTCCGCTTCTCGTCGGGCTTCTGGTTTGGCGCCGGGGCCTACATCGGAACCCGCGTTGACAGCTACACCTCCCTGAAACCGGAAGAAACTGATGGCCGTAAAAACCGTGCTATCCGCGACCACGGTTCTTATAACCTGAGCCCTGTCCGTTGGGGTGTAACCGGCGAAATCGGCTGGAACAAAGGAAGTGCGTTCTTCTTCCGCTACGAACCATCGCCGCTGTTCCGTGCCGGACAAGGCCCTGATCTGAACGTATGGAGCGCCGGCCTGCGCCTGTAAAACCCCGTAGAGACGCAATATTTTGCGTCTCTTTCCTGCGCCAGCTGGTTTTGGGAATAACCATGCTTCCTGGTTAGTCTGAGCGGTTTTAATGAGACGCGGGCTATTTTCCGGCTAACCTAACGGTTTGAGAGACGCAAGATATTGCGTCTCTACCGCGCTGTTTGCGATTTTATCACCTTTTTTTGCGGGTTCATGCAACATTATATTGCCGTCCCGCCTCTTTAAAAAGAACTTTACATCGTTAGTTAAGGATTCTTTTTGACACTTCCCCCGATTGAACCAGTCATCCTACCGAATTGACCATTCATGTAAGAAAAGGTACTATGCAATGCAAACTACCTAACTTTGCCATGTAGTTCAACGGGAACAATACCCTGCCTGAGCAGAAAACAACAACACTAGCTTGAACAGTAAGCAACACTGAATCCGATTCGTAGACAACAAATTTCTTAACACGATGAAAGCATTTATTACCTCCACATTTGTTGCAGCCTTACTTGCAACCACCACCTGGGCCCAGAATCCTGTCAGGGGCACCGTTCGGGGTACAGTCGTTGACGGAGCCGGCAAAGGGCTGGAGTTCGTTACCATGATGCTGGTGAAAGCCAAAGACTCGACATTGGTAAAAGGTGCGGTCAGCGATGTATCGGGTAAATATTATTTTGAAAGTATCGGTGCCGGTCAGTACCGTGTCCTCGCACAACAGCTCGGTTTCCGGAAAACATACAGTGAATCCTTTACGCTGGATCAGAACCACCCGTTTGCCGAAATGCCGGCATTAACGATGCTGGAGGAATCAAAAAGCCTGAATGAGGTGAAAGTAACGGCGAAAAAACCGTTCATCGAGCAGGAAATCGACCGCACGGTGGTAAACGTGGAAAACAGTATCGTGTCGAGCGGTAGTACTGCCCTCGAAGTACTGGAAAAAGCACCCGGCGTGACCATTGACCGCCAGACCGATCAGTTGCAACTGAAAGGTAAATCAGGCGTTATTGTCATGATCGACGGAAAACAAACGTATCTGTCGTCAGCAGATGTAGCTAACCTGCTGAAAAACACGCCAAGTGACAACATCGAGAAGATTGAGATTATCACCAACCCATCGTCTAAATATGATGCGGCCGGTAATGTCGGGATCATCAATATCCGGATGAAGAAGAATAAAAACTTCGGTACGAACGGGACGTTGACGGTCGGAGCGGGTTATGGTCGTTTCGAGAAAGCCAACACCAACCTGAGTCTGAATCACCGGGTCGGCAAAATCAATGCATTCGGGAACTATAGCTTTTTTCACAACCGCCGTTTCCAGTTGAACGAAATCACCCGCACCATTCCGAACGGCACGTCACTGACCTATTTCGAGCAGAATTCGTATCGGCCGAACCGGTTTGACGGGCACAATGTACGGGCCGGACTCGATTATTTCGTCAGCAAAAAGAGCACAATCGGTTTCCTGACCACAGGCTTTATCAATGACTGGCAGCAAATGAATGCCTTTAACTATACTACGATCAGGGATGCCGGCGGGAACATTACCCTTAAGCCGACAACCAATGTAGGGGTGAGAAATAAGTGGAGCAACCTGACCGGAAACGTCAATTATAAGTACGATTTCAACGGCAAAGGCCGCGAGCTGACCGCCGATATGGACTACTCGTATTTCGACGGAGACTCCTATAATAACCTGAGTACTACGTATCAGGATGCGAAAGGGGCTACCGTTCGTCCGGCGGAAATTGTCCGGAACATCATGCCGTCAGCCATCAATATCTGGGCGTTTAAGTCGGATTATGTGCACCCGACTGCCAAAGGGGGTAAGTTCGAAGCCGGTGTGAAAAGCAGCTACGTATCATCAGACAATAACATGAGCTATGATGATTATGTAGACGGTCGCTGGGTGCCGAACGTCGGTCAGTCGAACCAGTTCATTTATACCGAAAAGATCAACGCGGCCTATACCAACTATTCCGGTAAGATCGACAAACGCACTACGTTCCAGGCCGGTGTTCGGGTTGAAAACACGCAGTCACGGGGCAACTCGGTAACGCTGAATAAAGTAGTTGACCGGTCGTATACCAACCTGTTCCCGACGGTGTTCCTGTCGCGCCAGCTCGATACCAACAACGTACTGAACCTGTCGTACAGCCGCCGGATCGACCGTCCGAACTACCAGAACCTGAATCCGTTCCGTTTCTATCTGGATCCGTATACATACAAGGAAGGTAACCCATACCTGCGTCCGCAGTTCACCAACTCGTTCCAGCTGACACACGTATATAAAGGAGCGTTCTCGACTTCACTGGGCTATAGCCGCACGACAGATGTGATTGTAGATGAGGTCCCGGGCCAGATTCCGGAAAAAAATATCACGTACGTAATTACTGACAATTTAGCAACACAGGACAACGTTAACCTGACAGTTAGCTTCCCGGTCCGGGTAAACAAGTGGTGGAACATGCAGAATAACATAACGGCATACTACAATAAGTTTAACTCACCGTATCTGGGAGCGCAGTATAACGTATCGTTTGTGGCCTACAACCTGTACACCTCAAACTCGTTTGTGTTGGGCAAAGGCTTTACCGCCGAGCTGTCAGGCTGGTATAATTCAGCTGGTGTGTACGGGTTCTACCGTTATCAGCCACAGGGTGCCTTCAGCATGGGTGTGCAGAAATCAGTGCTGAACAAGAAAGGTACGCTGAAAGTAAACATCAACGATCCGCTGTGGCTGAACCGTTTCAATGGGATTGCGCAGTATCAGGACATTAATTTCCGTGTGAAAGCAGGCTGGGAGAGCCGGATTGTACGGGCCACCTTTACCTATCGTTTCGGTAACCAGAACGTGAAAGGAGCCCGTCAGCGTCAGTCAGCAACATCGGCCGAACAAAGCCGCGCGGGAGGAAATAATTAGTGATTGAGAGAATGAGTGATTGAGAGAATTTTAAAGGAAATGCCACTCAATCACTCACTCGCACAATCACGCAACAGATATTAGTTTAGGTTAAGAAAATGTGCCGGAAAGCCACCTTCATCTTGAAAGGTGGCTTTTTTTATGCGGCTTGGCTAATATACTAAAAAGTATTATTTCAGCGCAGCAACACCCGGTAATTCTTTACCTTCCATGTATTCCAGTAAGGCACCGCCACCGGTTGATACGTAGCTCACGCGGTCACCGTAACCGGCCTGGTTGATCGCCGAGGCCGAATCACCGCCACCGATCAGCGAGAATGCACCGTTTTTCTCGGTTGCTTCTACTACCGCTTCGGCAATGGCATTGGTGCCTTTCGCAAAGTTTTCGAACTCAAACACACCCATCGGACCGTTCCACAGGATGGTTTTTGAGTTTTTCACTACTTCGGCAAATTGCTTGATCGATTCCGGACCGATGTCCAGACCTTCCCAACCGTCAGGAATTTCGCCGCTGGCCACTATCTGCGTGTTGGCATTGTTCGAAAACGCGTCGGCACACAGGTTGTCAACCGGGAAAATAATGTTAACGCCTTTTTCCTGTGCTTTTTTGAGGATTTCAAGGGCCAGTTCCTGCTTGTCAGCTTCGAGCAGGGATTTGCCGATGCTGCCACCCTGCGCTTTTACGAAGGTATAGGTCATACCACCGCCAATGATCAGGTTGTCAACTTTATCAAGCAGACGCTCGATGATCAGGATTTTGTCGGAGATTTTCGCCCCGCCCATGATGGCTGTAAACGGCTTCTCTGCTTTTTCCAGGATCTTGTCGGCATTTTCGATTTCAGCCAGCATCACATAACCACAAATGCGGTCTTCGAAGAACTGACCGATTACGGCGGTTGAGGCGTGGGCGCGGTGAGCAGTACCAAAAGCATCGTTCACCCATACATCACCCAACTTCGACAGTTTTTCGGCGAACTCAAGGTTGCCTTTTTCTTCTTCCTTGTAGAAACGCAGGTTTTCCAGCAACAGAATTTCGCCTGGTTGCAGGGCTGCGGCCTGATCAATAGCTGACTGACCGATGCAGTCATCGGCAAATTTAACCTCACGACCGAATGTTTCAGACAGCGTCGGCACCAGGTGCTTCAGTGAGTATTTCTCTTCCGGACCACCTTTCGGCCGGCCAAGGTGTGACATCAGAATGGCCGAGCCACCATCGTTCAGGATTTTAGAGATTGTCGGAATCGTCGCTTTAATACGCGTATCATCCGTGATCGTAAAGTTGCTGTCGAGCGGTACGTTAAAGTCCACGCGGACTAAGGCTTTTTTACCGGCGAAGTTGTACGAATCAACCGTTTTCATTGTTTGTAAGTAGGTCGTTTGATTTCGGGGCGAACTTACTGAATTTGTCGCTACCAGCCGGTTATTTTCTTATTTTTGTTCGGAGCTAACCGGAGAAAACCATGATTGTGCCGTTACACATACCTCACGTTGAGCAATTTACGGATGATGAGCTGGTGTCTTTTTGCACTGCCAACCCTGAGCTGCATATCGAGCGCGATGAGCACGGCATGCCCTTTCTGGATGTAGCGTCTGTTAGCCTGTTAGTCGGGTTAAATAGCAGTGAGTTAAATACAGAGTTTGTTATCTGGAACCGGCGGACAAAAGCCGGTAAGGTCATTGATTCAAACGGTGGGTTTTTCCTGCCGGACCGGTCAATGCGCGCCCCTGATGTTGCCTGGATTAAACGGGAACGATGGGATGCGCTGAGTACCGGCGAGAAAAAGTCAATCCCGTATCTGGTGCCTGATTTCGTCCTGGAGCTGGCATCGGAGACCGATAATCTGAACCACCTGCACGACAAGATGGGAATCTGGCTGAAAAATGGTGTACGGCTTGGCTGGCTGGTATCACCGCGTGATGGCAAAACATTTATCTATAACCCCGGCGAACCTATAGCTACGCGGCTGTTTACTGAAAAACTGACCGGTGATGACGTATTGATCGGCTTCGAAACCGTATTGGCAGACATTCTTGAGTTTTAGTCATTGCGGCTCTGTAATACTTCTTTTGCTGCACGGATGCCCTGATAAAAAGCTTCTTCAAAAACAGAGATGCCGCTCAGGTCGGAGTGGGCAAAAAACAGTTGATTGTCAACGGATGCTGCGGCCTGTTTTCTGGCTGCTCCCGTAATAAAGCCGGGGCGGGGAGCAATCATGCCGTGACCCCAGATCCATACCTGCAGGTCGCTCACATAGGCAGTTACACCCGGATGCCCCTGTTCCAGTTCCGCCAGAATCATTTGTTTCCAGTCGGCATAGGGTGTCTGATACGCTTTCCGGCGGGCAAGCTCCGGTGCTTCCTTCGTCAACGGCCAGTAGAGAGTAATGACCTGCTGCTCGCTTTGCGGTTGCAGTGACTGGTGTCTGGCCACGACATACCCCACCGAATCGCTGCCGTAAAACACATTGTCCCAGCATAATGGCATACCGCGATCCTGGGGGAGGGCCGTAACGGTCAGGTTGGCCACCAGCCACGGGGCATAGTGAAAAGCATCCGTAAGTACCGGCCGGTCCGGGGCAGTGGCGCTGATCAGGCGTTGGGTGATAAACTGAGGAGTCGCAAAAATGACTTGCCGTGCCCGGAAAAAGGCCGGTTGATGCGTCCGGCCGGAGAATGCTTTTACATATACCCGGTCTGCGTCGCGCCGGATTGAGTGGGCCAGCCACCCTGTTTCGACAGGGCTTTTCGCCTGGCGGCGGAGAGCTGCCGCCAGAAAAGCGTTTCCTTCCGGCCATGTCAGTACCGACGAGGCCGATGCATTGGCGGCTTTACCTTTGCGGGAGGCAAAGTAGTGCAGGCCTGCCCACGCCGACGTAGCGGCCAGATTAGTGCCGTAATCGTCTTTGCAGGCATATTCCAGATACCAGCGCAGGTAGGGTGAGGTAAAACCATGTTGGTCCAGATAGTCGGCAAACGAAAGATTGTCCAGTTTTTGCCACTGCGGATCCGTCGAAGATGCCGCGACAGGAATCGCAAACACATCGCGGCCATCTGCTCCGGTTGCCGCTTTAAGTTTGTCGGTCAGGGCCACAAACCGGCTGATTTGCGCCTGTTCGTCGGCGGGCACACCAATCGCCGGTAATAATCCTTCCTGCCAATGCCCGTTAATCAGCAACCGCTCTTCCGGATCGTGGCAGAGGTGATAATCGTTATAGACGGGTAACCCTTCCGGCGAAAAGCCGGTAATAACCGTAGCCTGCACTAAAAAGTCCAGCAGCTCGCGATTACGGATGTCGGGTATCGGCAGGTAATGGGCGCCCCACGGATAGGGCGACACCGGATTTTCACCCGATCGGGCATTACCGCCGGTCTGGTCTTCCAGCTCAATCAGTAAGATGTTCCGGACGCCCTGTTGCTCCAGCCAGCGGCGGGCTGATAAGCCTGCAACGCCGCCACCGATAATCAGCACATCAGCCTCGTGGACGGGCAATACGTCAGGTATGGTAAATAGTGTATCGGGCAGTGCCCACTGGCTTGGACTGACATCGCGGAGCAGGTGCCCTAACCGATGGTTCGGCCCGACGAGCTTACCGGTAATGTGACTGGCATCGCCGGTGGCTGCACACCCGTCCAGCGCAAGCGAGCCTGAAAGCAGGGCCGCTGTTCCCAGAACAGTTTGTTCCAGAAACTGTCGTCGGGAGGTTCGGGTCGTATCGTCAGAATGAGGCATGCCGGTGTTCGGATTAGTTGGCATAAGGGGCCCATTCTTCGTCAAAATATTGAACGAGCGCCTGATTATTGAGCTTATTTACATCGGTTGGTACTTCGGCCATATCAGGCGGAAAATGCAGCATGTCGCGTAAGGTCTGCTGATTCAGGAAACGTAGCTTCGGCGGAAGTTTACCGTTGAGCCGCCAATGGTTATTCCGCAGCGCCAGGACGTAACCCCATTCACCGAATGAAGGTACATAGAGGTGATACGGAATGGTCTGAAAACCCGCGGCCTGAAGGGTGTGATTGATGCACCAGTAAGATTTTGGGGCCACAAACGGGGATGTCGACTGAACGACGACCACGCCCCGCGGACTCAGCAGGTGATCCAGTTCCTGATAAAATGTAGTCGTATATAATTTCCCGATAGAGTAGTTCGACGGGTCGGGAAAGTCAATGATGATAACATCGTAACGCGTCGTGTCGGTGCGTACCCACGTAAAGGCATCGGCATTAATGACCTCTACTTTAGGCGATAACAGCGAATTCTGGTTTAGCTGGCGCAGCCGGTTATTTCGTTTAAACAATTGGGTCATGCCCGGGTCCAGATCGACCAGCCGGATGCTGCGCAGTGACGGATAACGAAGCAACTCACGCACGGCCAGCCCGTCACCGCCTCCCAGAACCAGTACCTTTTCCGGAGCCTCTGCCCCCTGCATAGCCGGATGGACCAGCGCCTCATGATAGCGGTATTCATCGGCCGAACTGAATTGCAGATTGCCGTTCAGGTATAGCCGCATATCGCGGCGGTTCTGCGTCAGTACGATGCGCTGATAGAGGGTACTTTTGGCATAAATGACCCGATCCTGAAATGACTGCCCTTCTGCGAACGACATAATCTGACCGGCAAAGATAAAGCCGGTTACCAGAATCAGCGCAGTGGTCAGAATAGCAGCCAGAAACGAGGGCCGGAACGGGCGGGTTTCCGGAAACTGGTAGAGCAGTATGGCCGCGATGCCGACATTCAGCAACCCGAAAAAAACAGAGGTCCGGATCAGGCCCAGAAGCGGGACCAATACCAGCGGGAAAATCAGCGATGCCAGCAGAGCCCCGATGTAGTCGAAGGTAAAGACCTGTGACACCAGCTCTTTGAACGCAATCCGGTTTTCCAGAATGCGCATGAGCAACGGAATCTCCAGACCGACCAGCATCCCGGTCAGGCTCACAAAGGTATACAGCAATAGTCTGAATGAGGCGGCGTATTCAAACAGCACAAACAGGGTGGGGGCACTCAGGCCGCCGACAATACCAACCAGTAGCTCAATACGGATAAACCATTTCAGCAGATTTGTATCCAGAAACCGCGATAACCATGACCCGATGCCCATCGAAAACAGATAAACGCCGATAATGGTCGAAAACTGCATCACCGAGTCGCCGAGCAGGTAACTGGCGAGTGTACCAGCCACGAGCTCGTAGATCAGCCCGCAGGTAGCGATAATAAAGACCGATACCAGCAGGAGCAACTGCCGGTGTCGGGACCGTTCGGAATCAGCCATGTATGGCAGAGCTAATGATGATCGCTACAGCCAGCATAAAACCGGCAGCCATAATGGCAAGGGCAACGTTTTGTTCGTCGACAATTTTTTTCCAGAGATTCTCAGGGGCCAGTTTTTCAATCACAACGAAGGCAATGACCAGAATAAGGATGCCTAGCAGCGAATACACGACAGAGGCCGCGATGTACTTAATGTTCAGGTATTCTTCCATACGAAAGGAGGGTTATTTGTGGTGAAATGAGCTTCGTCCGCCATAGTAGTGGCGGCTCCGGCCAGAATAATGGTTAGTACCGGCCTTTCCGTGATCTTCGACCGTTTCCTTGTCGTCGCCGGTCAGCCGGGTGCCCGTCAGGTCGGCCCAGATAAACAGACCCAGCAGTAAACAGGCTGCGATGGCGTAATAGGGTACGGTCTTCAGGTGATGAATCAGGTTGTTAAAACGCATATGCAGCCCCGTTTAAGATTCTTCAATATCGGAATAATCGCTGTTGCTCCAGCGGCTGTAATCAAACCAGCGTTGCCGGAAAAACTCGAACAGCGGGTAAAACAGCAACAGCCCGGCAATCAGAAACAGGTTCGATACCGGTGTTTTCTGCCGGACAGCAACCCGGATCTGTACCGGATTCAGACTGCCGGAGTACGGATAGATATTCAGGTGGTACCGTCCTGCGGGCATGCGCGACAGATACGCCTTATCCTTCCGCGAACCTTCCGACCAGCTTTCACCGCCGTCGGTTCCATAATAATATTCCAGTGCTTTAGTAAAGGTATAGGCTTTGCTTCGTTCTTCATGAATGACACTGACCGGCAGTTCGAGCCACTGATTATCGAGTGGCGAACTAAACGAAAATTCCAGCATAGACGGACTGTCGACAATAAAAGAAGGCGAAATAACCGGCGAGAAACTACCGGCTTCTGCCCGGCTGCTGGTATCGGGATAGGCCGTAAAACTATCCTCATACAGGGTTTTATTGCTACTGAACAGGCTGAAAAACAACTGAAGTACGAGGAGTGCCAATAAGGCTAGTAACGTCACCTGCTTCAGCGAAGGCCAGGTCCGTTCAACGGGTGATGGCTGGCTGGCTCCGATGCCGTAAGACGCCGGCAGTTGTATTTTGTCAAGACCGAATGCTTCCGCAACTTCATCGGCTGGCAGATAGTCACTGATGTACCAGTCCGACTGCCGGCCAAGCTGTTCATGGGTCAGGCCGTAGGGCGGGTGAATGTACTCAGAAACCTTCATATCCGTATCGGCCAGAATATTCCAGTCAAATTCACCGACAGCGTACAGGGTCTCCGGGCTGTAGCGGTGAAACAGCCGGTATTGTCGTTCCGGTGTATCAACATAACGGGCCTTGCCTTTGCCGGCATATTCGTCGTACTGCCCTGCGAAAGATTTAATCAATGTCCAGTGGCCGTTGTATTCAGCCAGCATGCTGTGCGTGCCGTCGCGGCCGAGCAGGACATATTCGCCCCAGCTGTCGGCGGCGGTCTGTTCTTTCCGGTAGATAAAACCAACTACGCGTACCCGGGCCTGCCGCAGGAATCCTTCCTGACCAATATTGAGCAGGGGTAACGACGGAGCCTGGCTGAAAAGGTGCAGCTTAACCGGCGGGCCTTCGTTTTCGTATTCGAAAAACTGATGACAGTGCGGACAACCGTAAAACGAACTGTCGGTACGGTCGTAATAGAGAACGTCCTTTTGGCAGTTCGGGCAGATGAGTGTTTCAGCAGACTGGCTGTCGGGAGTGGAATCGGATGGGCTCATAACAGGTTATCGGCTGATTTCGTGAACATGAACGACGGTTGCCTCAAAAAAAGCGAGCGTTTCGGTATAGATCCGGCGTACTTTTCCGGTATTGTCGTGCTGAAAGTTAGACAAAAAAACGTCAAATGTGGCGATACCGTGCTCGGGCCAGGTATGAATGGAAAGGTGTGATTCTGTCAGCCCGATTACTGCCGTAAAGCTTTGATTGGGAAAAGTATGGTAGACTTCACCCACTTTACAGAGTCCGAGCTGATCAATGAGTTGGTTAAAAAAGGTCCTGCAACGGGTAACGTCCGTTAGCCTTTCGGCTGTCGTGGAGAAAGTTGCCAGTATATGCAGACCAGGGTCATAGGATTTCATAACACAAGTATAGCATAATCCGGCAAGCCGCGTGAAGGCATCTGTATGAGTGGTTAAACAGGGCACAAAAAAAGTCTCCGGCCGTGTTGACTGGCCGGAGACTGTATAGGATTGGTAAACGATGCCTTACAGCGTACGTTTAACCTCTTTCACTTCGAAAGCTTCGATCTGGTCACCGATTTCGATGTCGTTAAAGTTCTTAACGCTCAGACCGCATTCGTAACCCTGACGTACTTCACCAACATCGTCCTTGAAGCGTTTCAGCGCACTGATCTCGCCCGTATGAATAACGATGAAGTCGCGGATAACCCGAACCTTGTTGTTCCGTTTGATGGTACCGTCGGTAACCATACAACCGGCAACCGTACCGATCTTGCTGATCTTGAAGACTTCACGAACATCGATGTTACCCGTGATAACTTCTTCGGTTGTGGGTGCAAGTAAGCCTTCCATCGCGTCGCGGATCTCGTTGATCGCGTCGTAGATAATCGAGTACAGACGGATTTCGATTTGTTCCTGTTCGGCAAGACGACGGGCGTTTACCGAAGGACGAACCTGGAAGCCGACGATGATCGCATCGGAAGCCGATGCCAGCAGGACGTCTGATTCCGAAATCTGACCAACCGCCTTTTGCAGGATGTTGACCTGTACCTCGCCGGTAGACAGCTGAAGCAGGGAATCCGAAAGGGCTTCTACTGAACCATCCACGTCACCTTTCACAATCACGTTCAGTTCCTTGAAGCTACCGATCGCTTTCCGGCGGCCGATTTCTTCCAGTGTGATGTGCTTGCGGGTACGCAGCGACTGCTCACGCAGCAATTGCTCCCGTTTGTTGGCAATCTCACGGGCTTCACGCTCAGTTTCCATCACGTTGAACTTATCACCGGCCTGTGGAGCACCCGGCAGACCCAGAATCTGGACCGGTGTCGATGGACCCGCTTCTTTAATCCGGCTGCCAATATCATCCGTCATGGCACGGATACGACCGTAATGCGCACCTACGAGCATGATGTCGCCCTGGCGGAGCGTACCGCTCTCGATCAACACCGTTGACACGTAACCGCGTCCTTTATCAAGTGAAGCTTCAATTACAGTACCGACAGCTTTCCGGCTTGGGTTGGCTTTCAGTTCCAGTAACTCAGCTTCGAGCAATACTTTTTCAAGCAGATCGTCGATACCAAGACCTGACTTCGATGAAATTTCCTGTGCCTGATATTTACCACCCCAGTCTTCCACGAGCATGTTCATGTTCGCAAGCGCTTCACGGATTTTCTCCGGATTAGCACCTGGCTTATCGACTTTTGAGAAGGCAAATACGATTGGTACACCGGCAACCTGCGCGTGATTAATGGCTTCACGCGTTTGTGGCATGATACTGTCGTCAGCCGCGATTACGATGATAACCACGTCGGTTACTTTCGCACCACGGGCACGCATCGCCGTAAAGGCTTCGTGACCAGGAGTATCAAGGAATGTTACCATCCTGCCGTCTTTCGTCTTCACGCTGTAGGCACCAATGTGCTGAGTGATACCACCGGCTTCTCCGGCCGCTACTTTCGCACGGCGGATATAGTCAAGTAAGGATGTTTTACCGTGGTCAACGTGACCCATAATCGTGACGATCGGGGCACGCGGTTCGAGTGTTTCAGGGGCATCCGCTTCTTCAACGATACCTGATTCAACTTCTTCTTCCGCCGTTACAAACTGAACGTCATATCCGAATTCATCGGCAATAACGGTAATGGCTTCGGCATCGAGACGCTGGTTGATCGAAACGAACATACCCAGGCTCATACATGTACCGATTACTTCGTTCACCGAAACATCCATCAGTGACGCCAGATCGTTTGCAGAAACGAACTCGGTTACCTTCAGTGTTTTTGATTCCTGCTGATCGAGTTCCGCCTGCTCACGAACCCTGTCGGCCCGTTCGCGGCGACGATCACGCCGACGGTCAGCACCACGGTTCGGCTGGTTACCCGACATCCGTGCGCGGGTTTCCTGGATTGACTTTTTAACGTCAGCATCCGTTGGGGCTTCGCGGCGGTCGCGTTTGTTGCGGTCATTGCGGTTGTTACCACCCTGAACCGGCTTTTTGTTGGCGCCGCCGCCGGTGTTTGCCGGAGCATTACCGCCTGCATTGGCATTCTGGTTCGGGCGATTGTCGGTACGTGGTCCCTGATTCGGGCGATTGTCGGTACGTGGTCCCTGGTTCGGCCGGTCGTTACGTGGTCCGCCCTGTTGCTGGCCTCCTCCTTGCGGACGATCCTGCTGGTTACGGTTACCACCATGTTCCGGACGCTGCCCCTGCGGGCGTTGTCCCTGACCCTGGCCGCCCTGGCCATGCGGACGTTGTCCCTGACCCTGACCACCCTGGCCGTGCGGACGTTGTCCCTGACCCTGACCGCCTTGTCCCTGTCCGGCGTTTGGCTGACCCTGAGACGGATTCACCGCTACGCCTTCCTTACCACGAATACGTTTCCGTTTCTTCTTCTTGTCACGGTCATTGTTTGATGAACGTGTTGGTTCAACCGGCAGCTCGATTTTGCCCAGAATTTTCAGACCGCCTAACTGATGGCGGCCCTCGGCGCGGATCGTTTCCGGTTCAATGTCTGAACCGTGATCAGCTCCCTGAGCAGCAGGCGTTTCCGGTTCCGGCGTACGTTGTGGCTCACTCGGACGGGCAGCATTTCGCTGTTCGGATGGAGGAGCAGGTTTTTGGTCTTGCTGGCGACCCGGAGTGCGCTGCTCGGGTTGAGTCTGCTCAGCTTTTGGTAATACAGCTTCGATTGGCTTCGTAGGTTCCGCTTGTTTAGTCTCGTTGGATTTGTCAGCAACAACTGGTGCGGACACCCCCGCCGGTTTTGGTTCCGCTGGTTTGGGAGCCGCTACAGGCGTTGAGGTTTCTGGCTGTACAGCTTTTTCGGCCACGACAGGCACAACAGGTTCCGGTTTAGGGGCAGGCTGTTGTTTTTCCTGGACAGGCGCTGTTGGCTGAGCCACCTTATCCACGGGCTTGCTTTCAGCCGGCTGTGGTTTAGGTGGTTCAGGTTGTTGTTGAACAGGTGCTTTTGCTTCAACCGGAGCCGCTGGCGGTGTAACCGGTTTAGCAGGAGCAGGGGCTGCTTCCTGTACAGGAGCCTTCGCAGGTTCCGGCGACGGAGCAGCTGGTTTATGTTCGGCCGGCGGCGTCACTGGCTGAGCCGGAGCTGCCTGAGCAGGTGTTCCGGAGCTGACAGGTGACGAGCCTGGTTTTGCATTCAAATCAATTTTACCCAGTACTTTAAGGCCTGGCAATACAGAACCGCTTGCCGGTTCCGGCTTTGCTTCGGCTGGTGCTGGTTTAGAGTCACCTGCCGGTTGTGGTGTAGAGGCTACCGGACGTCCGGTATCGTCCCGACGATACAATATAACGTCTTCCTGTTTACGGTTTGGTTCGGCCACCGTCTCGGCGGTCTTGCGGTTGCCTTGGTGTAACTCCGTAGATTTGAACTCTTTCGCCAGATAATCAAGCTGTTCGGCATTGATCTTAGCGTTGGGGTTACTTTCGACTTTAAAACCTTTGGCAGAAAGACGACTCACCACCGTGGACAGTCCCACGTTGAGAATTTTTGCCACCTGGTTTAGCCGCATTGATTTATCTTCTGCCATACGTTCCTTTTCTATTCAATAATCTAATTGGCAAAGTTAATGGTTGTTTGTATCCTTAGAACAACGGTTATGCTAAGAAAAATCCCTGGCTTCTTTATTTTACGCTAAACAGCGCGCACAGATATGAATGAAACAGCGATTTCGGGTGCTTCATCCGTATCTATGCACCTTACACACAGACTATTCGAATTCGTGACGTAAAATGACAAGAATTTCTTCGATTGTGTCATCTTCAAGGTCAGAACGACGTACAAGCTCTTCCTTGCTCAGGGCCAGTACGCTCTTTGCCGTATCGAGTCCGACACGGCGCAGTTCGTCAATGATCCACTCTTCGATCTCGTCCGAGAATTCGTTCAGGTCAACGTCTTCGTCGTCTTCCGGTCCTTCATTTTCGCGGAACACATCGATTTCCATATCGACCAGACGGCCTGCCAGCTTAATGTTCTGTCCGCCCTTACCGATGGCCAGGGATACCTGATCCGGTTTCAGGAAAACAGCCACGCGGCGGGTTTCACGGTCAATGTTCATCGTACTGATTTTCGCCGGACTAAGCGCACGGCTGATCAGCAGTTCAAGGTTGTCCGTATAATTGATAACGTCAATATTTTCGTTACCCAGTTCCCGGACGATGCTGTGAATCCGTGAGCCTTTCATACCCACGCAGGCACCCACCGGATCAATACGGTCATCGTATGATTCAACGGCTACCTTTGCCCGCTCACCCGGCTCACGCACGATTTTGCGGATCGAAATCAAGCCATCGTAAATTTCCGGAATCTCCGTTTCAAATAAACGCTCCAGGAATACCGGTGATGTGCGTGAAAGCAGAATTTTCGGCGTACCGTTGTTCATTTCTGCCCGGTGTACAACCGCTTTGACATTCTCGCCTTTCCGGTAACGGTCTTTCGGGATCTGTTCCGTGCGGGGCAGACTCAGTTCGTTATTCTCGCTGTCAACCAGAATGATCTCATGCTTCAGCAGCTGATATACTTCTGCCGTAATCAGATCACCTACCTGGTCTTTGTACTTCTGATACAATAACTCTTTTTCCAGATCTTTGATTTTCTGGATAAGGGTCTGACGGGCGGTCTGAACGACCCGGCGACCGAAGTCTTCCAGTTTTACTTCCTCGGCAACCTGCTCGCCCACTTCAAAATCGTCCTGAATTTTGCGGGCTTCGGCCAACGGAATTTTATCGTAATCCCAAATATCTTCCGAGTTATCATCGACGATTTCACGGGTACGCCACATTTCGAGGTCACCGCTTTCGGCGTTGATGATTACGTCAAAGTTTTCGTCAGTCCCGTATTTCTTGCGGATCATGGTCCGGAAGACTTCTTCCAGGATCGCAATCATGGTGGGCCGGTCAATATTTTTCGACCGGGCAAAATCAGCAAATGATTCTATCAGTGCTCCACTGGTCATAAACTTGAATAAGTCTACGGCTTACGGATCAGGGTCCCGACAAGAAGAACGTCTTCAGATCAGGGCGGTGACCGGTAAACTATTTAAAGGAAATTTCTACCTGTGCTTTTTGTATCTGTTCGAATTGAATCGGGGTGGGGCCCTCCGGAGGAGCAACCTCATCGGCACTCGCCTTCTTTTTACTTTTGGCCTTTTTGGCCGGCACAATGTCCAGCACGATATGATCGTCGGCCAAGCCGTCTAATTTGCCATGTACCACGCTGCCATCTGCCAGCGTCACAGCTAATTGACGACCGATATTCTTGCGGAACTGCCAGGGCTGTGTCAACGGAAAGTCAACACCCGGCGATGAAACTTCAAGGGTAAAGGCACGGCCGTCGAAGAGATCTGTTTCATCTAACTGATTCCCTAACTGACGACTGACGCTGGCACACTGATCAATCGTAATGCCTGTGTCGCTGTCGAGCAGGATCGTTACCTTTAAACGGCCTCCCTGCTTACCCGCCACCTGAATGTCAACAACGTGAACCGCAGAACCATTCGTTGCGTCGACTGGCAAGTAAGGCTGAATAAGTTCTGCTAATTTTTCCTTTGTATCCATTCCCTTTACTGTAACAAAAAAGGGAGTTTACCTCCCTTTGCCGATCACCTCAATACTTAATAAACGGTGCAAATATAGCAGATTATAAATGAAATAGCAAATGGCGGCGACACCAGTGATGCCGCTAAAGGGACCGGTAGCAGGCAGAAACAGGCCCCAAACATAAAAAACGGCCTGATTTATGCGGTAAGCCATCCGGTGTCTGCTATTTTTGACACTTTACAGGTCGCTTATCTAATTACATGCCGACGTCATTTTCTGCTAAAGCGCTTATCCGATCGTTTTTCCGGTCCGTTTTCTGGTCGGTCAATACGGGATTAGCGGTATATACACTGGTCGTTTATTACCTGCTTTGTAAGCTGCCGGTCGAACACTGGTCGGCCAGTATGCTAATGCTGAGCCTACCCATTGCCTGGGTTTGCCACCTGCTTTTTATGCTGGGCTGGGCCATTAACCGTTCGCTGAAAATAGTGCTGTCTCTGCTGGTGATGCTGGCCGGCTTCTGGTTGTGGCCGCGTACCTTTGCGCTGCACTGGGGAGAGCAGAAAACTCCTGAACCGGCTACGTCCCTGTCTGTCTTCAGTTATAATGTCATGGGCTTTAATGTGTCGGACCGCGACAAACGGGATACGGCCAGAATCCGTGAGATGACCGACTGGGTGGTGGGGCTGGATGCCGACGTGAAGTGCTTTCAGGAATTTCAGAGCCATACCAACAGCAGACCGCTCAACATGGTAGAACGGTTCCGGCAAACGGGCTACCGCTATCAGGTTCTGATGAATCCTGACCATAATGACTATCCGGGTACGGCCCTGTTTTCGCGCTATCCGATCCTTGATTCCGGACGTGAGGCATTTGGCCGCGAAATGAACGGCCTGGTGTGGGCCGACCTGGAAATCGGCCGCAAACGGGTACGGGTTATCTGTATCCATTTGCAGTCGATGGGTATCCGGGTCGGCCGGGTGATCCGGCAGGATGAAATGGCCGGTGTCCGGCACGAGACCAAAGGCATTCTCGGAGCACTGAAGTCCGGATTTATTGACCGGCGGGAGCAGTTAACACTCGTAGAAAAATACATCGACGAAAGTCCATATCCGGTTATCGTCACCGGAGACTTTAACGAAACACCCTACAGCGTGATCTACACCCTGCTGCGGCGGAAGTTGTCGAATGCCTTTGAAGAGGCCGGGCATGGGTTTGGTTTTACGCTCAACCGCTCGCCCCGGTTCATCCGCATCGATAATCAGTTCTTTAATCCGGCTATAAAGGCGGTGGATTTTCAAACGTTCCGTTCGATTCCCTTTTCCGATCATTATCCGGTCATGGGTATCTATGCGGTGCCGCACTGACAAAGCTACATCTAGCCAAACCTTCCCGGAAGTTTTGAACTTCCGGGAAGGTTTGGATGTCGAGGCTTACGGGTGTGCATTGACCCATACTTCGCCATCGGTCAACACCTCTTTTTTCCAGATCGGAACCGTCTGCTTGATGGTATCAATGACATACCGGCAGGCGTCAAATGAATCGCCCCGGTGTGGGGTAGATACCCCGATCAGGACGGCTGTTTCGCCCACACGAAGCACCCCGGTCCGGTGAATAATAACGTAGCGCAGAATGGTCCAGCGGCGACAGGCTTCATCGGCGATTTTCTGCATTTCGCTGATGGCCATCCGGTCATAGGCTTCGTATTCGAGCCGGTCAACGGCCCGGTTTGCGGTATTGTCACGTACGACACCCAGAAAAAAATTGATGGCTCCGGCCTGATCGGATTGTAAATACTTGTGTGCTGAACCCAAATCGATAGGATCAGAAGTTAAGGCAACCATATAGTTAAAAAGAGGATATGCAATTGAGGACTACCCTCCGCTTACGGGAGGAATGATGGCTACTTCGTCCGTAGCGGTCAGCGACGTAGCCGGTTCGGCATATTCGCCGTTGACCGCTACCAGCAGTGAGCTGATGCCGGCCATGGGCGGATAGGTTTGTTTCAGATAGTCCAGCAGATCAGAAACCGTAGCCATTCCGGAAAGCGGGCAGGCGACAATAGACTTCCCCGCAATGTCGCGGGTAATGCCGAAAAGTAAAACGTTCAACGATTGATGCATAGTCAGAGAAAAGCAGGATTTACCGGCAAATCAATGTAAAAACAGGAGAACGCGGCTGCTGGTTCTGTCCATAGCCATGTCCTCCTGCAAAATAAGCGCAAATCAGATACCAACAAGCGAACCGGTTTGTTTTTGAAAACCTATCTCGACTCGTCAAGCTTCTTTTCAGCTTTTTTGAGCCCTTTCTTCGTTTTTTTCAATGCCTTATCGGTGCCCCGTTTCACGTCGGCCTTCACTTCGCGGCTTTCTTCCTTAATGTCCTGCCCGGCTTCGCGGGTTTCGCGTTTAATTTTATTGCCGGCGGCATTAGCGGTGCGTTTAGCCTGACGGCCAGTTTCTTTGGCTGATTCTTTAACGTCCTGGGCGGTGGCCAGTGACAGGGTCGCTACCACAATAGCGGCCATGCATACGATCTTTTTCATTGAAGTTGAGTTGTTAAATGCATCACCTTAACACGGCCGCCGTCCGTTTGTTTATTAAAATGATTTGGCAGGGAATCATTAATTTGGCGTCTGAATCAATATCAACGTTATATGCAGTTTTTCAAGTATTGTTTTGGCCTGTTGGTGGCAGGGGTATTCGTGACAGGGTGTAGTAAGGACAAAACAGATCCTGATCTGGCGGCAATTGTAGAGGGTAATTATCAGGTTTATGCCTATTCGCTGGGACAGGATTCGGTAAATCTGCCCACTCCGCCTTCGTCAACGGTTGTGTCGGGTACGGCGACTTTTGTGGTCAATAGCTCGCTTTCGTTTAAAAAATCGACAAATACGCAGTCATCTGTCAATTTTGTGTTTTCCGCTGCCAAACAGCAGAATATCAATGGTGCGCAGTTTACTACTACCACCAGCCGCAGCCAGACCGGAACGGTTGATCTGACAGGTGGTTCGGGCAATTCCGTGGTGATTGCATCAGGCGGGCAGCAGCTTGGTGTGGGCGACAGTCAGACGATACGTCTCGTTCTGGAAACGTCGAACGGGACGCTCAGGGTGTACGCGAAGCGGTAAAAAAAATGAATAATGTAAAATGGATAATGAAATAGACGCAGGTGGCTTCGGAGGGTTGATCTGTTCGCAGCCAAAAACACATTGTTCATTCCTCATTTTACATTATTCATTTAGCTCAGTGCTTACTTATCTCCGCCGCCTGCTTTGCCCGGCTGCTGTTTGCCGGCCTGAAGCGGCGGGGCATTTTTGACGTACTTGTCGAGCCAGCCGTTCATTTCATGCAGCATATGCATCAGCGACTCCTGCCCGGTGTAACCGTGGCTTTCATACGGGAGGAAAACCAGTTTAGTCGTGGCGCCGAAGCCTTTCAATGCGTTGTAATACCGCTCTGACTGGATCGGGAACGTACCGGTGTTGTTGTCGGCTTCACCGTGAATCAGCAATAGCGGTGTTTTCATTTTATCCGCATTCATGAACGGCGACATTTTGTTATAGACATCCGGCGCCTGCCAGTACGTACGTTGCTCGTTCTGGAAACCAAACGGTGTCAACGTACGGTTGTACGCACCTGAACGCGCGATTCCGGCACGAAACAGGTTTGAATGCGTCAGCAGGTTGGCGGTCATAAACGCACCGTACGAGTGGCCTCCCACGCCGACTTTTGTCGGATCAACAACGCCCAGCCGGACGCCTTCGTCGATAGCCGCCTTAGCGCTTGCCACCAGTTGCTCGACATAGGTATCGTTTGGCTCCTTATCGCCTTCACCGATAATCGGGATGCTGGCATTATCGAGAACGGCATAACCCATCGTGGCAAAAATAGCCGCCCCGGTAACTGCGATGCGGTTGAACCGATACGGTGAACCCGACACCTGACCGGCGGCATCCTTACTCTTGAATTCAGCCGGGTACGCCCACATAAACGTTGGCAACGGCCCGTCTTCTTTCTTATAACCAGCCGGTAAATAGAGCGTAGCCGTCAGGTCGACACCGTCCGGACGTTTGTAGCGAAGCTGTTGCTTCTGAATGCCTTTCAGCTGGGCATACGGGTGTGGGAATGCCGTTATCTGTGTCAGGGCCGGCTGCTTTTTGGCTGGTTTCAGGTTCCGGATAAAGTAGTTCGGGTTTTCTTCAGGTGTCTCGCGCGTAGTCAGTACCAGGCCTTTGGCTGCATCCAGTACCGTAACCGGCTGCTCGAACACGGTAGCGTCGGCTCCGGCACCACCTGAGCGCCACAGCTCACGGGTTTGTTTGGTATTCAGATTCAGCACACTTACAAACGGACGGTCGCCTTCCGGTGATGAGCCTATGCTGTTGACCATTATGATCTCGTTGTTTGGCAGAATATTCAGCACCTCACGGCCAAACTGATTCCGGCGCGTATCGGGCTGACCCGGGTTGCCATACCGGTCTTCCGAAGAACGGTCAAACAGGACGGTTGATTCGCCGGTTTTCGGGTTATAGATTTTCGTAAGCGATTTCCGCGTCTGCCGCCAGCGCTCATACACAAAGGCTACCGTTTCTGTACCCCAATTGAAGCCACCGAAGCGGTAGGTTGACGCATAAATTTCTTTCGGGGTCGCAAACGGCGCTTCCAGCTGATAAACGCGGTCGCGGATGTCGGCCTTCTGCTTAGGGTCGCCGTTGTCCTGAGCGACGGTGTAGTAGATCGATGCCGGTACATCCGGACGCCAGTTAAAGTTGCGCGGACCCGTCGGTGCCCCGTCGCTGGCCCAGGCAATGTTCTCCTGTAAAGGCGCATCATTCAGCGTTTTAACCAGTGAACCCTGTACGTCGAAAATGTCTGTACGGACCGGGAAGTTGTTGACTGGTACCAGATAGGAGAAAGGCTTATGAATCGTCTCCAGCATCACAAATTTACCATCCGGTGAGGGGTCAGCTCCGGAAATCAGGCCAGGCTGGCCGATTTTCTGAACGCTGCCATCGAGACCCAGCCGAACCGTCTGGGCAGTAGCATAGTAGGCAAACTGCTGTTCGTCAGACGGATTTTTCAGCAAATCCTGATACGTAGCGGCCTGGGCTTTTTTGCCGAGGTTTTCCTGAACGGTCGGGCCCGACGGGACACGGCTGATGGCCGGCGCGGCCCCGCGGTCAGCCGGAATGGCTTTAACGATCAGAGACTTGCTGTCTGATAGCCACCGGTAAGGCGTACCTAATACCGCATTCAGCGCCATATCAGAGACTTTACGGGCCGAAGCCGTTGCTACATCAATGACGTACAGCTCAATTTTGCTGTCGGTTGAGTTGGCAAAGGCAATTTTTGTTTCGTCGGGCGACCACTGTACATAGCTGATCTGAGCCGGTGATGGCAGGCCGCTGATCGCCTTCTCCGCACCCGTCGGAATCGGCTTCAGTTTCAGGCCGGTCAGGTACGTAGCGCGGCTCGGGCCGTTGTTCGCGGGATTTAGCCGCAGACCCGCCAGCCGGAATTCAGGCTGTGAGAGTTCGGCAATGGTCGGGTTGGCTGCCCGGTCCATAATTAACAGGTAATCGCCTTTCGACGAAATCGCTACGCCCGGCGTCGGGACAGCGGTTACGAGGTCCGCGAGGGCTTTCGGCGGCGTCTGATAGCCGGAGGCATCCTGCGCCTGAAGGGGAAGGTTGATCAGCAAGCCTGCGCCAAGCAGAAAAAAGAGCTGGCGCGCACTAAAACGTTTGCTGATTGGTGATGAAGCACACATAAAACGCTTGGGTTAGTTTACCAAAACAAAATTATTAACGACTTATCGTTTATTTATCAAAATATAAAATTAATCTTAAAAAAAAGCGTTGATGCGGCAATAGAGCCAAAGGATAAAGGTTTTCGGCTTTTTTCGGGTTGGTTTTCGTTACTTTGTCGGTATCAATCAATCTTCGTCAATGCGTATTCTTGTTTCTATTGTTGTGCTTGCCGCGCTGACTGCGTGCGATCCTAAAACCAATCCGGTTGACGGCGCTCAGTTTGTGACTGAACCAAAGGCCGTTGCGATCACCCCGGGCCAGATTGATGAGGCGTCGGGTATGGTGGCCAGCCGGAGTATGCCCGGCAATGTGTGGGTACAGCAAGACAGCGGAAACCCGACCGATATAGCGCTGCTGAACCAGGATGGCACGGTGAAAGGCAAAATGTCGCTGCCTGCGCCGGTTGATAACCGCGACTGGGAGGACATGGGCATCGGGCCTGGACCGCAGGATGGCACGAATTATATTTATCTGGCCGATACCGGTGATAACAACCTGCAATATCCGTTTTACCTGATCTATCGGTTTCCGGAGCCCAAAAGCCTGACCGAACCCATTATAAAGGCAGAACGGATGTTTTTTAAATACCCGGATGGCTCTCATGATGCGGAGGCAATCCTTGTTGACCCGCAGACCAAAGATATCTGGATTATTACAAAACGGGAGGCGAAAGTCCGGTTGTACCGGTTTGCCTATCCCCAGAATATCAACGATGTGACTACCGTACAGGACTATGGTGAACTGCCTTTCTCCGTGGTGACCGGTGCGGCTATTTCGTCGGATGGGAACGAAATTCTGGTCCGGACCTATACCAACATTTACTACTGGAAACGGCAGAACAATGAACTGATTGCCGAAACGCTGCAACGCCGCGAAGGCCGTGCGGTGCCGTATCGTCTGGAGCCGCAGGGTGAGGCTGTATGCTTTGACAAGGACGATAAAGGGTACTTTACGTTGAGTGAGCGGAACAATGCGGCGTCTGTTTCGTTGTATTACTACGCGAAAAAGTAAGGACCGGACACTGACAACGGGGGAGAATGCCCTTCCCGGACCTGGTTGCGCCATCGCTCACGAAACCTACATGAAGTCTGCTGTTGTTATCGGTGCCGGTATTGCCGGCATCGCTGCCGCCATCCGGCTGGCTGTCAAAGGATATGCGGTTGATATTTTTGAAGCCAATGCGTATCCGGGCGGCAAGCTGACAACCATTGATCTGTCAAATCCGGCCGGTGATCAATACCGGTTCGATGCTGGTCCGTCCCTGTTTACGCTTCCCGAGCTGGTCAATGACCTGTTCCGGCTCGCCGGCGAAAACCCCGCTGATTATTTTGACTATATCCGGCTGCCCGAAATCTGCCGGTATTTCTGGGATGACGGTACGCGCCTGACGGCCTGGAGCGATACTGAAGCCTTTGCGCAGGCGGTAGAGGAAATCCTGGGAGAACCCGCCGCACACGTCCGCGATTTTCTGGCCGATAGTGCCTTTAAATATGGGATTACCGAAAGCCTTTTTTTGCAGGATTCGCTGCACAAAGCCGGTACATGGCTCAACCGGCAGGCGTTCAAAGGGTATCTTAATATACCGCGGCTTGGCCTTTTCGGTACGATGAACGGCGCAAACCGGCGTACGTTTACCCATCCGAAGCTGGTGCAGCTTTTCAACCGGTATGCTACCTATAACGGCTCAGACCCGTATCAGACCCCGGCACTGCTCAATATCATCCCGCATCTGGAATATAATATTGGTGCCTATTTTCCCAAAAAGGGTATGGTTGACATTACCAATGCCCTGACCGCCCTGGCCCGCCGTCTGGGCGTAACGTTTCATTTCGGAACGCCGGTGCAGCGGATTATGGTTGACAATGGGAAGGCCATTGGCGTGCAGGTGGCCGGTGTAGAGAAACGGTATGCGGTGGTGGTGTCGAACATGGATGTGACGCCGACCTATCGGAGACTGCTGCCCGATCAGCCGGCGCCCGAACGGACATTGAAGCAGCCACGGTCATCGTCAGGCCTGATTTTTTACTGGGGTATCCGCCGGACGTTTCCGGAACTGGATATGCACAATATCTTTTTCTCGAACGACTACCGTACCGAGTTCGATTACCTCTTCAACCGGCGCGACCGGATTTACGACGATCCGACGATTTACCTGAACGTAACCAGCAAACACAAACCGGACGATGCGCCGGGGGGGTGTGAAAACTGGTTTATCCTGCTGAATGCACCCGCCAACGAAGGGCAGGACTGGGATACAATTATTGCCGAAACCCGTCAGCAGGTGATCCGGAAACTAAGCCATAACCTGGGCGTGGATGTCGGTTCCCTGATTGATTGCGAGGCAATTCTTGATCCGCGGACCATCGAAGCCCGCACGTCGTCGGCACAGGGGGCTTTATACGGTACGGCCTCAAATAACCGGTTTGCGGCCTTTATGCGGCATCCGAACTTCTCATCCCGCATCGCTGATCTTTATTTTGTGGGAGGCAGTGTGCATCCCGGCGGCGGCATTCCGCTCTGCCTGCTGTCGGCGAAAATCGCCACGCAGTGGGCATAAAGACGGCTATATTGCTATCTTTACCGCATGGATTCATCGTCGTTGATTATTGGCCTGAGTCTGGCTGTACTGATTTCCTACGCGTTTGACTTTCTGAGTAGCCGCTTTAAAACGCCGTCGGTGGTGTTGCTGCTGGGTCTTGGTATGACCATACGGCAGATTACGGCGTACTTCGATGTGCAGATTCCGTACGTAACGCCAACGCTCTCTACCTTAGGTACTATCGGGTTGATTATGATCGTGCTGGAAGGCGGTCTGGATCTGGAGTTACGGCCCGAAAAGTATGGCCTTTTGCGACGAACGGCCCTTATGGCGCTGGTCTCCATTGTGCTGACCACCTTACTCATTGCCGGTACGCTGTTTCTGTTACTCGAAGAATCCTTTTACCGCTGTCTGGTGAATGCACTACCGTTTTCGGTTATCAGTAGTGCGGTGGCCATTCCCAGCGTCCGGAACCTGTCCTACGGGCAGCGTGAGTTTGTTACCTACGAAACCGCATTCTCGGACATCATCGGGATCATGCTGTTCAACTTCCTGCTGCTGGCGCAGACGTCGGTTCTGGGTGCAACGTTTACGTTTGTCCGCGATACGATTCTGATGGCGCTGATTTCGCTCATCTGCTGTTTCGGACTGTTATACCTCATCGGCCGGATCAACCACCAGGTAAAGTTTCTGCCCATCATTTCGGTGCTGATTCTGGTCTATGCCATTGCCGAAAGCTATCACCTGTCTTCTCTGCTGCTGATTCTGGTGTTCGGGTTATTCCTGAATAATACGGAGTTGTTTATCCGCGGCCGCCTCGATAAAATCCTGAAAAACGACCTGTTTGAGAAAGAGCTGGAACAACTCAAAAACCTGACTGCCGAAGGGTCGTTTGTGGTCCGTACGTTCTTCTTTCTGCTTTTTGGCTACGCAGCCAACCTGCCTGACTTGATTGATCCGGATACGCTGATTGTCAGCCTGATTTTTATTGTGATTATTCTGGGGGTGCGGCTGTTTTCGCTGCGGCTTACGTTTACCGGGCCACTGAGGCCGCTCTTCTGGATTGCCCCCCGCGGCCTGATTACCATCCTGCTATACCTCAGTATTCCGGACAGTATCAAACTGACCGGCTTCCGCGAGGGAGTACTGATGATGGTGGTTATTTTCTCCGCCCTCGTGATGATGGGCGGGGTGATCGGCTACAAAGGCCGGGGTGAGGATCAATAAGGTTTGTCAACCCGCAGGTACCGTACAAACGCAAACCAGGACCTCTGCTTCCGGTAATTGAGGTTATGGTCGTGGGCAAAGGCTTCGCGCTCGAAGCTGATGTTGCGGTAGGCGCGATAATGGTTTTTGTACTGTAGCCGCCGGATCAGGTATTCCCCGAAGTACCACACATAAAAAAGCACCAGCCCCAATTCAAGCTGCTGACGCAGGTGAATCCGTTCATGATTGATCAGAAACGGATCGGTCATGGCTTCTCTTACCAATACAAACGGCCATAGTGCCATGCCGTCAACCCATAAAAAGGATACACGGATTATCATTAGCCTGGTAACATTTCTTTATCCCTCCGGATTCCCGGTACAGCCCGGAAAAACATAGGTGTGCCATTCAGGCGTTGTCTGGAGCAAACTTTTGTTAAATCGCTGGATAAAGCTATATTATTTGCATAAAGTACATGTCAGCTGCTGCTTTGTTTTGGTATAATGCCTTATTTTGGGATAATATTACGCTGTTTCCGGATTCGGGAACCTGTGAGATTTTAACTTAATCTAAACATGAAACTTTGTCAGAAAATAGGGTCAGCGTCAATTCTGATGCTGGCTGCGGCTACGTTAACCGTCGGGCAAACCAACATTACGAAAGAGCAGCAGGAGGTGATAGCCGGACTTGATGCGAAGAAAGCGCATTATGGCACCATTGCCCGTCAGATCTGGGACTGGGCGGAAGTGGGTTATCAGGAATATAAAAGCTCGAATCTGCTGCAGGATGAACTAAAAAAAGAAGGATTCAGCGTGCAGCCGGGTGTGGCTGAGATTCCGACGGCGTTTGTGGCCTCGTATGGCAGTGGTAAACCGGTAATTGCGATTCTGGCGGAATACGATGCCTTGCCGGGGATTAATCAGGACGCATCGCCGGAACGTAAACCGATTGAGGGTAAAAAAGCCGGTCATGCCTGCGGGCATCACCTGTTCGGCACCGGGTCGTCGGCAGCGGCCATTGCGGTGAAAAACTGGATGCAGAAAACCGGCCAGAAGGGCACGATCCGTCTTTACGGCACACCGGCCGAAGAAGGTGGATCGGGTAAAGTATACATGGTTCGTGCCGGACTGTTCAGCGATGTTGATGTGGTGCTGCACTGGCACCCGGCCGATTCGAACGGCGCCGACGGCTCAACGTCGCTGGCCAATATTGCCGGTAAATTCCGGTTTCGCGGTATTTCGGCCCATGCCGCAGCCTCGCCGGAGCGCGGCCGTTCGGCCCTTGATGGTGTCGAATCGATGAACTACATGGTCAACATGATGCGCGAACACATTCCGTCGGATACGCGGGTGCATTATGTGATTACCAAAGGCGGTGAAGCGCCGAATGTGGTTCCGGATTTTGCCGAGGTATATTACTATGCGCGTAACAAGGACCGCGCCATTGTGCAGGATGTCTGGAAGCGTATTGTCAAGGCTGCCGAAGGAGCGGCGCTGGGTACAGAGACGAAGATGGATTACGAGATCATCGGCGGCGTGTATAACCTGTTGCCGATTGAAACCCTCGGGCAGCTGATGCATAAAAATCTGTCGGTAGTAGGTGGCGTAAACTACACGCCGGAAGAGGAAAAGTTTGCCGGAAAAATCGGGGAGTCGTTCGGTGCTACATTCGGCTCGATCAAAAAGCCGGGAGAAGCTGCGACCGTTTCACCCTTTGCCATGCGGAACGATGCCGGTGGCGGATCAACCGACGTAGGTGATGTAAGCTGGGCCGTTCCGACGGTCGGCATGCGTGCGGCAACCTGGGTACCGGGCACGGCTGCGCACAGCTGGCAGGCAATCGCTGCCGGTGGCACAGACATTGGGACCAAAGGCATGATGGTAGCCGCCAAGTCGCTGGCCCTGACGGCAATTGATCTTTATAAAGACCCTGCCCTGATTCAGAAAGCCCGCGAGGAATGGATTAAAGCCCGTGGTGGTCTGGAATACAAGTACGAAGCCTTGCTGGGTAACCGTAAACCGGCGCTGGATTACCGGAAATAAACTCTGTACTGAGCCGTAGCATGATTTTGTGCTTGCGCGCCGGAAATTGTAAAAGCCCCTGAATGCCGGTCAAATCCGGTATTCAGGGGCTTTTGAATGTTATCAGGTAGTGCGTTTATACCGGTGAATTCCCGCGAATCACACGTAACAGAATCATGATGATAGCAATGACCAGCAATGCATGGATCAGATTACCTAAACCGAAGCCGCCGAAGCCCAAAAATCCGATGAGCCAAACGATGATCAGAATCACGGCGATTGTATACAGAAGATTTCCCATAACGTTGATAATGAACGGTTGGATAGCCCGTTGCTAACCTCTCAGAAAAATCTGTGCCAATCTGTAAAAAGGCCGTTCTGCCGCTGGAATCACTGTTTTTTGTATAAACACTGTCCTGAATTCACAACGAACGCACCACAATGTTGGGGAAGTTTTTACGCAATCATATCAGGAACTGTCAATTTATAGAAGACCAGCAGAAAGGGCTGGCACAAATCAGTGTCACCTTATCAGAAGTGTCGCTGACGGGATAGGAACAGTAGATAGAATCACCCTGAAAAATCAAAAAATGCTGTAAATTTGACAAAAACAGCAGGCAATACGCATGAACGAAACAGGCCCGAATGACGCGAATCAGCCTGGTTCTGCATCGACAGAGGCAGGCCGGCTGCCGGAGCGTACGCCTAATTTTTTTGATACACGCATTGAGTTTCTCCGGGGAGTAGGGCCGCAACGGGCCGAACTGCTCAACAAGGAACTGACTATTTTTACCTACGGGGATTTGCTGCAACACTACCCGTTCCGGTTTGATGACCGGACCCGGTTTTATACCATCAGCGAACTGGACGAGAGCCTGCCTGCTGTTCAGGTACGGGGGCGGCTGCGGGATTGGTATACCGAAGGCGAAGGATCCAAAAAACGGGTTGTAGGTACCTTCACCGACGGTACCGGCAGCATGAGCCTGGTTTGGTTTCAGGGACTGACCTGGCTGGAAAAGACACTCCGGCGAGAGGGCGAGTATGTTGTTTACGGTAAACCGCAACCGTTTAACGGGCGCTACAGCATTGTGCACCCGGAACTCGACAATGTCCATCCGGATAATGAGCTGGAAACGGGCATGGTACCGGTCTATAATCTGACCGAAAAGCTGCGTAAACGCCATCTCGACAGCAAGGCCATCGGAAAAATTATGCGGACGCTGCTGGAAGGAGCCTGGCCGCATATCCGCGAAACCTTACCCGACGAACTGATTCAGAAATACCGGCTGATCGGTAAACGGGAGGCGCTCTGGAACATTCATCTGCCGCAAAGTTCGGCCTGGCTGCGACAGGCCGAACGCCGCCTGAAATTTGAGGAATTATTTTATAACCAGCTCAGGCTGATCTCCAATAAACTGCTGCAAAAAGAAGAGTACCCCGGTCAGGTATTTGCCAATACGCAGCTGCTCAAGCACTTTTATGAACACCTGCTGCCGTTTCCGTTGACCGGTGCCCAGAAACGGGTGCTGAAAGAGGTTCGGGCCGATTTTGTGAGTGGTAAGCAGATGAACCGCCTGTTGCAGGGGGATGTGGGGAGCGGTAAAACCATAGTTGCGTTTATCGCCATGCTGATGGCCATCGACAACGGGGCGCAGGCCTGTTTGATGGCGCCTACCGAAATTCTGGCCGACCAGCACTACAATGGCCTGAAGCCGTTTGCCGATGCTATGGGGCTGAATATTTCTATTTTGACGGGCTCGACCACCACGAAACGGCGCAAAACCCTGCATCCGGAGTTACAGGAAGGGAAAACCCATATTATTGTAGGTACCCATGCGCTGCTGGAGGATTCGGTTCAGTTTAAAAACCTGGGGCTTTGCATTATCGACGAACAACACCGGTTCGGGGTAGCCCAGCGGGCTAAGATGTGGGCTAAAAATCCGGTAATTCCACCGCACATTCTGGTGATGACCGCCACGCCGATTCCGCGTACACTGGCGATGACCTTATATGGAAACCTCGATATTTCGGTGATTGACGAGCTGCCGGCGGGCCGGAAACCCATCAAAACGGTGCATAAATACGATAAGCATCGGTCGGAAGTATTCGGGTTTATGCGGCAGGAAATCGAAAAAGGCCGCCAGGTATATGTGGTGTATCCGCTCATCGAAGAGTCTGAAAAGCTCGATTACAAAGACCTGATGGATGGTTTCGAGAGTATCCAGCGGGCATTCCCCCGACCGAAATATGAGATCGGGATGCTGCACGGGAAAATGTTGCCTTACGAGAAAGACGACGAAATGCAGCGTTTCCTGCGCCATGAAACGCATATTATGGTGGCCACGACGGTGATTGAAGTCGGGGTAAATGTGCCGAATGCCAGCGTGATGGTTATCGAAAGTGCCGAACGCTTCGGTTTGTCGCAGCTGCATCAGCTGCGCGGACGGGTCGGCCGGGGCAGCGAACAATCATACTGTGTGCTGATGACCGGCTACAAACTGAGTTCAGACACAAAGACCCGGATTGAGACCATGGTGCGTACCAACAACGGGTTCGAAATCGCCGATGTTGATCTTCAGCTACGCGGTCCGGGGGATCTGACCGGTACCCAGCAAAGCGGTTTGATGGACCTGATGATTGCTGACCTTGCCAAAGACGGACCAATTCTGAACGCCGCGCGTGAATCTGCCCAGAAAATTCTGGACGAAGATCCACATTTTGTCTTGCCGCAAAACGCCCCGATCCGCAATCACATCGATGCCCTCGGCAAAAAAGAAAGCAACTGGAGCCGCATTTCGTAATCTGTGCTGCTTCCTGTCATAGGTCTACCAATAACGCCATCAGGCGTTCGAGCTGGGTACCGACGGCGCGGCTCTGGCCGGGGGTATATTTGTTGATCATGACCGAAAAGGCCATAAGCTCCCCGTTTTTCGCTGTGAAATAACCAGCATAGGCACGGACGCCTTCAATCGTGCCGCTTTTGGCCCGTACGTTGCCGGCAGCGGGCGTGTTACGCGCCATATTCCGCACGGTTCCGGATTGGCCCACAACCGGAATAGTTTCGTAAAACTGCGGAAACACCCGCTCACGGCCCATCGCAGCCAGAATACCCGTCATGTTGTCAGCTGTTAAGGCGCCGACGGTTGACAGCCCGCTCCCGTCCCGAATCCGGAAACCGTCCATAGTAACCCCTTTGCCGCGCCAGAAACCCTCAATGGCACCAACAGCATCGCCGACCGATGCTGTTTTCGGGTCGATCAGCCGGGCGGCGGTCCGGAGTAGAGCTTCCGCATACAGGTTGATGCTCTGAAAGTTGGTCTGCTGCGCCAGTTCCAATAAAACCGGTGACTTGTATTGGTGAAGCACGACTCGTTTTGGAACAGCTTTAGCGTCGGGACGGCCGGTTTTTACTGCGTCAGGCCAGGGCTGGTCAGGACGGACAGCAACGGGTGGATTCGCGATCCGGACACTGTCTCTGCGGAGTTGCTCCGCCAGTGCAAAGGCAACATAGCGGGCCGGATCCGGTAAGGACCCCTTCACGGCAAATTCGGATACCCCCATCGGTACTTTACCGGTAAGCCATTGCTGCTCGGCAAATGGGGCTCCGTAAATATTGACCTGATCACCGGTACCGGCTTTGTCGGTCATCACGCGGTTGTTCAGCGTCAGATAGGGAAGGGCTGGTTCGGTACGGAGGACACTGGCCGGACTGCCGACAGTTTTGCCGGGGCGGAAAATGACGCGGTAGAGATTTTCATTGAAATTCAGAGCACTGAGTCCGGCACCGTAATAGTTGCCGAGATCGCCCCAGGGCCAGGTATCGGGCGTGGGCAGGTCGTCATACAAGGCAGCGTCACCAATGATAAAGCCGTCAATGCGTTTGATTCCGGCCTTCCGGATAGCATCTGACCAGATCAGCAAAAGTGTGTTGGCATCCGGATAACCGGTGTAGCGCCAGGTACCCAGCGACGGGTCGCCGGAGCCGCGCAGGTAGAGATTGCCCGTCAGAACGCTGTCTTTAATGGCGCCATCGTATTCCAGTGTCGTCGCATACGTAAAATTAGGCCCGAGCGTGGCCAGTGCTGTGGCAGTCGTGATCAGCTTCAGGGTAGAAGCTGACGACAGACTTTGCCGGCTGTTGTAGCCAATCAGGTTTTCGCCGTCACGGACACGCCGCACAGATAACGCCACCGTGCCATGGCGGGCGAGCGGCCCGTTCTGAAACTGATCCAGAAAGGTTAATAACCGTTGAGTAGCCGTTGAGTCACTGGTTGTAACCTGATTTTGGGTGTTCGATAAATTTTGTGCGCTGACCTGGCCACATAACCAACAGCTTAACAACCAATAGGCAAGAGATTTAACTTTTCGTGCGTGCATTTGGAATAAAACAGGGGTTAGGAAATCGCCCCGTTAGTCGTAACTTTGCAAAAGTAGCGGTTTTTCGCACGCCGGACTTGTGTTTAATCAATCTCATTAACGCGACACATTGACGATAGATTACGACGTTTAAGCTGAACGCATGAAGTTATCATTTTTGGGGGCAGCCCGGCAGGTTACCGGCAGCATGTACCTGTTGGAAACTGAGGATGACTACCGCATTCTGATTGACTGTGGGTCTGATTTAGAGCGTTCCAACGGCCAAACGCCTCCAACTGCACCAATTACCGGCGGACATGCCACGGGATTTTTTCCGTTTGAGCCCTCCGGTATTCACCTGGTCCTGCTGACCCACGCTCACGTGGATCACTCAGGCAACTTGCCAAACCTGTATCGGGAAGGATACGAAGGGCAGATTCTGTGTACGGAAGCAACGTACTCATTGACCGAACTGCTGCTTAAAGATGCAGCTTCGCTGAACCAGAAGCGGATCAACGAACTGAATGCCAGCAAAAAAAAAACGTGTCAAAGACCGGCAGCAGCAGTTACAGAAAGATTTATACCTCGATAAACAGGTTCGGGAAACCATGGAGAACGTGGTTCCTATCCAGTTTAACCGGCGCTTCCGGGTAAACGATAGTGTAGACGTAACCTTTATTCCGGCAGGTCACCTGCTGGGGGCGGCCCATATTGTCATCAACATCCGGGAAAACGGCGAACGGAAAAGTATTTGTTTCTCGGGCGATATCGGCCGGAAAAACTATCCGTTGCTGACCGATCCGGCTCCTGTCCCGCAGGTTGATTATCTGGTCTGTGAAAGTACGTACGGTAACCGTTTGCATGAAGACCGTAAAAAACCGGAAGAGGCACTGGCTGATGTGATTAAACGCACCTGTATCGATATCCCGGGGCGTTTGATTATTCCGTCGTTTTCGGTAGGCCGTACGCAGGCACTGTTGTATACGCTTAATAAGCTCTATACAGACTATAACTTCCCGCCGATCAAGGTTTTTTCGGATAGTCCGCTGGCGCTGGAAAGTACGCGGGTGTATGAAAAAAACATCCGGTTACTGAACGCCGATGCGCCGTGAGTTTTACGAAGAAAACGAAAGCCTTTTTGACTTCGAAAACTTTCAGTATCTGGAATCGGCCAAGGCAAGTAAGGCCATCTCAAATCATTATGAGCCGTGTATCATCATCTCATCATCGGGTATGGTGCAGGGCGGACGGGTGGAATATCACGTAGCGAACAACATCAGCAATCCGTATTGTACGATTCTGATGATCGGCTACTGTGCAGAAGGAACGTTGGGCTGGCGGTTGCTGAACGGGCAATCAACCCTGACCATCAAAGGAAAAGAACACGCCGTTATGGCAAACATTGAAAAAGTGGACGTATTCAGCGGACACGGTGACCGCGATGACCTGATGCGTTTTGTCGGGATGCAACCGGCTGCAACGCTGAAACAGGTATTTTTGGTCCACGGAGAATACCCAAGTATGGAAGCCTTTCAGCAGGCACTGACCGAAGCAGGCTATGCAAACGTCACGATCCCGAAAAAAGGCGACAGTTTTGACTTATAAGTGAGTGGCAGACTCCGGCCTGCCACAACATCACTGACTATTTACCAAACGATGAGAACGTACTTAGATTTTGAAAAACCGATAGCAGATCTGGAAGCGCGGTTGTCTGAAACAAAAAAACTGGCCCAGACTTCGGGCGTCGATGTAAGCGATGCGGTTGATATACTGGAGCAAAGTATCGATAAGCTCCGGCGGGAGATTTTTGATAACCTGACCCGTTGGCAGCGTGTTCAGTTATCACGTCATCCGGACCGGCCGTATACGCTGGATTATATTTCCCTGCTGTGTGACCAGTTTATTGAGCTGCACGGTGACCGTACCGTTCGTGATGATCCGGCTATGGTTGGCGGTTTCTGCGATATTGAGGGACAGACAGTGATGATCATCGGCCAGCAGAAAGGCCGCAATACCAAGCAACGCCAGCACCGGAATTTCGGGGATGCCAAACCCGGAAGGTTATCGCAAAGCCCTTCGGCTGATGCAGATGGCCGAGAAGTTCCGCAAGCCGATTGTTACCTTTATTGATACGCCGGGTGCCTTTCCGGGTCTGGAAGCCGAAGAGCGCGGCCAGGGGGAAGCGATCGCCCGCAACCTGCGCGACATGATGACCCTGAAAGTGCCGGTTATCTGTATTGTCATCGGTGAAGGCGCATCGGGCGGGGCATTGGGTATTGGTATCGGCGACCGCGTAATGATGCTTGAAAATACCTGGTATTCGGTGATTTCGCCGGAGAATTGCTCGACTATCCTCTGGCGCAGCTGGGATTACAAGGAGCAGGCGGCTGAGGCGATGAAACTGACAGCCCGCGATATGAAAGACGCCGGTCTGATTGACGGCATTATTGAAGAGCCGGTTGGTGGTGCACATAACGATCATCAGGCAATGGCCGGGATTCTGAAAGGCGTTATTCTGGCGACACTGGACGAATTGAACGCTCTGAGCCCGCAGGAACGGATTAACCAGCGGATAGATAAATTCTGCTCGATGGGTGTTGTTCTGGAATAAACCGAACGATACCGGATCGTGTTGTACTGACGTGGCACAACAGGCAGCATAAGCGCCGGTTGTGCCATTCTTAGTTTATGGCGTACGGCTGATTTAACCGGTAATCATACCGAAAAACTAAACTTTGCCTTACCTTAGGGGCAATTCTCAACATCGTTTAACAATGGCCTCAATACTGACGCAGCCTGATCTCCGGAATATTATTTTTTGACCTTGGCGATGTCATCATCCCGATTGACCTGAGTGCTCCCATCCGCAATTTTGCCACACTGGCAAATCTGTCTGAGGAAGAGGTAACGGCTCTCTGGAAAGAGCATAACCAGATACTGGCTTATGAAACGGGCCTGATCGACGATCAGGATTTCCGGCAGCATGTCAGGGAGTTGCTGAAACAACGGGGTGTTGCGTCGGAAGACTGGGCTGATGAAGTGATTGATACAGCATGGAATACCATCCTGCTGGATCTGCCGGTTGAGCGCGTGAAGCGTATTCAGGAGCTACAGGGTAAATACCGTTTGTTTTTGCTGAGCAACACCAGTCCGATCCATATCCGGCGGGTCAATGAGATACTTACCGGGCTGGGCCTGCCCGTTCTGGAAGACCTGTTTGAGCGGGTATTTTATTCGTATGAGGTACGGCTGGCCAAACCGTCGCCTGAGATTTACAGCTATGTGCTGGAAGAAGCCGGTCTGAAAGCTAATGAGACTGCTTTTCTGGACGATAACTATGCTAACATTCAGGGTGCGCTGTCGGTTGGTATACAGGCTGTGCATGTACAGAAGCCACTGACGATTCTGGACTACCTGGCATAACGGCCGGACATACGGCAGTTTAATGGAGCTACAGCGCATATGGATGGTATCCTGTGCGTTATGTACGCAGATTCTTTTTCCGGAATTTTGAATTATGAACCCCAACGTAAAGAAAGTACTCATACACGGCGGACTATTTTTAGTAACACTCCTCACTACTACCTTAGCCGGTGCCGAATGGATATACGGCCGCTTTCTGACTATGCCTAAAGGGTTGCCCTCGCTGACCTGGGACGAAGTTAAAACCGGTTTTCAGTTTTCGATTCCGTTTCTGACTGTTCTGACGGTGCATGAGTTCGGGCATTATTTCACCGCGAAAGCCAATAAAGTACGGGTTACGTTACCCTTTTACCTGCCGTTCTGGCTAGGCATGTTTTTAATTAACAGCATTGGTACGTTCGGGGCGTTTATCCGCATTCAGGATTACATCAACAGTCGTAGAAAGTATTTCGACATCGGGATTGCCGGACCGCTGGCCGGTTTCGTCGTGGCACTGGGGCTGATCTGGTACGGCTTTACGCATCTGCCGCCAATCGATTATATCTTTACGATTCATCCGGAGTATAAGAAATTCGGCCTGCGGTACGGAGAATATGCGTACCTGAACCTGCCGGAAGGGATGGCGATGAAGCTGGGCGACAACCTTATTTTCTGGTTTTTCAAAACGTATGTTGCTGATCCGGCGCGGTTGCCGCATCCGTATGAGATGGTGCATTACCCGTATTTATTGGCCGGTTATCTCTCGCTGTTTTTTACATCGTTGAACCTGCTGCCGATCGGGCAACTGGATGGCGGGCATGTGCTGTATGCGCTAATCGGCTCAAAACGGCACCGGATGGTTGCGCCTGTATTATACGTGCTGTTTATATTTTATGCCGGATTAGGGATGTATACGGTAGAAACGTTTTCTACGGCAGGCGACGAGAGTTTTTACAATGAGCTCATGAATCTGGGTATCTATATTTTGTTCCTGTACGTCTGTTTTTACCGGCTGACCGAAGATCGCGGAACGACCTGGATTCTGGCTTTAGGTATGGTGTTAGCCCAATTCGGGTTTGCATGGTTTTTCCCTGCCATTAAGGGGTACTCCGGATTCCTGGCATTCGGCTTTTTACTGGGGCGCTTTATCGGGGTTTATCATCCCGAAACCGAATTACAGGAACCGCTGGATACAAAGCGTAAGGTTCTGGGCTGGCTGGCACTGATCGTATTCCTAATTAGCTTCAGCCCCGCACCGTTCGATTTTTCATAGTATCAGAGAATACCTTCATCGGCAAAGCTGAAATAGGCTTTGTCGGTGAAAATCAGGTGATCGAGCACCGGAATATCCAATAGCTTGCCGGCATCCCGTAACCGGCGGGTCAGGTCTTTGTCTGCCTGCGAGGGCATCAGATTGCCCGACGGATGATTATGACTCAGAATCATACCGCTGGCCAGCTGTTCAAGCGCAAACTTAAAAATCATCTTCGGGTCGGCGACGGTCCCTGAAACACCACCTGCCGAGACCTGAACGGGACGCAGTACTTCATTCGCCCGGTTGAGCAGCAGAATCCAGAATTCTTCATGGGGTTTGTCAAGCAGGTGGGGAACCAGCTCTTCGTAGGCATCGCGTGAGCAGGTAATGCGCCGGCGTTGTAGCCGGTCCTGTTCTTTGCGCCGCCGGCCCAGTTCGAGGGCGGCCACAATGGTTATGGCTTTTGCTTCGCCGATTCCTTTAAACTTTGATAAATCCTTTACACTGAGGCGGGCCAGTTCGTTGAGGTTGTTACTAACGCTGTGCATGATGATGCGTGAGACATCAACGGCTGATAGATCGGTTGTTCCCGATCCGATCAGGATCGCAATGAGTTCGGCTTCAGACAGGGCCGCTTTTCCCTTGTACATCAGTTTTTCACGCGGGCGGTCTTCTTCGGCCCAGCTCTTAATGGTTCCCGGATTTTCGTAAGGCATCGTACTGTATTATAACGTCTTTGCTTCTGACGCGTACCTTGCCGAAAGGGCACAAAAAAACCGGTCATTAACGAATTAATGACCGGTTTTATATGAATGTGAAAAGCGTTGCCGCTGATCAGATTAAGCTGTAGCCAGTTTATTCACGTAACGAGCTAATTTTGATTTGTTATTAGCTGCTTTGTTTTTGTGAATTACATTGCGTTTCGCCAGTTTGTCCAGAGCTGAAGCTACTGTTTTGAACAGCTCAACTGCCATTGCATGATCGTGTGTCTCACGCAGCTTTTTTACCAGATTCCGGGTTGTTTTGTGCTGGTAACGGTTCAACAACCGCTTCTTGGCACTAGACCGGATCGCTTTTTTTGCCGATTTATGATTTGCCATTGTGTATTATAACGAATTTCCTGATTTCGCGAAAAGGTTTGCAAAATTACTTTTTCCTGATGGAATTGCCAACTATTCGCGAGAAATTCTTTGTCAAGTTGCTGATTCTATTCAGGATATTCATCCGCTGAGCCATTCCGGGCGGGCGGAAAAATACCCTGACGAAGCAATAACCTGTACTTAGGGTTGAATTTCTGCGTTTACGACCAGGACTTTATCCCAGTTCTCTTTATTGTCCTGAACGAAATCTTTGTAAGCTGCACTTTTTTCAAAATTTTTCATGTCAGCCTCACTCTGGAATGTCAGATAATGCATGACATCGTAACCTTCAGCGGCTTTTGCCGTCTGAATAGTGCGTCCGGCAGAGTAGTTTACAATCTCCTTGATTTCATGCTTTAAACCGGCAAAATCATGCATATGGCGTTCAATTGCCCGGTTTTCAATCCCGTTTTTGAACTTTATGCAAAAAATCTGCTGTTTTTGGGCTTTTCTCGCAGGAGAGTATGCGCCGTAGATTAATAATGCTAATACACTGAAAAGTACTAAAACGAGTGCGTAGCCTTTGGTTTCGCGTTTCATTGCTTTGGTATTTTTTATGTTTTTCAAAATATTGTTCTGTTTATCACAGTACTTTATTTTAATAGTCTAATTTTGTCTTAGTAAAGTACTATGTTGCTTCAAAGGTATTTAATTTTTATTTGGTTGTATGCATGCGCACAAAATATTTTTTCAGTGGCCCGTGCAGAAACATTGAAAAAGCCGCAGATTATTTGGGGATTTTACGCACATCAGCAGATTAACCGGTTGGCAGTTTTTACGCTCCCGCCGGAAATGATGCCTTTTTTTAAGAAACACATCGGTTTTCTGACGGACAATGCCGTTAATCCCGATAAACGCCGGTATGCGGTGGTCGGGGAGGCGCCACGGCACTTCATTGACCTGGATATGTATCCTGATACGTCGGCTGAGGCGTTGCCGCGCTTCTATAAAACCGCTGCCGAACGCTTCGGAGAAGATACGCTGGCCATGCACGGGATTGTTCCGTGGCATATTCAGCTGGCCAAGTACCAGCTGACCGAAGCCTTCCGGCAGAAGAATGTACGGCGTATTCTGCGCCTGGCCGCTGATTTGGGTCATTACATTGCTGATGCTAATGTACCTTTGCATACAACGCGCAACTATAACGGACAGCTGACCGGTCAGCACGGGATTCACGGTTTCTGGGAAAGCCGGTTACCTGAACTATTCAGTACCGGCTATGATTTCTGGGTTGGGCAGGCGGTGTATGTGTATTCTCCGCAGAAGGCTGCGTGGCAGGCGGTGTTTAAAGCCCATGCTGCCCTGGACTCTGTGCTTTGCTATGAAGACGAGCTGACACGGAAACTGGGCGACCGGAAGAAATTTGGTTTTGAGGACCGGAATGGGGTGTCGACCAAAGTATACAGCGCAGAGTTTTCGCGGCAGTACCACGAATACCTGAAAGGGCAGGTAGAACGGCAGATGCGGGCGGCTGTGAAAATGACCGGCGATTTCTGGTTTACCTGCTGGGTGGATGCCGGACAGCCGGATTTACGCAAGCTGGCTGAAAAAGAGTTGTCTGCCGATGAAAAACAAGAGGAGGAAACCGAAAAACGCAACTGGATTAAGCGTTTACTGAATATACGCCCTGAAGACTAAAAAAGCCTCTGCACACCGGAGTGTACAGAGGCTATAGATGTGTTTTGAATCCAGAGTTAGTTCACCCGCAGCTTCTGGCCGGGGCGCAGACGTGACCGCGATGATAAATGGTTTTTGCGGGCCAGTGTTGACACTGATAAACCGTATCGGCCGGCAATGGAGGATAAGGTTTCGCCCGGACGGACACGGTGCAGTACCGTACGCTTAAAACGGGTTGGGGTTCCGCCGCTGCTTGAACGGCCGCCGCGTAAATAATCCCAGGCACTGCTGGTCAGCAGAAAATGTTCGCCGACCACCTGGTTATCCGGGAACCGGAAAATGTTCAGCGGACTGAACGGATTGCCTTCGTAACGGGTCTCAAAGTGGAGGTGGGCGCCGTAACTGCGGCCGGTATTTCCACCCAGACCAATCTGATCACCGGCTTTTACCAGCTGACCTTGTTCCACCAGCTGTTTTGACAGGTGACCGTAGAGCGTTTCGAGGCCATTATAATGCCGGACAACGACAAAACGGCCGTAGCCGCCGCCATTCCAGCCAACGACACGCACGATACCATCAAAGGCCGAGTAAACCGGATCACCGGTTTCCAGGTCAAGGTCAGCGCCTGTGTGCCAGCGCCCCCAGCGATAACCGAAGTTAGATGTTAGTTTACCCTCCTGCAATGGTGCCGACCAGAAGTGGTTCGCCGGCGGATCATACAGCTTGATGTCGATGGTTTCGTCGAATTCCAGCGGATCAAGACCGTAGGGGTTAATGATGTTCGAATCCCAGACTTGGTAGTACTCAGCAATTTTGACCCATTCGTCACCTACCTGAACCGAATCAACCACTTCGACAACTTCAATTTCGCCCTGGTCGATCATGCTGGTGTCTTCTGCAACAACGGGATTGACCTCTTTCTTTGGCTCGAACTGATTGTTGAAACGTAAGTTGGTTGTTTCCTGCTCAAATACTTCGACTGGCTTTGCCGGTGTTTGTACCGTCGGGAAATTCGGGTTGTTTTTGGGTTTAATGTTGGGCGTTTTTTTGAACAGGCCGCGTTCCTGTGCCTGCACGTTGGCGGTAACGCAGCAACCGCCAGCGGCCAGAAGGCAAAATAGAATTAGTTTTCTCATCCTCGTCAGATGGGTTTACAGATGGCTGTCGGGGCTGGCAGACAAATCAGTCAGGGAAAACAGCCACCTGTAAACGGAGTTTGGGGTTAATGTACAAGCTGCTCCTGAAACTCAAGCGTCACCAGATACCGTTCGGCATCCAGCGCCGCCATACAACCCGTACCGGCAGCTGTAACAGCCTGACGGTAAACATGGTCCTGCGCGTCACCACAGGCAAATACACCCGGAATATTGGTCCGTGTGCTGCCTTTTTCTGTAATAATATAGCCGTTTTCGTCAAGCGTCAGGTAATCCCCGAAGATTTCCGTATTCGGCTTATGACCGATAGCAACAAAGAATCCTGTTGCTTCGATGTCTGATTCTTCGTTGGTTACAATATTCCGTACCCGTACACCGGTCACTTCTTCGTCACCCAGTACCTCAACGGTTTCTGTATTCCAGTGAATATGGATGTTTGCCTTAGCCATTACACGTTGCTGCATGAACTTCGAGGCACGCATTTCGCCGCGGCGAACGAGCATGTGTACGTTACGGCACATGTTCGACAAGTAGTGCGCTTCTTCAGCAGCAGTATCACCGGCACCGACAATCACGACATCCTGACCACGGAAAAAGAATCCGTCGCAGACAGCACAGGCCGATACGCCGCGGCCGTTCAGCCGCATTTCCGATGGCAGACCCAGCCATTTGGCCGAAGCTCCGGTCGAAATAATAATAGTATCGGCTGTGATTTCGCGCTGATCGTCGACAATAGCACGGAGCGGGCGTTCTGAAAAATCAACTTTGGTAACTAAACCATACCGGACATCCGTCCCGAAACGGCGTGCCTGCGATTCCAGATCCTGCATCATCACAGGGCCCTGAACGCCATCCGGATAACCGGAAAATTCTCAACGTCGTTAGTAATGGTTAACTGGCCGCCTGGCTGCGGACCCTGATACAGGATAGGGCTCAGGTTCGCGCGGGACGCATAAATTGCTGCTGTATAACCAGCCGGACCTGAACCAATAATAAGGCACTTAACGTGTTCTGGAGTCATGGTAGGTAAGTTGTCTGCCATTTGATAAACTATTTGTTCACTTATTTACAGTGATGTACTCCGACAACATATGCAAAGTTGAAAAAATTTCATTGAGAAACCAAGCAGTTTGGTGGAGTGCTGGACCCTGAGCAGGTGGATTTGTACAAATCAATGAATTATACAGAAAAGCCGCAGCACCCGCCCGGAAAACTTTTCCGGGCGGGTGCTGCGGCCTGAATTTATAGCACACGCCACTCAATCCGGCGGTTGAGACGGCGGTTTTCTTCGGTCGTATTCGGCGCCAGCGGTTTGGTTTCTCCGTAACCGGTGGCCTGTATCCGGCCTACGTCAATACCGGCTTTGGCAAGATAGTCAACCACAGCCTGCGCCCGCTTTTTCGACAGATTCAGATTGGTAGCAGCTTCTCCCTGATCATCGGTATGGCCGGCAATTTCAATTTTAACGGTCGGGTTGGTTTTCAGGAAATCCGCCAGCCGGTCCAGCTCCGTGCGGGATTTGTCGGCCAGATCATAACGGCCGGATTCAAAGAAGATATTATTCAGCGTTTCGCGGACTGCGTCTTTCCCCGTGGCGATGGGTTCGAGCGGCACGCTCAGCGTCAGGCCGTCGCCTTTGGTTTTCTGCGTAAAATCAAACGAAAGACTTTTGAACAGATACCCCGGCACGCTGACGTACAACGCATATTCGCCGCCATTTGGCAGTACGGAGGTATACTGACCGGTTTGGGCATCTGCCGTAAAACGGTTGATGACTTGTTTAGTCGCCAGGTCGATGAGCTCAATGGTAGCGGGCAGCGGTTTTTTTGTCCGTGCATCCACGATGGTGCCTTTCAGGTAACTGACCGGCTTCACCCGTTCGCGCAGTGATTCCGGCAGATCAAACATATACAGCCGTGATTTCTGCGAAACCCCTTCCTTCTGTTCCTCATAAGAGTAATAGGCGCGGGTACCGTTGGCGGTTACAAACAGCGATGCCTGGTCATCGGCATTGTTGATGGGGTATCCCAGATTAACCGGCGCTGACCAGTTTTTTGGCCCATCAGTACCGGTCGGGTTATCCGACACAAACAGGTCGTAACCGCCCATACCCAGATGCCCGTCGGAAGCAAAAACAGGCTGCGGCCGTTGGCATGAATAAACGGTGACGCTTCGTTGAACGGTGAGTTAACCGGCGCGCCGAGGTTGACCGGCGTCTGCCAGTTGCCGTCGGGGTCGAGGTCGGTCCGCCAGATGTCCCGTTTGCCGAGACCGCCCGGACGGTCCGAGACAAAATAAAGACGACGCCCGTCGGCCGAGAGGGAGGGCTGTGACTCATAGAAGCGGCTGTTTACAATTGGCCCCAGATTCTGAGGCTGTGACCAATCGTCGCCGGTTTTACGGCTTACATACAGGTCACAGCCGCCAAGGCCGGCGCGGTTCTGGCAGGCCGTATAGACCAGCATCCGGCCGTCGGCCGACAAACTGGCGGTGCCTTCATTGTCAGGCGTATTAATGGCCGGCGAGATGGAGACGGGAGCGTTCCAGGTTTCACCGTTAAAGGTGGCTATCTGAAGGTCTTCGTCACCCTCGGGCTTCAGGGCCGTAAAAACGAGTGTCTGCTCGTCGGCCGTCAGTACCGGAAAGTATTGAGAAATCGTGGTTTGCAGGGTAGGTGAGACCGGCTTTGGCGTGACCGACTGCGGGTTCTGCATCGCTTCCTGTCCGAATTTAGCGGTTGCGATCAGACGCTGAATGCGTGATGCCTGCGCTGACTGCGGAGCGAAGGCGGTCAGATAGCGCTCCAGCACCGGCAGTGCTTCGGTATACCGCCCTTGCCGCATCAGCAGCGAGGATACCG
>CBDFHU010000028.1:0-56508 GCA_965247375.1 Arsenicibacter sp.
TAAATGACTGATAATTAGAATGTTTTGTTTCTTGGATATGGTAATAATCTAAGAAATTGTTTGGCCGTCCCGACTGCTTGTTTAGGCATGTTCAGAGGTTATTGCGTTTTCAATACGGCTTTAATAACCTTTTAATGAAAGATTTATCTGTTCTTAACGTTGGCAGGCAATTGATCATATTACTTTGTAGCAGTTAAAGACACGAACATGTCAGCCATCAAAAAAATAGGAATAATCGTTTTTCTGCTCGCAATGACAGCTATGCGGGGTGCGCTCCCCGCCTATGGCAGCGGCACGGTTTCCTATGCCGTTGGAGCTAAACAGGTGTCTGCTGAAAAAGAAAAACAAGTTGCCGGACAGGCCACGTGGATTGGCCGTTCGGAAGACGAACAGGAATACCGGCAACCACAGACCGACGTCCCCTTTGAGGTTATGCCGGCGGCTGTGCTGCTGTCGCTGTTTACGATTTCATGGGGCTTATTGTCAGCGCGGCTGCGGCAGGTACTCGTCAATACATATACATCTTATCCGTCTCGTCCATATTACCTTCTGTTTCATTCGCTCCGAATTCCGGGTAACCATCGTATGTAGTATACGTTAGTGGCGGTTACTAACAGGCTATGGTCACGTAGCCGGGCTACGCTTTGCCTTTAAACTTGTTGATTTAGTATCTATTCACTCAAATGTCCCTGATAATCAGGGCTAATCTTATTGACTTATGAAACGGCTCATTCTCATGGTTGTGGGCTTACTAACCGTCCATGGCCTTCAGGCAGCAGATACGACAGCTCCTGGTGATACCCTGCGGCTCACACTAGCCGATGCCGGGCAGCTTTTCCGGCAAAATAACCTTACACTGATGGCAACTAAGCTGGGAGTTTCTGAAAATCAGGCCTATGAATATCAGGCTAAACTCTGGAATAACCCATCCATTTATATTGAACAGATGCCCTATAACCAGCAGTCACGCGAGGTGATGCCGGTTAAACAGAGTAATTCAGAGCAAGTGATTCAGTATCAGCAGCTACTGTTGCTGGCCGGCAAACGGAACAAACAGCTGGCTATTGCCAGAACAAATACTGAACTGGCCAATGACCACTTTTTCGATTTGTTACGGACGCTGAGCTATCAGCTGCGGAGCACATTTTACGATCTGTACTATACGAATCAGGCACTCGATGTGTACCGCGAAGAAATTGCAACCCTGCAACAGACCGTTGACCTGTATCAGCAGCAATACGATAAAGGCAACGTCCCGCTGAAAGATCTGACCCGGCTGAAAGCATATCTGTTTAATCTGATTACCGAACGCCAGCAGCTGTTAAAGAAACTGACCGACGACCAGGCTGATTTGGCTTTACTCCTGAATGTCAGCCCTACAATTCCGATTAAGCCATTGCTGACAAATAACGAAGCAAATCAGGCTGGCGTGGGTCAACAAAACGTAAGTGAGCTGCTGCGGCTGGCCGATGAGAACAGGTACGACCTGAAAGGTACCCGCGATCAGGCCAAACAGGAGCAGCAGAATCTGGCCCTGCAAAAAGCACTGGCTGTACCGGATCTGACGCTTCAAGGTACGTATGACCGCAACGCCGGGTACATTCAGAACTATTTCGGGGTTGGTGTAGGCATCAATCTGCCGTTCTTCAACAAGAATCAAGGCAATATCAAGGCCGCTGCCATCCGGATTCAGAGCAGTCAGCAACTGGCCAACGCTTATCAGATGCAGGTAGAAAATGATGTGCAGCGGGCGTATACCAAAGCGCAGCAGACCGAACAACTCTACCGGACATTCGATCAGCGGTTTGTGAATGATTTTGACAAGCTTATTCAGGGGGTTACCACCAACTACCGGAAGCAGAACATCGACGTGGTCGAATTCCTTGATTTTTTCGATTCGTACAAAAACAGTCAGCTCCAGTTTAATCAGCTTCAGAATGACCGGCTTCAGAGCCTGGAAGACATCAATTTTGCCGTAGGTACAACCATATTCAATAAATAGACCTCATCTTATCAACCGTCATGAAAACGAATAAACACACATTCGCAACCTTGTTCGTCATTTCGTTCGCCGTTGTATCCGGACTGTCCGGCTGTTCTTCGTCGGCAAAAGAAGACGAAAAAAATGTAGCCGAAACCAAGAACGATGCCAGTCTGCTGGCAACGGCTAAAATTGACACAGCCCGGCTGGAAACCGTAAATAATGAATTGAATCTGACCGGTAAGGTTACCTTCAATCAGGATAAAGTAGTGAAAGTATTCCCGTTGGTGGGTGGCCACATTGAAGAGGTAAAGGCCGATCTGGGCGATTATGTAAAAGCGGGTCAGGTACTGTCGGTCATCCGCTCCGGCGACATGGCTGACCTTGAACAACAGGCTGTTACCGCTAAAAGCCAGCTGGCCGTTGCGCTGAAAAACATGCAGGTGACTGAGGATATGTCGCAGGCGGGCTTGTCGTCGCAGCGCGATCTGGTGGCCGCCCGCGAGCAGCTTCAGGCCGCTAAAGGTGAGGTGAACCGCGTGGCGCAGCGCCGTCAGATTCTGGGCGGCACTGGTTCGGTGTATATCGTGAAAGCGCCGGTGAGTGGCTTTGTAGTCGAGAAAAACGCCGCGCAGGGCATGGAGCTCCGCTCAGACGACCCCGAAAACCTGTTTACCATCTCAAATCTTGATCAGGTATGGGTAATGGCCAATGTGTATGAGTCTGACCTTGCCAATGTGCGGGTTGGCTACGAGGCCGATATTACCACCCTGTCGTACCCTGATAAGGTATATAAAGGAAGAATCGATAAGATTTTCAATGTGTTAGACCCTGAAAGCAAGACGATGAAGGTACGCGTCACGCTGGATAACCGGTACATGGGCCCGTCGGATTATGCGCTGAAACCGGAGATGTTTACCAACGTGAATGTACTGTATGCCGGCCAGGATAAGCGGGTTGCCATTCCTGCCAAAGCGATTGTGTTTGATAAGAGCCGGAATTTTGTGGTGGCTGTTACGCCTAAAGGAGAACCCGTTGTCCGCGAAGTAAACGTCTTCAAAACCATCGGCGACCGGGCCTATCTGGCCAGCGGCCTGCAACCCAACGACCGCATCGTGACGCAGAACCAGCTGCTGATTTACAACGCACTGGGGAATTAAAGAGTGAAAGAGCGAAAGAGCGGCCGCTACTGCGGCTAAAGAGCGAAGGTTATCGCTCCTGTCTCGGTATTGCCTTAACTAATCGCCCTGGAGCTGTTTAGTGAAGTGTCGTTAGACCACTCTTTCACTCTCCCGCTCTTTCACTCTTTATCTCATTCACTCTTTGACTTTCTTCCCATGAACAAGTTCATCAAAAATATTCTGTCGTTCTCGCTGAAGAACAAATTCTTTGTGTTCTTTCTGACCGTGCTGATCGTCATCGCCGGTTTCATCAGCTACCAGAACACACCCATTGAGGCGTTTCCGGACGTAACCAATACCCAGATCACAATCATTACGCAGTGGCCGGGGCGGAGTGCCGAAGAAATTGAAAAATTCGTAACCATCCCGATTGAGATTGGTCTGAATCCGGTTCAGAAAAAGACCGATATCCGCTCAACAACGCTGTTTGGCCTGTCGGTAGTAAAAGTAATGTTCGACGACGGAGTAGACGATGCGTTTGCCCGGCAACAGGTCAATAACCTGCTGAGCGCCGTCGATCTGCCTGAAGGCATCAAGCCGGATGTGCAGCCGCCTTATGGCCCGACCGGGGAGATTTTCCGCTATACCCTCAAAAGCCCGACCCGTAATGCCCGTGAGCTGAAAACATTGCAGGACTGGGTGATTGACCGGCAGCTGAAAAGTGTACCAGGCGTGGCCGATGTCGTCAGCTTTGGCGGTGAAGTAAAAACCTATGAAATCTCGGTTGATCCGCGCCGGCTACTGGATTACAACATTACTCCGCTGCAACTGTATCAGGCCGTTGCCAACTCAAACGTAAACGTAGGGGGGGATGTGATCGAGAAAAATTCGGAAGCCTATGTAGTGCGGGGAATTGGCCTGCTGAAGAACAGCAAAGATATCGAAAACATCATTATCAAGAATGTAAACGGTACGCCGATCATGGTGCGGAATGTGGCGCAGGTGGCCGAATCGGCACTGCCCCGGCTCGGCCAGGCCGGCCGTGATAAGCAGAACGATGTGGTGGAATGTATTGTGGTGATGCGGAAAGGGGAGAACCCAAGCGAAGTCATTGAACGGGTAAAAGACAAAATCAACGACCTGAACGATCACATTCTGCCGTCGGACGTTAAAATTGATACATTCTATAACCGCGAAACGCTGATTCATTTTGCAACCCATACGGTAACGCATAACCTGATCGAAGGGATTATTTTCGTAACGGTGATTGTGTTCCTGTTTATGGCCGACTGGCGGACCACTGTTACCGTGTCGATTGTCATTCCGCTGGCGTTATTGTTTGCCTTTATCTGTCTGCGGCTGCGCGGGATGTCGGCCAACCTGCTGTCGATGGGAGCCATTGACTTCGGTATTATCGTCGACGGTGCCGTGGTGATGGTCGAAGGGATATTTGTGACACTCGATGAGATGGCGCACCACAACGGTATGGAGCGGTTTAATAAACTGGCCAAACTGGGTGTACTCCGCAAAACCGGAACGGAGATGGGGAAAGCCATTTTCTTCTCGAAACTGATCATTATCACCTGTTTAGTGCCGATTTTCTCGTTTCAGAAAGTGGAAGGTAAAATGTTCAGTCCGCTGGCCTGGACACTGGGATTTGCCTTACTGGGTGCCTTATTTTTTACCCTGACGCTGGTGCCGGTACTGTCGAGCATTCTGCTGAAAAAGAACGTGCGTGAGAAACACAATCCGTTTACGGAGTTTCTGGTCAAAAAATCAACCAGCATCTTTGGCTTTACCTACACGCATAAAAAAATCAGCCTGCTGTTCTCGCTGGCGCTGGTGGTGGTCGGGCTGTCGGGTTTCTCTCTGTTAGGTACTGAGTTTTTGCCGGAGCTGGATGAGGGGTCCATTTATGTGCGGGCCAGCATGCCGATGAGCATCTCACTGCCTGAATCCGTTAAACTGACGACGCAGATGCGGAAGATTTTCGAGCAGTTTCCGGAGGTGAAAGGCGTTATGTCGCAAACCGGCCGCCCGAACGATGGTACTGATCCGACCGGGTTCTATAATATTGAGTTTCTGGTCGATGTATATCCGAAGGATGAGTGGAAAAGTCACCTGACCAAGGAACAGCTGATCGATCAGATGCAGGAGAAGCTGAAAGTATTCCCGGGCGTTAACTTCGGATTTTCGCAGCCGATCATGGATAACGTAGCCGAAGCTGTTTCGGGGGTAAAAGGCTCCATTGCCGTGAAAGTCTACGGCCCGGATCTGTACACACTCGAAGAAAAATCAAACGAAATCAGCAAACAGCTGGCTACGGTCAAAGGCATCGAAGATCTCGGTGTCATCCGGAACATCGGTCAGCCCGAGCTGCGGGTTGAGCTGGATGAGCAGAAACTGGCTGTGTATGGCGTCGATAAGTCTGATGCTGAGGCTGTTATTGAAATGGCTATTGGCGGTAAAGCGGCGACGCAGATTTATGAGGGAGAGCGCAAGTTTGACCTCCGGATCCGGTATGATAAAGGCTTCCGGTCGAACGAAGAGCAGATCGGCCAGCTGATGGTTCCTACCGATAAGGGAATGATTCCGATCAAGGAGATCGCCAAAGTATACACGCAGACCGGTCCTATCCTGATTTACCGCGAAGGCAATCAGCGCTACGGAGCCGTTAAGTTCTCGGTACGTGGCCGGGACATGGGCAGTGCCGTTGCCGAAGCACAGCAAAAAGTTACCGATCATGTGAAACTGCCGCAGGGATACAGCATCAAATGGGCCGGTGACTTCGAAAACCAGCAACGGGCAACGCTTCGGCTGGAACAAGTAGTCCCAATCAGCCTGCTGGGTATTTTCTTTATCCTGTTCGTGCTGTTCGGGAATGTCAAAGATGCCGGACTGGTGTTGCTAAACGTACCGTTTGCCATTATCGGCGGTATTGCCGCCCTGTTGGTAACACATGTTAACTTCAGTATCTCGGCAGGTATCGGTTTCATCGCCTTGTTCGGGATCTGTATCCAGAACGGTGTAATCCTGATTTCGGTCTTCAAGAAAAACCTGCACAACCGCATGACACTCGATGCATCCATTAAACAAGGTGTTATTTCGCGGGTGCGGCCGGTCGTGATGACCGCAATGATGGCGGCAATCGGTCTGATACCGGCTGCGATTTCAACCGGTATCGGTTCGGAAACCTCGAAACCACTGGCGATTGTCGTAATCGGCGGGCTGATTACCGCAACCTTGCTGACCTTATTCATCTTCCCGCTGCTGTTTTATGTCTTTTATCGGGGCAAAGCCACAAACCTCGGGTAGTGTTTCCGGGTTGAGGTTTATGGAGTCATACCGGCTCCATAAACCTCAATTTTTACTATTGTGAAACTTATTCTGCGTACACAGGTTGCCCGGCCGATAACCGAAGTCTGGGCCGGTTTCGACCGTAAATTGTTTGATAAGCTGAGTCCACCCTTTCCGCCCGTTAACGTTATTCGCTTCGACGGTTGCCAGACCGGCGATCAGGTTCAGCTGGAGCTGAACTTTCTGCTGTTTAAACCAACGCTGGGACAGCCTGATTGTCGATCAGCAGACATTCCCCGATGAAATTTACTTTATCGACGAAGGGACAAAACTACCTTTCTTCCTTCGCTACTGGCACCACCGCCACCGGCTGGTCAAATCAGGTAGCGGAACGCTCATTATCGACGATATTACATTTCGAACACCCGGCCGGTTTACCGATGTTTTATTGTTACCGGTTATGTGGTTGCAGTTCGTATATCGCAAACCCATATATAAACATGTTTTTAAGTGAAGTGGTACGACATCATCGAAAAAACTGCTGGTAAGGTACTTGAAAAAAAGTGAGCATAGACTGAAAAAACATTTGTAAAGCTGATAATGTGCTCTATATTTATTTCATAAACACCTAATTAGTAGATATTTATGAAAAGACCTTGTACTTTGTTGTTATGTCTGACCAGCTTCTTTCTGACCCTCTTTGTCACTCACGTAACAGCTCAGAGCGTGCCGGTGAATACACCGGCAAATGCCAGTATCTGCGTTGGTCAACCCATTTCAATTACGATAAACTGTCCGGTTGAATTCAATAAACCCTCATCAATTACCGTACTTAGGGGAAGTTCAGGCTTTATTATACCCGCTCCACCGGCCACTACGGATGGATTCCAGTATATAAACTCCGCAGTGGGCGTTGGAGTACTCACCTGGAAATCGACATCGAACGCAGGCTTGTATCAGTTCAGAACGAGCTGCCGTGGTAACGCAGCAACGTCTCCGAGAGTAACCGCTGCGTCCTATATCACGGTTGTTCCGCCGCCGTCTCTGAGTATTGCGGCCTCCGAGCCGTGCGGGCAGGGACCGGTTTCGCTCTCGGCAATTGGCTGCGAAAATGGCACGATAGCGTGGTCGACCGGTGAAAATAGTTCTGTTCTTAGTCTGAGTGCAGTTAATAGCAGCATGGCGTATTCGGCAACCTGCACCGTCGGAGCGGGTTGTGTGTCAGTCGCTAAACGAACAATCGGGCCGAAGCCAAGTGTCACTTTGACACCAGGTAACCTGACCGTATGTACCGGAGAAAAAATAAACCTGACGGCCCGATCGGAAACCGGTACCGCTTACCTCTGGAATACCGGCGCTACTACGGCCAACATCAGCGTAACTGCCTCAGGAAGTTACCAGGTTACCGTAACGGACAGCCGCGGTTGTTCAACGTCGGCTACCGCCGCTATCAGGGTAGAACAACCGGTGTCCGTATCGGTAACACCGCAGTCATTAACCTTGTGCGAAGGGCAAACGGCAATTCTGACTGCTTTGAGCTTATCAAACATCACCGGCTACAAATGGAGTACCGGGGCAACGTCAGAAACAATTGTTGTCTCAAAAACGGGTACGTATGCCGTTGAGGTAACCAGTGCCGGAGGTTGTGAAGCAAAGGCGTCATCCACTATAACTGTTCTGCCAAAACTGACCGTTAAGTCGTCGGCGACGGCCGTTTGTGCGAACCAGACTGTAACGCTGGCGGCGAGTGGCTGTGAAAAAACAAAACTAGTCTGGAGTACGGGATCAACCGGATCGGAAATTATTGTAAGACCTTCCCGGACAACCGCGATTTCGGTTACCTGCCTTGGTGGCCTGTGTTCGGTAAACAATACGGCTTCGCTGACGGTAGCGGTTGTGGCACCGCCCGCTTCGCCAACGATTACCGGTAGTCAGACCGCTTGTTTCGGCGGCGTTATTTCACTCACCGCTGTTTGTGAGACCGGAACAGCACTCTGGAACGGTGCCTCAAAAGATGGTGTATTTGTCGGAACTGCACCGCGATCGGGTGTACTGATGTACATGGCTATTTGTACCAATGCTGTTAATTGTGCCACGTCTTCCATTTACAGTGTAACCGTAGCCGCTCCGCCGGTCATTTCTGCGTCATCAAATAGAGCAGTCTGTGTCGGGGAGCCGCTTACCTTAACCGCAAGCTGTTCGACCGGCGAGGTGCTCTGGAATAATGCGGTATCCGGTAATAGCTTTGTTGTCAATACATCGGTAGTGGGAATCAATACTATTTCAATCAGTTGCAGTAATGCCGCCGGCTGTTCAAATCAGATTGTACGGCAGGTATCAATTGGCTCCCTGAGCAGTTTTTCACTGATAAATACTACCAGCTATCCGGAAGTAGGGGCTACACTGATTGCCGATGTGCCGGAGTCATTCCTATACATTGCGCCGAGCCTGCCGGCGCATGTTGCCCTGGCCGGATCCATCTGTGGGAACGGGGGCGAATTCAGCTACTCAATCGCCAAAGCCGGTTCGTCAGCGGCACCGGTGGTGTACCGCCAGCAAAATACGACTCTGACGGTTCCGGGCTCGTCAACCGGTATTCCGGCGCTTGGTGCCGGCCGGTATGTTGTGACCATTATGACACCGACGGGTTTGCGGGTGATTAACTTTACGATTGCCGGTAACAGTGCCGGCCGAAAAGCAACACCTGAGCTCAATGAGGATGAATTATCGGTCAGTGTTATTGGTAACCCGGTGATTAATGATGCTGAGATTATGGTAAGTGGCGCTGAAGGCAAAACGCTGAATCTGTTCCTGTCGGATATGCAGGGGCGGCCAATACATACGTTTACACAGCAGGATACACCTGCGCAGTTCCGGTATCAGCTCCCGATGAGCAGTCAGCCATCGGGTATGTATATCCTGAAAGCCCTTACGGATACCAGACAGAAAAGTATCCGTATTCTGAAAGGGAATTAACCGGTGACGGTAGCAGGAAAGCCCTCATGATGAACTCGTGAGGGCTTTCCTGTTTTCAGAAAGACCGTATCGGGCTGTCAAAATTCCCTTTTTCCTGTATTTTTGTGGATACTGCTCTTTCAAACAACTAAATGAAACGACCAAACATTACTACACGTATTTTCCTGGGAATGGTGTTGGGTATTCTGATCGGATACTTTTTCCCGGCAACGGATTCCGGTTTTTCCGGCACCGACCTGAACATTCTGTCTAAGGTATTCCTGCGGCTGATTAAAATGATTATCGGTCCGCTGGTCTTTTCGACGCTGGTGGTCGGTATTGCCAAACTGGGTGATTTTAAAGCTGTTGGCCGGATTGGTCTGAAAACACTGGGCTATTTTTACTTTGCTACCATCCTGTCACTGATCGTTGGTTTACTGGTCGTTAACGTCATGAAGCCCGGTGAGGTAATGCAGTTGCCACTGCCTGCCAAAGGAACGGATACCGGCATTGAGGCCAAAAAACTGACGTTTGAAAACTTCATTACCCACATTTTCCCGACTAGTTTTATTGAGTCGCTGGCGACTAATGAAATCCTGCAGATTGTCGTTTTCAGTATTTTCTTCGGTATTGCGGTGGGTGCCATCGGTGATCAGGGCAAGATTGTCGTGAAGGCACTTGATGCGATTTCGCATGTTATGTTCAAAGTAACCGGTTATGTAATGGGCTTTGCACCGTTCGGTGTGTTGGGGGCTATTGCAGCCGTGGTAGCCCAACAGGGGCTTGGCATTCTTTTAGGCTATGCTTACCTGATTCTATGCTTTTTCGGTGGCTTGTTTTTCTTTCTGTTTGTGGTGCTCTGGGCGATTTGCGCCGTCAACGGTATACCGTATCTCAAGCTGCTCGGGTATATAAAGAATGCCGTTATCCTGTCGTTCAGTACGGCGAGTTCGGAAGCCTCGTTTCCGCAGACAATTGAAGCCCTCAAGAAATTCGGCTGTTCAGAGCGCATTATCTCATTTGTACTGCCTTTGGGCTATTCGTTTAACCTCGACGGGTCGATGTTGTACATGACCTTTGCCACTGCCTTTATTGCGCAGGCGTATGGGGTACCACTGGATGCCCAGCAGCAGATTACAATGATGCTCACCCTGATGATTACCTCGAAGGGAATTGCCGGTGTACCACGGGCATCGCTGGTGATTATTGCCGGCACCATGGCGCTGTTTAACCTCCCGATCGAAGGGCTGGCCTTGTTGCTGGGTATTGACCAGGTACTGGATATGGGCCGTTCGGCAACGAGTGTGGCCGGTAACGCCGTGGCCACTGCCGTTATTTCCAAATGGGAGGGCGAATGGCATCCGGAAGCGGTGCAGGAAGATGTCGTAGTATAAAAAGTAGCGCCGTGAAGTTGCGAATGTGAGGGGTAATCGGTATGTTAAAGTCTTTAAATCAGAACTTTATTAAACCCTACCCCTTATTCTCATGGCACAAGCCGCAATTTTTGAGTCTGAACTGGCTCCCTACTTTACTACGAAAGCTCCTTTTCAGTTTCCGGTCAATTTCCGCGAAGGGTTCGTTAAATACTGGCCGATTGTTTCGCTGATTCTTTTGTTACTCGCGATTCCGGGCCTGCTGGTCTTTTTGGGCATCGGAGCGGCATTTGTACCGGTAGCCGCCGCTGCCGGTGTAGGTTTTACCTATACGATTGCGATGATCATCAGCCTGGCCGGCACCGTACTGGCAGTCATGGCGCTGCCCGGGTTATTCAACCGTAAACGGCAGGGGTGGGTGTTCAGCTACTATGCCCAGTTACTGAGTATTGTGAGCAGTGTTTTTTCAATCAGTTTAGTCGGAATTATACTGGGTCTTTTATTCCTGATGCTGCTTTTTCAGGTCCGGGAATATTATCACTAAACCGGAAATAGTCATACAGGTAGCCGCAGCCGTGCAGGTTGTGGCTATTTTTTTGCCATTTGTGGAAGCCCGCGTCGCTTTATCCCGAAAAGGTTGCGGTTTGTAACGGGCATTATGTAGCTTGCCGTATAATGCACATGTCTACATGGCGCACATTTAGAAACCTAAACGTTACGGTTCTGCATGAACATTTTGGAAACGCATCACATCGTTAAGCAGTACGCCCGGCACCGGGCACTCGACGATGTCAGCCTGAACGTACCCCGTGGGTGCATTTTTGGGCTGCTGGGCCCGAACGGTGCCGGAAAAACATCACTGATCCGGATCATCAATCAGATTACCGGTCCTGACGAAGGCGACGTTTTATTCCTGGGCGAACGCCTGAAGCCGGATCATATCCGCCGGATCGGTTACCTGCCCGAAGAACGGGGGTTGTACAAAAAAATGAAGGTTGGTGAGCAACTGCTTTATCTGGCTCAACTCAAGGGGTTAAGTGAAAAACAGGCGATGGATAAGCTGAAAACGTGGTTTATCAAGTTCGACATCAAAACGTGGTGGAATAAGAATGTAGAAGACCTTTCGAAGGGGATGCAGCAGAAAATCCAGTTTGTGGCAACCGTCCTTCATGAGCCTGACCTGATTATTCTCGATGAACCGTTCAGCGGTTTCGACCCGATCAATGCGAACCTGATTAAGGACGAAATTCTGGAGCTCAAACAAAAAGGCAGTACCATTATTTTCTCGACCCACCGCATGGAGTCAGTGGAGGAATTATGTGACCATATCGCGCTGATTAACCGCTCAAAGAAAGTACTGGACGGGCCGAAACTGGCTATTAAAGAGGAGTTTAAAACCCATACCTACCACGTCGACTATCAGGGGGCTATTGAACAGCTACCGGAACAGTTCGTATTACTGGACAGTAAGTTAACCGACGATGGGTATACACGGACAAACATCCGGATCCCGGTCGGGGCAAGCGTAAATGACCTGATCCGGGTATTACTCGATAAGGTAACAATCCGGTCTTTCGGTGAGAATATCCCGAGTATGAATGAGATTTTCATTAAAGCCGTCGGCGAAGTTCCAACCACTTAACCCTGCTACGACATGCATACAATTTTCTTAGTCCTCAAACGTGAATACCTGGTCCGGGTCCGGAAAAAGTCATTTATCATCATGACCATTCTGGCACCATTGCTCTCTTTTGGTTTTTACGCAATGATGATTTACCTGGCGGTCAGTTCGGTTGATGAGAAAAAAATCGAAGTGATTGACGCCAGTGGTATGTTTAAAGGCAAAATTCAGTCAACAGATACGTACAAGTTTTCCTACCCTGAGGTTGCTTTTGCCGATGCCAAGAAAAACTTCCTCAAGAGTGACTACGATGTGCTCGCCTATATTCCGGCTGATATTATGGCCCATCCTGAAGGCATTCAGCTATATGCCGAAAAAGGAGTAAGCTATGAAATTAAGAATGAGATCGAAAAAGCGGTTGAGCGCGAAATTGAGAATATAAAACTGACGCAGGCAGGCATCACGCGTAAAGTGCTGGAAGAGGCAAAAGTAAACGTTGACTCAGATACGATCAGTCTCAATGAAGAAGGCGAAAAGGAAAGCAGTACCGGTGCCGCTACGGCTGTCGGGGGGATTTGTGCCTTTGTATTATACATTACCATGATGATTTATGGTACACAGGTTATGCGCAGTATTACCGAAGAAAAAACAAGCCGGATTGTTGAGGTGATTATTTCTTCGATAAAACCTTTTCAGCTGATGCTGGGAAAAATTCTGGGTGTTGCGATGGTTGGCCTGACGCAGTTTCTGCTCTGGATTCTCTTAACCGTCGGGCTTTTTACGGTTGCGCCGGGTATTATGGAGAAGCGGGCTGAAATGGCAGGAAATGTGCAGGCACAGGTAACGCAGTCTGCTGATGGTAACAAAAAGACAACCGTAGTTAAGGCAGAAGGTCCTGCGGCAAAGGTGATGAAGGCCGTCAGTACGTTGAATCTGCCATTGATTATAGGTTGTTTCCTGTTCTATTATCTGGGGGGCTATCTGCTGTATAGCGCGTTATTCGGAGCGATCGGTGCGGCGGTAGATAACGAAGCGGACACGCAGCAGTTTGTTTTCCCGATTATGTTACCGATTATTTTTGCGTTTGGTGTTGCCCAGTTTGTATTGCGTGATCCGGACGGTAGCCTTGCTTTCTGGGCGTCTATGATACCGTTTACCTCTCCGATTGTCATGATGGTCCGGATACCGTTAGGTGTACCGGCCTGGGAGTTAGGGCTGTCGATGGGATTGCTTGTACTGGGCTTTATCGGAACGATCTGGCTGGCATCCCGCATTTACCGGGTTGGGATCCTGATGTACGGCAAAAAGCCAACATTTAAAGAAATGTCGAAGTGGCTTTTTTATAAAGGCTGATTTATGACGGCGCCCGGTACATAGTTACCGGGCGCCGTTTTTTAAAGACCTTCTTCCTGCTGTATCTGAATTACCAGTTCTTCCATTACCCCAAAATCTTCGGCAATTTCACCGGTGGTGAGTTTTCCACGCTGTAAGGCGCGGATAATGCTCTGGCGGATGGCTAAGGCCTTGCCTTTTTCAATACCTTGCTGCAAGCCTTGCTCGATTCCCTGTTGCAGTCCCTGTTGCAGTCCCTGTTCAATGCCTTGTTGCAGTCCCCGTGCCAGCCCTTTTTCTTCGGCATCCTCGATGTTTGTCTTCCAGACATCGCGCTCAATAACCTGATTTTCGATTGCCTTAATGTAGTCAATACGATCCTGACGACTCAGGTTATCAAATTCAAGCTTTGCCTGAACTAGTGATAGGCCTTTCGCACTTGACCCTGGTTTCACCTTGTTGTTTTTCAGATAGTAAATCCACTCATCCAGCGTGTCTTTAGCCAGATCATTGAAATGATTGACTTTCAGAATATAGTATTCAGGATAAATGTCGTAAACATTCTGGATTGAGAAGCTTTTCTGCTGCTGTGTAGATAAACCAAGCGTATCTCCGGTATGTAACCCTTTAAACTCGGTTTTTCCGTGATACACATAGTCGTCGCCCTGCCCGAGGTTAAAGTAAATAATGTTGATCGAATACACTTTCTTAATCTGATGGTACTCTTCACCCAGATTAAAGTGCTCAACTACTGCTTTTGATGTCGCAAACAGCATCCGGAAAAAGTAGTCCTTTTCGCTGTCTGCCTGTAGTTCAATAATAATGAGCTGGCCTTTCGAATTGACGGCCAGCATATCAACGCGGTTGAATTTCAGGCGGGCCATATCCTGATTGCTTTCGCTTTCGAGGATCTGCTCAATTTTTATGTCTTCGCGCAGCAGCTCTGAGAGGAAACCTTCTAAAATGCCGAAATTCGATTTCTGGCGCAGGAGTCGTTTCATGGCCCAGTCGAAGCGGATCAGATTTTTTGCCATACAGCAAGCGTGGTAGGTACGCTGCAAAAGTAGCGAAAAACGGCCGTCAGGATCAGCTGAATTTATCGAGTGCCTGAATTTGAGTTAGATACTCCGCTGGCAGCAGAGTTCGTTGTACCCACTTCCGCAGACCCAATCCGTTCAGGATACCGTACAGCCCGATGGTATAACTTAACAAAGGCTTTTGCGGTAAGTCCAGAAGTGTATGAACCCGTTGCGGAACCAGCAACGCCTGGGCCTGCCGGAGCAGCTGATACCGCCAGTCGCCGAGCTTTTCCCGGTACCGGCTGAACAGCTGATCGGTATAGGACGAGTGTTCCAGATCCTGTTGCAGGTGCTTTTGGCGGTCAGCAACCCAATCCGCATAACAGGCTGGTAGATCCGGAATGTTCATCCCTTTACCAACCTGATAAAACGTGTAGAAAATATCCTCCTGCTCAGCCGGTGTCAGCGGACGGTGCAGCAGTTGGAAAGCCCGTTCCGAGTAATCGATCAGCATATAGAGTACATCCCGGTAAGCCCAGTCAGGAATCGCATAGCCGCGTTTGTTTTCAACACCGGCATGAATGGCACTCATGCGCGAAACGGTGTGGCGTGCCTGAGCCGCATCGGCAAACACAATCGCCTGTGCATAGTGAACGGTTGAGAAAAGCCTGCCAATCGGGTCAGCCGGCAGGCGACCGGTGAAAAAAAGCCAGTCGACAGCCCGGTTCAGCGCAAACTCAGCCGCTGAACCGGCAAAAATCAGTAAGACAACATCGGCATCACCCCAAATCTGTCTTACAATAGAGTCCGGGCGGACGAAATAACGTTCCATGAATTGTTGTTTACAAGGCATTTCCGCTACCTTAACGTTCGCCGGAGGGGTTTAGTACGGCAGCAAGCCGATCACCGAAACCTCTTCATCGCCGGGATATTCAGATTGTATGTCCGGCTCATATAGCGTCAGTACCGGAACGTGCGGTTTAAATGCAAGTTTACGGGTTACACTCGTATTCAGGATAACATCCGGCAGCGATTTTTGGTGCGGAATAGTCACCAGCAGATCAACATGGTGTGTATCCAGATAGTCATTGATCCCATGGTTAACGTTGTCATCATGGATTACGTAGGCTTCAACTCTTTCCGATTGCAGGTAATTGGCAATACGGTTCCGTTGCTGGTCGATTTCGGTGGCGGTTAATTTATTTTTTTTGTTGGTAATGGTCAGGATGGTCAGTTTCGCGCCTTTGTCGGTCAGAATCTCTTTCAACGGCAGCAGGGTATCCATATCATTGAGCGACGTAACGTTAACTGCCAGTACGATCTCCTGAAATGGCCTGATCTGTGTAGTGGCCGGTACAATAAGCACATTTGTCGGGCAACTGCGGATCATACCGGTTGCGGTGCTGCCCAACAGCTGACTGGAGTGCCTGCCACTGGCTCCGACCAGAACAAAGTCGAAAGCCTCCTGGCTTAGTAAGCGTTCGGCAGTACTTACCGGCTCGCCGATACAGGCAGTCGTCTTGTAGGAATGGTAAGCCGGTGTTGGCTGGCTGGTTAAGTCGGCAAGCAGATTAGTAAGCTGAAGTCGGGACGCTTCTTCTTCGGCTTCCAGCATGGCGGCGGTACCATAGTTCAGATCGATCAGCGGCGGATAGGTATTTACGATCCGGAACTCAGCCGGCGTATGGTCGAACAACACCTGAGCAAAATAGATTGCTTTTTTAGAGGCGTCTGAGAAATCGGTCAACAGCAGAATTTTTTTCATGGCCTTTACACATTTTGTTGAAGTCTGTTGGCCAGCGTACAACCGGTTGACCAACAGGTGTAAAGGTAGGTGTCATACCCGCTTCAGGGCATGACCGGTGTCAGGCCGGAGCGTGAGGATACACAGGTAAATCGCTGTTTGTTACATCTTCAGGACAACAAATTCAACCCGCCGGTTCAGGCGCTTGTTTTCTTCGGAGTCATTGGGAGCAACCGGTTTGGCATCGCCGTAGCCTTTGTGTTGCAGCCGTTCGTCGCGGATGCCGTTGTTAGCCAGATAGTTGGCAATTACTTTGGCGCGGTTTTGCGACAGCAGCCGGTTCAGCTGCCGGTCGCCGACGTTGTCGGTATGCCCGGCAATTTCAATGACGAGCTTAGGGTTACCCTGCAGGGTTTTCAGGAGCTTGTTGAGCTGACTATATGATTCGGGGCGCAGAATATAGCTGCTCTGATCGAAATACACATTATCGAGCCGGATAGCCTGATTGACCTGTAGATTGGTGAACACGGAATCCTGTTTTTCCATCAGGGCAATATGTTCGTAGAGCCCGCAGGTATCACAGGCAATCAGCAGGGTTTCTTCGGTTTCGTAATAGCCCTTTACCCGTGTCGTGACAACAAGTGTATCGCTTTTCGTCAGAATCAGAGAAAAGGAATTTCCCGGTTTACTGACACCCTGAAACTTTTTCTTCCCCAGAACCGCCTGCACCGAGTACTGAGCACTCAGTTCCTGCTGCGTTTTTTCATCAACCGCCTTTATGGTAACGGTCGTCGGATCCGACACTTTTTTAATGATTTTCTGGGCGGAAACCAGTGTCGTCAGGCAAACAAGAAGCAGAGAAAGAAACGTTTTCATCCTGAATAATGAGCGTAAAATCAAGGGGTCAAAAGGCTGTCATTTCGCTTCCGGATTCGTTCGTCTGTCAGCTGATGTTCCCGCAGCATACCGATTACGATCAGGTACTGGGCGGCTGCATAGGTAACCATAATCAGCAGGGGCGCAAACGGAACGCGGCCGACAAACTTGTTCAGCGCAATAACCGAATCGGAGATCATGAATAATGTGGCTCCAAGGGTCACACGCCGGAAACTGCCTGACAATACTGCACCGAAGCGGGCCGTTGCCGAAACACCCATGCTGCTGATGCAGACCACATACAATACTACCGGTGTCCAGAGGGGCTGAAGCGCCGTGTTTGTCTCAAACGAGGTACGCAGGTAAAAGACAAATGCACCGCTGTAGATAACAAAGGGCAGGGCATGACTCAGCCATTTCAAACCAGTAATAGGATGGCCGTTTTCGCGGGCCGACCGGAAAAAGGCAACAATATAACACAATTGCATTACCAAAAAGGATGCCAAACCCAGTACAAACAGATCTCTTTCCGGAATCATCAGAAAAATATCGCCGCCCAGGGCAAAGACCATCCCTGCCAGCAGCCAGCGCAGACTGGCAAACATAGTCAGCAGCGGGCCGTGTTGCCACACAAAAGCCAGCAGCGAGATCATGATGAGCGGCTTAAAGCCGAAATGCATCCACGCAATATCAAGCAGGTCTCCACTGATTTCAATGCCGGTTATGGCCCAGAAAACGGGAAAAAGGAGGTTGGTAGAGCGCACGGTTCAGAAAAGGCCAGGTAAAACGCTCCGAAAATAAACATTCTTTTTTAATATTTTGTCCTGGATCTGTTATTGAAGAAATGTTGTACTGTTTTTATGACATCTTTGTGCGTCCCGGCAAAGGCATTCACTTTGCGCCACAGATCATGTTTTGCATCTTCGGACAGATACCAGCCCAGGGGTAAAGGAACACCGGTTTTCCGGTCGAGCTGGATAATATGATAGGGAACCCGTGGCTGATAGTTCTGCAGCAGGTTTTCGGTGAGGTTAGAGACGGTACCCGATTTGCGCTGGTTCGCATTCATGGAGGCTACTATCGGAATAAGCCAGTCGAAATACGAATCCGAAACATCGCATTCATCATCCAGTAGCGTATTTTTAAGATAGAGCACCACCGGCTGAATCGTAAACGGCCGTTCGGGGGTGTTGTTGAACTGACGGATGTCGGGCGTTATGGCTGTCAGAATCGACAGGGCCGTTTCCAGCCCCGTATTATCCCAATAGCCACCGTCGACAACGTGGCCGAACGGCCGGCCGTCGGGATAGGTAATCAATCCGCCCGACGACAGCCAGGGAAAGCGGGCGGTCAGTGAGGCGGCGGTTTTGACCGGAATATCACGGCGGGTAATGCCATAAATATCAACTACATCGCGGAAGTACTGTGAGTCCAGCTGGAGGTTGCTCAGAATCCCTTTCTGGCCGCTTTCGGTAATGACTGCATTCAGGAACAGACTCGGATGGTCGAGCGAATCAGCCGCCGACCAGAGCGATAAAAACGGCTTGTCCAGCGAATGGAGCTGTAGGTGACGGTAGTAGGATGCACTCCAGGCGTCTTCCAGCCAGTTACTGCGGTTGAACTGCCGCACGGGAAAAGGCAGTACTTTCTGCAACGTTTCATGAAAAAGCAGCGCCCCCATAACCGGCGACAGAAAATCATCGTTGGTGGCTTGCCGGAACTGCCGCTGGTTGGCGGGCGTTACGGTGGCCACATCGCGGCGGAACGTAGTCATGAATGCTGCTCCGACGCCCCCGCCCGACACCCCGCTGATGGCAAAAAGCTGCTTATAAAAGCCGGGAATTATTGAATCAAGCTGCTGGATAACTCCCGTTGTCCAGTTCAGGCTTCGGATACCCCCGCCTTCTGTCGCAACAATAAAAACGGGCATGGTGTCGGTTGGCCAGTTTCTGCGGTGAGCGATCCATTGCCTGAGGTGCCGGTGGATCCCTGGCCGGGCAAGCCCGGCCGCCGAACCCGACAGCGTGTCGGCGAGTGCGGCCAGGGACCGGTTTGCCCCACTCGCCGCCGGATGAATCAGCGTCGATTGCCGAACCGCTGGTCCGCTTCGCGCGGCCTCGGTAAACCGCAACAGCGTGTGGTCGTTAAAGTAGCTGCAAAGTACAATCCAGCAGGTTAGCAGCACCAGTACGGGGCGAGTTGGCCGATTGAGATAGGTCAGGTAACTGACCAGCGGCGTAAGCCAGGTAAAGGCAATCAGCAAAATACCGACCGGACCGGCCTGCCAGATGACCGGCCATTGGTCCGGAACGAAGATCAGGGCCAGCCAAAGGGCAAAATTGACGATAAGCAGGATGTAGCAGATCCGTGAATACGTATCAGAAAGCCGCCAGATATCGCGCCAGTGGCGGCGGTCCGGTTTATACAGAAAGGGATCAAAACGGATGTCAGGCAACACCTTCCGGAGCAGTTGCCGGTGATACGTAAACCAGAGTCCGAGACCGATAGTCAGGCCATAGAACCACAGTACATAAAACAGCTTCCGGTTTTCGGTACCGGCAAAGGCAAGACTGATCAGCAGCGGCGGCAGCAGGCCGAGAATGGCCGGAATCTGCGCTATAAAATCGCTCAGGCGCTCGCGTTCACGACGGGATTCATGCCGTGGAAAACGGTGAAAGGTATCCAGAAGTTTCGGGCCCCGTACATCGGCCAGGGACAGCAGCAGCCGGCCGCAAAACCAGAGGCTGACGCCCCAGGCAATGGTAAAGCCGGTCATGGCCAGAAACGGAATATTCGTCAGCAGGTTGGGAGCGCCCGCGTTGAGCGAGCGAAATACATCCTGTACCTGCGGGCCACCCGACAGCAGCACGTAGGCGAGCAGCAGCAGTAGTACGTGGGGCAGCAGATGACGCAGCACCGCCCACGCATAAATAATAAAATACTGCACCGAAATAATCAGCCGGTGCAATGACCGTACGATTATCATGGCTTAGCAGGTTTGGGGATGACAGACGGAGAAGCAGGGGGCCGGCAGGCCACAGGCGCTTCGGTAAATTTCTTTTTTCATAACGTTGCCGGTTAAGAATGCGGTACTTACCTCTATAACCAGCAACGTTATGGCAGATGTTTAAAAACTTATCCGCAAGAAGAAAGCTCTGACGATTCAACAGCCGATACGGGCAGGCAGATCAGGCATAGACCGGCTGGGGCAGGGCCTGAAACCGGTAACCGCGCTCGCTGAAGTGCGACAGCATACGTGGAAGCGCATACCGCATATTGGGCCAGGCTTTCCAACTGTCGTGAAACACGACGATAGAACCGGATTCGGTATACCGGATTGTTTTCTGTAAGCAGGTTTGCGGGGTCATCGACTGATCAAAATCACCGGACAGCACATCCCACATCACAACGGCGTATTGATCAAGCAGTTGAGCCGCCTGGCTTTTTTTGATGCGGCCATAGGGCGGACGGAAAAACGGGGTGTCAAAGCCGATTTCCTGCTGGCAGCGTTGTATATTTTCAAGATAGGTCACGTCTTCATTCTTCCATCCGTTGAGATGGTTAAATGTATGATTGCCGATGTGGTGACCGGCTTCGATCACCTTATAGAAAATATCCCGGTGCTTCCGCACATTATCCCCGATACAGAAAAAGGTTGCCTGGGCTGCGTACCGGTCAAGCTGTTCCAGTACAAATTCCGTGACCTCAGGTATGGGGCCATCATCAAATGTCAGGTAAATAATCCGCTCTGAATCATCGGATTTCCACCAGAAGTCCGGATAGATGCTCCGGAGCAGACAATTGGATTTGTGCAAAAAGAATGACAAGGTAGTTCGCAGTCTGTGAGGCCTGCCGGAAACGGTAAGGTAGCCGGTACAAAGGCCGGTACGTCCATCAGGCTTCAGTTAAGTTTTCTTCCTTTCCACTGGTATCCTTTGCCCTGGGCGGCTAATCCGAAAAAAACAACGTAAAACGGGTAAACCAGCGCCGTTAAAAAGATGGCGGGGATCAGTGATTTTTTTTGTAAAAAAAGAAGAATTTGCCGTAAGAACAAAAACTCTGGTAAAACCTTTAGCAACAGGCTTATCTCCAGCCATTTCCAGGTAATTATGCCGGCCAGCCAGCATACCAGGCCGGTAAGCGGCATCAGGTTACTCAGAAAAATAAAAAACGCCAGAACAGAGGGCCAGCGGCTTTGGTACGCCTGCCATTTACTGGCCCACCGCCGCCGCTGATTATAGAATGCGGTGAGTGACTGATGGGCGCCCGTTAAGACAATGGCATCCGTGTTTTTCAGAAAACGAACCCCCGACGGATACTTCCCGGCAATTTTGTGCATCAGAAACTCATCATCGCCTGAGGCCAGATGGTCAACACCCGCAAAACCGTCTACTTCGTAAAAAACGGCTTTTTCATAGCAAAGGTTTGCCCCGTTACACATCGTCGGTACACCGGCGTGCAGCGTCGTGGCTCCTGACCCGATCAGGCTCGCAAATTCGACGGTTTGCAGGGCGGTAAACAGTCGCCCGGCAAATGAACCGGCCGGGGGCAGAAAGGAAACCGGCCCGCTGATGAGTCTGGCACCGGTCTGCCGGTAAAAGGCTGCCAGGCTTTCCAGCCAGCGGGGACCAACGCGGCAGTCGCCGTCGGTAGTCACAATAAGATCGCCCGTTGCCTGGCGGATGCTCTGGGTAATGGCCCGCTTTTTAGGAGACGCCGCGCCGGTTTCCTGTAACGGCAGCAGGATCAGCGGAAAAGATACCTTCGGGATGAACGCCTGTACAATGGCAGCGGTCTGGTCAGTAGAGGCATCGTCGGCGATAATCACGTCAAAATGCCGGTAGGTCTGCCGGTCGAGGTCGTTCAGCAGTTCCGCAATGCCGGACGCTTCATTACGTACCGGAATAACCACCGAGAGCCGGGGCAGGGGGGGGGGGTGGCTGACCGGCGTATATGCCTGAGGGTATACGTAACCAGGTGAGCCATAGCGCGATTGTGAAGACGGCATACAGACCGGAGAACAGGAGGAGGATACTGATCATAAAGCAGTTTTCAGAATCATTGGCCGGTAGCAGCAGGCAGTTAAGGCCGGGATACTGCCACCGATATTTGCCCGGAACAGCACAGAATCGGCCCGGAAATCGTTACTTTGCATAAAAGAAACCAGCCAACATGAGTGAATCGGCCAAAAGTATACACGTATCTGCGTCATCTCCGGAGAAAATAATTCTTGGTGTTGACCCCGGAACCCAGATAGCCGGTTATGGCGTGGTTTTGATCCGGGGCAATGACATGACCATGTTGCAGTACGGCGTCATTAAACTCAGCAAATATACGACCTATCAGCTGAAGCTTCAGAAACTGCACGAAACCATTATCCGCCTGATCGACGAACATGCGCCGGATGAGATGGCAATTGAAGATCCCTTTTTCGGTAAAAACGTGCAGGCGATGCTGAAGCTGGGCCGTGCGCAGGGGGTTGTTATGGCGGCGGCCCTGTCGCGCAATATTCCGATTGTTGAATATGCGCCCCGCCGGATCAAACAATCGGTAACCGGCAACGGAAATGCCAGTAAGGAACAGGTCGCCCAGATGGTGGCTACCTTGCTGCATACCCAGCTCGAACCGGAGTTCTTTGACGCTACCGATGCCCTGGCCATTGCCCTGTGCCACCATTTCCATGCCAATGCATTGCCAACGCGTTCTACGAAGCAAACAAAGAAAGGCGGATGGGGCGCGTTTGTGAGTGAAAACCCCAACCGGATTTCATAGCTGTCCCGATACAGCCGCTTTAACCGGTAATACAGCATAGATTTCCGGTTGTTGATATGTATGGCATAGTATTTGATGAGCCACCGCACTGCCGCCAATTCAGACTGTAATAATACAAGTTATGTGTTGAAATGTGATAAAACTCATATTTGTTAGCGGGTAATTGAATAAAGGCATAAACCTGAGATCGGACATCGGTAACATATGCGGCATTGTTATTGGATTGGCCTAATTCTTGTCCCGGGAGATAGCATACTTGCTTATTCCTTTGCGGACAATTATGAGAAGAAAAAGTTTACACACGTTAAAACGATGTACCGGGCTGCCGGAACGCATGTTGATCATGCTTCTTCTGTTGGTGGGCACAGCCGGATTAACACAGGCCCAGACGGTTTCAGGTACGGTCTATCGTGACTTTAACGGTGACGGTGTAAAAGCGACCGGAACGACAGCAACAACGTCTACAGCCGGATATACCGAAACAGGTGTACCGGGTGTACTGGTTACGGCATACAATACGTCGGGGGCTGTGGCCGCAACGGCCGTAACCAGCAGTAATACGGCTACTATGGGAACGTATACCCTAAGTCTGGCTGCCGGATCCTATCGCCTGGAGTTTACGAATTTTCAGGAAGGCGACTTTGACGGCTTTAAGGGCAGCGGCACCGGTACGAGCATTCAGTTTGTTACCTCACCGGCAACCAACGCAAACCTTGCCATAAACTATCCGGGAAACTACTGCCAGGGCAATCCGTTTCTGATTACATCGTGTTACACCAACGGGAACCCTAAAATTACGACCGGGACCAACCTTGCCCGCAACGACAACTGGCTTGTCGGCTGGAAATATAACGGTACACCTGATTCACGGAATAATTACCTGGCTAAGGGGGCTGTCGGGGCTACCTGGGGGCTTGCCTACCAGCGCAACACACAGTCGTTATACGCGGCTGCGTTTATGAAGCGCCATTCCGGGTTCGGTGATGGCGGCCCTGGTCAGATCTATAAGATCCGGACAGGCTCACCAACCAGTGCCAGTATCACATCCACTACGGTTACGCAGTTTGTAAACCTGTCCGCTCTGGGTATAAATGTCGGAACGGATCCGCGTACAACCACGGCACCTGCGTCGTCTACTCCGTCTGCCAACTATCTTTATCCGGACAAAACAGAGCCTAACTATGATGTAGCGGCCTTTGATCTGGTCGGTAAAATGTCGGTAGGCGACATGGATATTTCGGATGATGACAAAACCCTGTGGGTGGTCAATTTATTCGACCGGAATTTATACGAATTGCCGCTCGGTCCGGACGGCAGCGCGCCGACATCCTATACGATGCATACACTTACCGCACCGACCTGCGTAAGCGGGGTTTTCCGGCCGTGGGCGGTTAAATACTACCGTGGTAAAGTGTATGTCGGCGGGGTCTGTACCGGCGAAAATACGACACCGTCCACCACCATTACGTCACCGGCCAATGCGTCTACGCTGCAAGGCTATGTCTACGTACATGATCCGGCAGGGGCACAGAGCAATTTTACGCAGGTACTGACATTCCCGCTGAACTATCCGCGTGGGTATGCTACTAAATCAGGCACAGCAGCCGGTGATATAGGCTACGCGGCATGGCGTCCGTGGATTGATGCCTGGAGCGACATTGGCAGCGGTTTTATTAATATTTCTTATACGCAGACAGTCTACCCGCAGCCGATTCTGTCAGATATTGAATTTGATACAAACGGAGAAATGATTATCGGGCTGATGGACCGCTTCGGGCATCAGTCCGGTAATGCCAACTATGCACCGGTAGCTGGTACAACAGCAGTTTTCGAAGGGGTTTCGGCGGGGGATATCCTGCGGGCCGGACGGAATGCGAACGGGACCTATACCCTTGAAAGCAATGCTACAATTACCCATACGGCGGCCAACGGCGCAACAGCCATTACCTACAGTTCGGGAGGGAAAAATCAAACCCCCGGCCAGGCACCCGGAAACGGTGAGTTCTATTGGCAGGATATGTATGATAAAGTAAGCGATATCAATGGCGGTGCAACCGGCCACCAGGAAATTGTCCTGGGGGGCCTTGCTGTCTGGGCCGGTTCGGGGCAGGTGGCGGCGACGACATTTGATCCCAATGATGCATTCCGTGCCGCAGGCGCCCGTTATTTTGATAATCAGGCGGGTACTGTAAATCAGGTATACGAGGTACTTGGTCAGGATGCAGGTAATACCGGTAACCGTCCGGCGTCGTTTGGTAAAGCCGCCGGGTTAGGGGATCTGGAACTGTTGTGTAATCCGGCACCGGTTATGATCGGTAACCGCGTCTGGCATGATCAGGATAATGATGGGATGCAGGACCCCGGCGAACCCGCACTGGCCGGGGTTGTCGTAACCCTTAAAGGCCCCGGACTGGCGTCCGGCGGTGTATCCGTAACGACAAACAGCAGCGGGGAGTATTATTTTACCAATTCGGCCGGAACAGCTGCGGCCGGATTTGCCTATGGTCTGAATCTGACCAGTGGCGGTTCGTACTCAATTTGCTTCCCGACCAGTGCCAGTGCCCTGGTGCTTAGCACAAAGGCTAACTCGGCGACCACAGCCAACGGTGATGCCATTGATACCGATGCCGACAATGCCGGTATTATCCGCTTTGTATTGGGTGATGCCGGTGAAAATAATTTTACGTACGACGCGGCTTTTGCTACCGTGCCGCCGTGTTCTCTGACACTGGCCGTCACGCCGGGCACCTGCCAGTCGGCAACCAATACATATGCTGTCTCCGGAACACTGACGATTACCAACGGCCTCGCGCAGACACTTGTCATCTCAGACGATAGCCAGGCGACCAATGCCGTGAGCATTACCGTAACAGCCACTGCCAGTACAACGGCTGTACCGTTCTCGCTGACCGGCATTAAGAGCGGTACGGGTTTCCATACCATTACGGTGACGTCATCGGCCACGCTCTGCGGGACGACCAGCAAGACATACACGGCTCCGGGCGGTTGTCTTTTAGCCTGTCCGGGCAACTTACTGGTGAATGCCAGCTTTGAGCAGGGGCTGCCATCGCCGCCGGTTGCAACGACTACCGTCACACCGCCGCCGTCCTGGACGGGTGGTCTGGCCGAAATGAACCCGACGGTTAACTTCAACACACCCGATGGCTATGCATTTGCCTACACCAGCGGCACAAGCACATCCATGTGTCAGAGCGTATCTGCGAATGTAGGGTCAATTTATACCCTGACGTTCTACGCCGGTGTCCATCAGGCGAATGGTCAGACGGTGACCTTACAGTTCCTGAATGGCTCCTCGCTGGTTGGTACACCAAAAGCATTTACGATCACAAATCTGTTAAGCACAAATAGTTTCGGCGGTCCTTACACACTAATTTCGGATGCGGCACCGGCCGGTACAAACCTGATCCGTGTCTGCGCAGCCGGTACCGGAACGGGCGGAAATACGGATGCCAATCAGTGGGCAAAAGTAGATGCCATGTGTCTGACCGAAACAAAAACATGTCAGATGGCACTGACCGTCACGCCGGGTAACTGTACTGCAGCAACCAACCAGTATGCGGTGAGCGGTACAGTTAGCCTGAGTAACAGCCCGGCCACCAGCCTGACCATTACAGATGGCACAAAATCAACAGTAGTGAGCATTACCGCCGGTCAGACAAGCGCGGCGTTCTCGCTGACGGGACTGAATTCAGGAAGCGGTAATCATACCGTTACGGTGATTTCATCAGGTACTACCTGTGGGACGGTAAGCCGTACCTATGTCGCACCGGCTTCCTGCTCGTGCGTGACTATCGGCAGCATTGCGCCGGTAACCGTATGTCAGGGGAAAGCCGTGCCGCCGGTCTGCGTAACGGCAAATACAAACCAGACGGTTGAACTGGTCCTCTTCCCGCAGGCTGTTTCAAATCCGTATACAGCAAGCGGCGGACTGCATGTGGCTGAGGCGACCGTAACCAACGGAACTGCCTGTATCACGATGAGTACAACGGCCGTTCCTGCAAATACCGGTACTACATCGGCAACGTATGTAATGTATGTCTGCCTGAAGCCGGTTCCGTCGGATCCGAACTGCCAGACTATTTCACTGGCTTCGGCGGTATTTACCGTATTACCGGCCCCGGCCCTGACCGTACGGGCAAGCAGTACACTGGTTACGGCAGGGACTCCGGTGAGCCTGTCAGCAACGGGATGTTCAGGTAACGTCATGTGGTCAACAGCGCAGAGCGGTACAGTTATCAGCGTCACCCCGGCGAATCCGACCAATGTGTATTCGGCTACGTGTACAACCGGCCCCGGCTGTACGACCATGGCGTCGGTAACGGTGAACACGCAGCCATCAGCATCCCTGATCGTGGTATCGGCTACCGTCTGCTACGGCAGTTCGGCTACACTGACAGCTTCAGGTTGTGCCAACGGCACGGTAACGTGGTCAAACAGCACAACGGGTACCAGTCTGATCACACCGAACCTGACAGAGACAACCAACTACACGGCGACCTGTACGACGCAGGCAGGCTCGGCCACCTCAGTGGTGGGCACAGCAACCGTCATGCCACAGCCGGTACTGAGTTTATCAGCCAGTTCGGCAAACGTAACGGTAGGAACGCCGGTAAATATCTCGGCCGTCGGCTGCGCCGGTACGGTAACCTGGTCAACCGGAGAGAGCGGTTCCGTTATCACAGTAACGCCGGCAACTGCCAGCCAGACGTATTCAGCCACGTGTACAACGGGTCCTGGCTGCCAGACAACGGCATCCGTAACGGTAAACACACAGCAGGCCGCGACTTTAACGGTTAGCTCAGCGACCATCTGTTACAATACGTCAGCCACACTGACGGCTACGGGTTGCAATAATGGTACTGTCAGCTGGTCAAACGGGACGACGGGCAACAGCCTGGCGACACCGAACCTGACGCAGACAACCAATTATACGGCGACCTGTACAACACAGACCGGCCCGGCCACTTCGGTGATTGGTACGGTGACAGTCCAGAGTCCGGTAAGCCTGACCGTGAGCCGGACGTCGGTGGCCAGCTCAACAGCAGTAACCATCACAGCGCGCGGTTGTACAAACGGTACGCTCACCTGGTCAACCGGAGCAGCGGATGACGGTAAAACCAGCATTGTTGTACCGGCAGCTGTAAGCAGCATTTATACGGTTACCTGTACGAGCGGACCGGGCTGTAAAGCCACCGGCCGGATCATGGTGGGCAGTGCCGGCGCGAATGAATTTACCGTAAACGATGCGGTGATCTGCGCGGGTCAAAGCGCGACGCTGACATCAACCGGCTGTCTGGGTACGATCAACTGGACCGGCAGCGGGGTTGACGGACAAACGACAGCAAGCGTCGTGGTGAATCCGGCGCAGACAACGTCGTATACCGCCGTTTGTACCAACGGTACGTCGGTCATTGAAGTAGTTGCGCAGGTATCGATTACATCAGCACCAAGTCTGACGGTTGGTGCCGTGCCATCGGCAATTACACCGGGTCAGTCCTCAACACTGACGGTAGCAGGTTGCCTGAATGCAGCACTGACCTGGTCAACGGGTGCGGCTGATGACGGAAAAACCAGCATCGTCGTAAGCCCGACCATAACAACGGGTTATTCGGTAACGTGTACGGCCGGTCCGTCCTGCATAGGCATTGCCGGCGTGACGGTAAGTGTCGGCCAGTCACTGACGCCGGTTCTGTCACTGGAAAAGCTGGTGAATAAGTCGAAAGCGCAGATGGGTGAATTACTGACCTATACCATTGTTGTGGCCAATACCGGTACCGGTCCGGCCAATAACGTAATTGTCCGTGACTCGATCAGCTCAGGGCTGAACATCCTGCCGGCCTCGGTAACCACGTCGGTTGCCAACAGCTTTACCCTGGGTGATCCGATCAGTATCTGGAACATTACGACGCTGCCGGCCAACAGTAGCGCCACGATTATCTTCTCGGCCAGCACCATGGAGGAGGGTGTGGTATACAACAAGGCCATGATTCCGGGCGATACGGCCAGTGTCTGTACATCGATTCCGATTAAGGTCTGCAAAGGCACCAACTACGCCATTGAATTGTCGGCCCCGGCGGGCTATGTGCGCTACCAGTGGTTCCGCCGTGCCACGCCGGTTTCATCGGAAACGCTGGTGTATGACGGTTCACTGAGCAGCTATACGGCGACGGCGACCGGCGAATACCGGGTGGTAGTAAATGATGTACAGGGCAAATGCCCGGATCTGTCATGCTGCCCGGCAATCATTGAGGAAGACAGCATTCCGGTCTTTACGGTGCTGGCGAAGTCGCCGACCTGCGTATCGAACCAGCCGCAGCCGAACGGTACACTGACGGTAACGGGACTTGGCAATAGTCTGAGCAATTACAGCTATGCCGTTTCAGAAGGCAGCAGCTTTACGGTAGCGAATCCGGCGCTGCTGAACCTGCCGCAGGATGGCGTCGTTTCCAGCGGACTGAGTGCGACGAAAACCTACACCGTCCGGATATACAACCAACTGGGTTGTTACCGTGACGTAACGGTGACTATCACGGTAAACTGTGCCTGTCCGCCTGAAATCTGTGTGCCGGTCATTATCAAAAAGACAAAAGCACGGATTTAGCAGTACTGAAATATAAATACATGAAGCCTTGATCGGATGTGTCTGGTCAAGGCTTTATTTTTACTTAACCACGTCCTGTTTCCGCAGTTGGCATACCTTTTGTTCGTATTTGTTTTATAATATAATGATAAAGTATTTATTTTTGTAAATATGTAAACTAATTGTAGTGAATACTGGATTTTGGTGCAAAAGTGCAATAGTGTTGTAGTTAAGTAGAAAATAGCCCTAAAAACATCTCTTTGGCATGACCATTGCCTTAAAAGTATGTATAAAATGTTTACGGTTTTGTTCTCTTGGGAAACATTATGGAGAATTGTTTTACTAGTATTAATTCACCCGTTTATCGACGAAAACTGTTAAGCCTGTTACTGATTTGGGTGGGGCTCGTTTATGTGGCTCCGGACCTGCAGGCACAGACTATTTCGGGGGTGGTCTATCGCGATTTCAACAGCGATGGTGTTCGAACGACTCCTGCGAATGCGACAGGCGTATCGGCAGGGGATGTAGGAGTTCCGGGGATTGTTGTCACTGCATACAGTAGTAATACCGCAACCTCACCTGTTTCCGTGACGACGAATACGACCGGTGCGTATACGCTTACGACCGGTACCGGCCAGTTCCGGATTGAGTTCACAAATCTGCCGCAAGGTGATCTGAGCAGTTTCCGGGGAACCGGCAACGGGACAAACGTGCAGTTTGTGACGGTGGCTACCTCCGTGACCGGCGTCAATTTCGGGATCAACTATCCGCAGAATTATTGTAGCTCTCAGGATCCGGAAGTGGTCACGACCTGCTTTGTGTCCGGAACCCCGACAACCGCAACGCCCTTGTCCAATACGGCCCTCGCCGGTGGTCGTGACGTAATTGTGGGGGCTCCTTACAGCACAACCGGCGATGCACGTGCGTCGCATAATACAATTGCCAATGCGCTGGCTGTCGGATCTGTCTGGGGGTTGGCGTACAAAAAAACAACCCGGCAGCTGTTTACGGCGGCTTTCCAGAAACGTCATGTGGGCTATGGTGCCGGCGGGCCGGGTGCTATATATGTAACCACCCTGGCGGCTAACCAGCAGTCAGGTACCACAGCGGCAACGCCGTTTTTTAATTTCAGCACCGTTGCCGGTGCCGGTACAACCTTACACGGTCCGCTATCCGTTTCGGCAGGGGAGGCCAGCTACGACATTCAGTCATTCAGTCTGGTGGGCAAAGTTGGTCTGGGCGATATCGATATTTCCGATGACGAACAATACCTGTATGTGGTTAACCTGGCTAACCGCCGGTTGTACCAGCTGAATATTGCCACAAAAGATACAGTGAGTTTCAGTATTCCGAATAACTGTTCGACCGGTACCAGCTACCGGCCGTTTGCGGTTAAATACCACCGCGGAAAAGTATACGTAGGCGTCGTCTGTACGCGGGAAGATGTGATTATTCCGGATGCGAACGCAGATGGCGTGGCGGATACCTACGGGCCAACCAATGGCTTGCAGGGGACTGTTTATGCCTATTCTATTACAGGTACGACAGCTGCGACATCCGTCGCATTAAGTTTTCCGATGAATTATCTGAAAGCGCCGACTAATGCCGATTTTTCCTCAACCACAGCAGCACAGGCAAGGGCCGAATATTGGCGTCCATGGACAAATAACTTCCGTGCAGACCGCTTAACCGGTTCTAATCCGACCATTGCCAGTTATCCGCAACCCTGGCTAACCGATATTGAGTTTGATGTAAACGGGGATATGATCCTTGGCGTTCGTGACCGTTACGGCGATCAGATGGGTTATCAGAATTATTTCCCGATCACGGGTGTCACTTCCTTTGTCAGTGCCATCTCTCCCGGAGAGATATTACGCGCCGGTAAATGTACGGCCGCCGATTCCTGGACGATTGAAAGTAACGGGTCCACCTGTACGATTCCGGCTAATACAACGGCACAAACTGCGGGACAAGGCCCCGGCAACGGTAAATTCTATTGGGGTGACCGTGTCCAGCAGGGTAATAACCACCAGTTGAGTTCACTGGGTGGCCTTGCGGTGCTGGGTGGCAGCGGTCAGGTTGTCATGACGGCGATGGACCCCAACGATATTTTCAATACCGGCGGTCTGAAGCGCCTTGTGAATGCGACGGGGGCAAAAGCCGGTGAAAGTTTCACTACAGCATCCCCGACGGCCGGTTTTTACCTCTATACTGACAACGATATTACCTCATACGGAAAAGCAAACGGGATCGGCGATGTTGAACTGTTGTGCGGACCGGCTCCGATTCAGATCGGTAACCGTGTCTGGTTCGATCAGAACCAGAATGGTATCCAGGATCCGGGCGAGGCACCGGTTGCCGGCGCGGTCGTTCAGTTATATAACAGCGCCAAAACAACGGTACTGGCATCCGTAACCACCAATGCCGCCGGTGAATACTATTTCTCATCGGCCAGCAGTTCGACCGTTACCTCAACATCGGCTGCCGTGACAACTGCCCTGACGTATAATACCAGTTATGCCGTTGTGATCAGCAGCCTCGGTACCGGTACTGTGGTAACCGGTAACTTTTTGTCGCTCACCAGCGTATCGCCGCGTGTCGGCGAAAGCAGCAGCATTAACTCCGGCACAACCATCAGCAACAACGATGCGGTGCTGGAAACCGGCCGCCCGTGTGTCCGGTTCACGACCGGCAGCGAAGGAGGGGCCGTACATAACTTCGACTTTGGCCTGACGGCACCTTGTTACCTGTCGCTGACAGTAACACCGGGCGCCTGTAGTTCGGTAACCAACCAGTATACCCTGAGCGGTACCGTAAACTTTACGAATACTACCGCCGGCAGCGTAACGGTCAGTGTCGGTTCAGCGTCAACCGTGCTGAGCGTTTCAGCGGCAACTACATCACTGCCGTTTACATTAACGGGTCTGACCAGCGGCTCAGGCGTACAGACGGCCACGGTATTCTCGTCAGCATCCGTTTGCGGAACTGCCAGCGTTACCTTTAATGCACCGGCTTCCTGCACCGTACCGGCCTCGGTAACGGCTACGTCAGCAACCGTCTGTGCGGGCTCTCCGGCCAGTCTGACGGCCAGAGGCTGTTCAGGTACGATCCAATGGACAGGCCCGTCGGTTACCGGAGGCGCAAACACGTCTGTTGTGACCGTCGGCACATCCGGCAGCCTTACCGCGCAGACCGTGGTTAGCTATACCGCTACCTGTGTTCTTTACAGCTCAACGGCCGTATCAGTCGGTACGGTAACGGTTGTACCGATACCGTCGCTGACCATCACGGCGGGACCGTCGCAGACGGTTACGCAGGGTAGTGTTGTCAGTCTGACCATTGCCGGTTGTAGCGGAGGCACATTATCAGGAGCCTCGTCAGCCAGTGTGGCATCGGTAACCGCTTCGGCCGCATCGAATGTGTATTCATTTACCTGCGTGCGGGCTCCGGGCTGTACCGGCACCGCATCAATTACGATTGCAACCGTGCCGCCTGCCAGCGTATCGGCGTCCAGCGCTACAGTTTGTGCCGGTCAGCCGGCTACCTTAACGGCAACAGGCTGCAGCAATGGCACATTGGCCTGGACAGGCCCCAACATCAGCGGGTCAACAACCGGATCTGTCATAACAGTGAATACAACAGCAGGTATCACAACGCCGGCTACGATAAACTATACCGTTACCTGTACCACAAGCACATCGTCTGTTGCAACAGCTGCCGGCAGCGTGCGGGTGATTCCGGTGCCGAGCCTGACGCTCACAGCTTCCAGCCTGACGGTGGTGCAGGGCAGCATGGTCACGCTGACCACGCAGGGCTGTACATTAGGTACGCTGACCGGCAGTGTTTCAAGCTCATCGGCGCAGGTGATGGTATCCGGTACAACCAATGTCTACTCGGTAACCTGTACCAACCAGCCGAACTGTACCGGTACAGCTTCGGTAACCGTGACCGGTTTGCCGTCAGCTTCACTTATTGTGACCAGTACGACGGTTTGTGCCGGACAACAGGCCAGCCTGATGGCTATGGGCTGTAACAACGGCACGGTTACCTGGAACGGTAACGGCGTCGTGGATTTTGCCGGACCGGTGCTGACGGTAAATACACCGGCGGGTATCACCGATACATTTGTGCTGAGCTACACCGCTACCTGTACAGATGCGGCAACTGCCGTTTCTGCGGCCGGTAATGTGGTGGTGATACCAATCCCGGGCCTGACCCTGACAGCTTCGAGCCTGACGGTAGTGCAGGGCAGCATGGTTACCTTAACCACACAAGGTTGTACACTGGGTACGATCACCGGCAGCGTTTCGTCATCTTCGGCACAGGTGATGGTAACCGGTACAACCAACGTGTATTCAGTTACCTGTACCAACCAGCCAAACTGTAGCGGTACCGCTTCCGTGACGGTGACAGGTATCCCGTCAACCTCACTTACGGTGAGCAATACAACCGTGTGTGCAGGCCAGACGGCAAGTCTGACGGCGGTTGGCTGTACGAATACGGTAACGTTCAGTAATCCGGGTACAGGTACGGTCAACGGAAACGTCCTGACCGTGCAGACATCGGCGACAACTACAGTATTGACAACAGTAAGTTACGTGGCTACCTGTGTGACTAATGTGGAAACAACAACGGCGGTTGGTACCATTACCGTTGTGCCGGTGCCGGACATAACCATCTCGGCACAGCGCAGTACTACAACCAGCAGTGTGACCTTGTCGGTAGCGGGTTGCCAGAACGGCACGCTGCTGTGGTCAACCGGCGAAGTAACCCCGACGATTGTTATCTCATCCTCAGCGCTGACACTCTACTCGGTAACCTGTACAACCGGACCGGCCTGTCAGGGGACTGACCAGGTACAGATCGGTCAGGTACCTCCGGTGCTGGATGTACTGGTAACGGGCGGTGTAATCTGCGGTAATCAGTCGGCAACGCTGACCGCCAATGGCTGTACGGCTAACCTGCTCTGGAGTACGGGGCAGACGACAGCAACCATTGTCGTGAACCCGGCGATAACTACGGTATACTCTGTCAGTTGTTCGGATGACCTTACCAGCGTAGTGGGTTCAGCAACGGTACTTGTTCAGGGAGCCCCGGCCATTTCACTCAGTGCCTCGGCTCCGTCTGTTACCCCGGGACAACCTGTAACGATTACGGCAACGGGCTGCGCAGGCGGCACGATTGCGTGGTCAACCGGTCCGGCAGCTAACGGCCTGACGAGTATTGTGGACAGCCCGACGGCCACGACAACCTATACGGCTACCTGCACAACCGGACCGCAGTGCCAGTCCGTGGCGACGGTAACCGTGACCGTTATGCCGCCGCAAACGCCTGTCTTGACCGTTACCAAACTGGTGAGCGCATCCCGTGCACGTCTGGGCGATATCATCTCGTATACGATTCTGCTGGCCAATACCGGTACCGGTGAAGCCACTAATGTGCAGGTTCGGGATTCGGTAAGTTATGGACTGGAGATTCTGACCGCGTCGGTGGTGCCGTCAGTAGGCACCTATTCGCCGGGCACACCGGTGAGTGTCTGGGTGGTACCGTCGTTACCAGCCAACAGTACGGCTACCTTTACCTTCTCGGCGAGTGTAACGGCCGAAGGCGTCGTCTATAACAAGGCATCGGTACCGGGCAGCACGGCTTCGGCCTGTACAACCATCCCGATCCGCGTCTGCCAGGGCTCAGAGTACGCCTTCCAGCTTAACGCACCGGTTGGATACGCCCGTTACCAGTGGTTCCGCCGCGCTACCCCGACATCGGCCGAAACGATTGTTTACGATGGTCCGCTATCCAGCTATACCGTTACGCAGGCCGGTGAATACCGGGTAGTGGTAAACGATGTACAAGGCCAGTGCCCTGATTTATCGTGTTGCCCGTTTGTGATTGAAGAAGACAGCATTCCGCAGTTTACGGTTACAGCGCAGTCGCCGACCTGTGTGAATACACAACCACAAGGCAACGGCAGCCTGACTATTCTGGGGCTGGGTACTGATCCGGCGCAGTTTACGTATCAGGTATCCGCCGGAGCAACCTTTAACGCCGGAACGGCTCTGCCTTCTGTTGCGGCTTCGGTGCCGGCTAACGGTGTAATCCTGAGTAACCTCAACACAACGCAGACGTATACCGTCCGCGTATACAACCAGCAGGGCTGTTTCCGCGATGTTACCGTGACACTCACGGTGAACTGTGCCTGCCCGCCTCAGGTCTGTGTACCGATATCGATCCGTAAAACACGGGTGACAAATCCGTAAGGAAGTATACATTCAAAAGCCAGCGGCCACCGGAATTTTCCGGTGGCCGCTGGCTTTTATACACCGCACGCTAAAAAGTAATCGCAAAAGCCGGAATCATTCCGGAAACCAGGTGCCTGAAAAATATATTAACATTTTAGGGAAGTGAAATAAATTACAAATTCGGTATCTTTAAGTATGCGCTTTGGTATGAAAATTGCTGATATTTATAGCGTAAATTGGGAAATAACTTTTTATAGTTGCATCGGTACTTAAAGTGTATAAAATGCACTAAAAGTGTACCTTAATGCCGTATTCGGAACAGCCTCACGAATACGGCATTTTTTTTGTGCCCTTTCAACAGATATACAGGCATTTTTGGCATAGAAAATTTATGGTACATTTTTACCGGATGTTGTTTCGGGCAGGCGGCCTGCTTTGTTGTCTGCTATGCTTCGGCTACTACTCTGCACAAGCCCAGTGCGCCTTAACCATCAGACAGGTAACAGTATCAGGTTGCTATTCCGTCAGCGGGGCCAGCAAAGCGACTGTCAGTATCAATGTCGGGTGGGTTAATCCGCCGGCGGGCGACTACATCGTTGTTACGACCGGTACGCAAAGCCGCACCATCACCCCCGGACCTATTACGGTTGACTACGGGAATAACGGTACCACACCACCTAGTGGCGTCCAGACGATTGTATCGCCCCAGACCATTGCTTTTGAGATTGATGCCGACGGCAGTACCGGTACGGTCTCGGCAGTATTCGGGTCAAATGCGGCTTGTACGGCAACGGCTTCGTTTACAGCTCCGGCGGCTTGTGTGCCGGTAGCCTGTGTGCCGGGTGGCCTCGGGGGCGTGGTCTTCAATGATTATAATGCCAACGGCGTGCAGGATGCCGGAGAAACCAACGGGGTAGCCGGGATTACCGTAAGTATCTACGACTGTGACGGCACGCAGTATCAGGCGACGTCTGACGTTACCGGCCGCTGGTTCCTCAATCAGGCAGGGATCAGCTACCCCGTGCGGGTTGAATTTCAGAATATTCCGGCGGCCTATCTGAGCACCTCAACACCCAACGGAGCCGGCAGCCGGACAACGGTTCAGTTTGTTGCCGGCAGCCGCTGCGATGTGAGTCTCGGCGTTAATGACCCGCTCGACTACTGCCAGAGTGCCCCGATGATTATTACCCCGTGTTATGTCATGGGCGATCCGCTGCAGGGCAGTTCTTCGGCCACAGCCGAAGCCATTGTCGGGTTTCCGTATTACAGCACGGGGACAGGCGGGCCTAAAACGTTTTCGATAAAAGGGGAGTACGTCGGCACTACCTGGGCGCAGACCTACAACAAAGTAACCAAACACCTGTTCAGTGCGGCAACCCTGAAGCGCCATGCCGGTCTTGGCCCTGGCGGTCTGGATGCCATCTACGTGACGGATTTGTCGGACCCGGGCAATCCGGGTATTCCGGCCTACATCAGCCTGAGCTCGTTCGGAATCAATGTCGGGACAATTGACGATAACATTACCCGTGGCCTCGTACCGGACCGTACTTCGCCGTCGGTTGATCAGCAGGCGTTTGACGCTATCGGCAAGGTGGGGATCGGCGGGATGAGCCTGTCTTCCGACAGCAAAACGCTCTACTTGATGAACATCCGCGAAAATGCCCTCTATGCCCTTGATCTGAGCAACTATAATGTATCGGGCGATCCGGGCGATATCAGCCTGAAAGGCGGGCCGTATGCCCTGCCGGATATGGGTTGCGTCAACGGCGGACAGCGTTCATGGGCGGTGAAATTCAATAAGGGCCAGGTATATGTGGGCAGTGTCTGCGACGGCGCCGACGGTACACGCTCAGACCTGACGGCCGCTGTTTTTGCGTTTGATCCGGCTACGGAAACCTTTAATAGTGTACCGATCTTTAATTTCCCGCTGACTTATCCCAAAGGCTATCCGGACGTCAGTGCGACCGACATTACCGGCTGGTTCCCCTGGACCGACAACTTCAGTGATCTGGTCTCGGTTACCTACACATCGGGTAACAGCTATTTTCTGGACCATCCGCAGCCGATTTTCAGCGACATCGAATTTGATATTGACGGGTCACTTATTCTGGCCTTCAACGACCGGACCGGTCTGCAGTCTGGCTTCCGGAATTTTGGTCTGGATGGCAACAACAGCAACGATTACACCGGTATTATCGGCGGGGATATCCTGCGGGCCTATTTCAAAAACGGGACGTATGTACTGGAAAATAATGCCAAGGCAGGTCCGGCTACCGGTTATGGTGCCGGTAACAACCAGGGCCCGGGCTTCGGTGAGTTTTACAATGACGATTCAGGGGTTGATTTCGGCAACAGCCTGAACCACTCAGAAAACAGTCTGGGTGCCCTGGCACTACGGCCGGGCTCCGGCGAAGTAATTTCTGCCGCGATGGACCCGCTCGGCATCAATACCCCGTATCCGTTCATTAACTGGGGTGCCGGTATCCGGCGGATGAACAACGCGACCGGTCTGGTGAATGATGCCTATGTGGTATACGCTACCCCCGATACGTTTAACGATCCGGGCGCCGTGGCTGACGGTACATTCGGTAAGGCAGCCGGTCTGGGCGATCTGGAACTGGCCTGCGATCAGGTACAGTATATGGAACTGGGTAACCGCGTCTGGATTGACAGTAACCACGACGGCGTTCAGGATGCGTGCGAGGCGGTACTGCCGGGTGTGAAGGTCGGCCTTTATAAAAACGGTAATCTGATCGCTGCAACCGAAACCAATGCGGCCGGTGAATATTATTTCTCGGCAAAAAGCAGGCTCAGTAATGGCACGTGGTCAGGCACGGGCGCCGATACAACCTTATTGCCGAATACGGCGTATCAGCTGGTGTTCGGTATTCAGGGACAGTTTTCGGCAGGTGCGCTGACACTGGGCCAGATCAAATACCAGCTAACTACGGCTAACAGTACCTCAGGCGTTGCCAACGACCTGAACGATTCGGATGCGGCCGTTGCGACCGTAAACAGCCTGGTGGCACCGGTCATCAGCCTGACGACGGGGAATAAAGGCTGGGTAGATCATACATTTGATGCCGGCTTTGTCTGCGAACAATGCGGGTTAACCCTCCGCAAGCTGGTCAGTACCAATAAGGCACAGGTAGGGGATGTGATCAGCTACACACTGCTCCTGACCAACACCGGTCCGGTTACGGCCAATAACGTGGTTGTCCGGGACTCGATCAGCAGCACCCTCGCCGCCTACCAGCCGACCACGGCGAGTGTAACATCGGGGACCTATACGCCCGGCGTTCCGGTCAGTATATGGGCGCTGGCCAGTCTGCCGGCAAACGGTACGGCCGCGCTGGTCATTTCGGCGAGTGTGCTGGCCGAAGGGGTTATCTATAACGGAGCGAATGTGCCGGGTGATACCTCAACGGTTTGTACATCGGTGGCCTTTAAGGTTTGTAAAGGCAGCAGCTACGCTATTCGTCTGGTGGCACCGGCCGGATACAGCCAGTACCAGTGGGTACGTCAGGTTGCCGGTCAGCCCGATCAGGTGGTCTATGAAGGTCCGTCGAGCAGTTATACCGCCACGCAGGCCGGTTCGTACGTTGTGCGGGTAAACGGTAACGGATGTGTACAGGATGTCTGTTGCCCGCAGATTATTGAAGAAGAAAGTATACCGTCGTTTAGTCTGGTGGCCAGAGCATCAACCTGCCGGGGCAACCAGCCGCAGGCCGACGGGCAGATTTCGCTGAGCGGCCTGACGGATACCGGTCAGTATACGTACCGCTATTCGACGGGCAGTACGTTTGATGAGGGCACTGCCAGTGCTGCGGCCGAAATCCCGTCGGGTGGTCTTCTGATCAGCAACCTGAGCGCTACACAGACTTATACCGTGCGGATTAGTAATGCAAGTGGTTGTTATTCCGATGCTACCGTCACGATCACGGTGAACTGCGAATGTCCGCCGCCAACCTGCGTACCGGTAACGGTTACAAGGATCAGATAATTTATAATCAGCAGATCAGAAAAAAGCGTCATCACACGTGGCGCTTTTTCTGTATGTACACTTCTACCGAAATAATAAAATAATTTCAGAAGCCTGACACTCAGTATGTCTCACTAAAGCATATGTTTTTTATGGCATCAATTTTGCTATATTGTTATGTGTCATAAAGGTAAGTTGTTTTTGTGACCATAGACTGAAAATTGGTTCTGTTTTAGTCTTCAGAAGTTTCGGATAAAGCCAAATTGTTGCCTCCGTTTATGGGCGGCATTTTTTTTGCCCTTACTGTATGTATTACAGGCACTTTTGGCATCGAAACATCTTGAAAAATTATGGGACTTTTCTACACCCCGTTTATACGGGGCGGTACGCTCTGTATTGCTCTGTTATTATTCACTACATTTACTGCATTCGGACAGTGTTCCATCGCGATCAAAAAAGTGACCGTATCCGGCTGCTACTCCGTAACCGGAAGCAGTAAGGCCACGGTGAGTGTTGAGGTAAGCTGGACGAGTGCACCGGCAAACAGCTACATTGTTGTGGCAACGGGTACACAGAGCCGGACTATTACCCCGGGCGCTATTACGGTCAATTACGGAGACAACGGCAACGCCACACCGGCTGGTTCACAGACGATTGTGTCCCCGCAGGTGATTGCGTTCGAGATCAATGCCAACGGCCCGTCCAGTACAACGGTCTCGGCCCGTTTCCTGAATGCAACCTGCACAACTCCTGTAACATCTACTTATTCTGTTCCGGCGTCCTGTAATCCGACGGTCTGTCAGACCGGCGGGCTGGGTGGTACCGTGTTTAATGACTACAACGGCAACGGGATACTCAATACCGGTGAAACCAACGGGGTGGCCGGTATAACGGTCAAAGCTTATGCCTGTGACAATACGGTCTATGAGGCAACAACCGATGCCTTTGGCAAGTGGAGGATCAGCAGTACGGTTGTATATCCGGTCAGGGTCGAATTTACCAACATCCCGCAGACCTTTCTGAATACCTCTACCGTATACGGATCAGGCAGTAAGACCACCGTTCAGTTTGTGGATGCGGCCAGTTGCGATGTCAATCTCGGGGTAAATGATCCGGCGGACTACTGCCAGGATAACCCGCTTCTGATAACGCCCTGTTATGTAAGCGGTGACCCGCTCGTGGCCGGAAGTGCAGCATCAGGGGATGTGCTGGTCGGGTTTCCGTATAACAGCTCAGGTACGGGCGGGACTAAAACGTTCATGATTCCGGCATCGGTGATCGGGTCTACGTGGGCGCAGGCGTACAGCAAATACACCAAGCGGCTGTTTAGTGCCGCAACAATTAAACGCCATTCCGGCCTGGGACCAGGTGGTCTGGATGCCATTTATATTACGAACCTGGCAGACCCGTCAAACCCGCAGTCGCTGAGTTATATCAAAGTCGGCAATCTGGGGGTAAGCGTGGGTGTATTTCTCAGTAACAGTGCACGGGGGCTGGTCGGGGATAAAACACAGCCGTCGAATGATGGCCAGGCATTTGCTGCCATCGGAAAAATGGGTATCGGGGGAATGAGTATGTCGAGTGACGGCGAGACATTGTACTTCCTTAATCTGAGCAATAACTCGCTGTATGCTCTTGATATGTCGGCGTATAACACAACGTTAAATGCCGCCAGTATTACGCTGAAGGGAGGGCCATACGCGGTGCCGGGGTTGGGCTGTACCAATGGTCAGCAGCGCTCATGGGCAGTCAAGTATAACAAAGGCAAGGTATATGTCGGTACGATCTGTGACGGGTCTTCCGGCACACGTTCAGACATGCGGGCTGGGGTATTTGCCTTCGATCCCACAACGAATACCTTCTCTACACAGCCGGTGTTTGATTTCCCGCTGACCTATTCAAAAGGCTTTCCGGATGGGGGTGACCGTAACGTTACGGGCTGGTATCCCTGGACTGACTCATTCAGTGACCTCTACATTACATCGGACTACAACCCGTTATTCAACGTAACGCGCCCCACGCCGATTCTGAGTGATATCGAATTTGATATCGACGGTTCGCTGGTACTGGCCTTTAACGACCGTACCGGTTTGCAGACCGGCTACCGCAACTACAGCACCAGCGGTACATCGGTCCTGTATAACGGTCATATCGGCGGGGATATTCTGCGGGCCTTTTACCGCAATGGTACGTTTGTACTGGAAAATGCGGCCAAGGCCGGTCCGGCTCTCGGCTATGCTCCGCGCAACAACCAGGGGCCCGGGTTTGGTGAGTTCTACAACGATGACTCAGGAGTTGACCTGGCGGATGGTCTGTATCATTCCGAAATCGGGTTTGGGTCACTGGCGCTACGTCCGGGCTCCAGTGAGGTTGTAACAGGTACGATGGACCCGACGGGTGTTAACACAGCTTATGGGTTTACACCGTTTTCGGGCGGTATCCGGCGCATGAGCAACATAACCGGTCTGGTGCATGATGCCTATGTGGTATACCAGACCGCTCAGTCTAACACCGATCCGCGGCCGGGTACGTTCGGGAAGGCTGCCGGTCTGGGTGATATTGAGATGGCGTGTGATCCGGTTCAGTACCTGCAGATCGGTAACCGCGTCTGGGTAGACACTGACAAGGATGGCGTTCAGGATGCGTGTGAAAAAGGGTTGCCGAACGTACGCGTTACCCTCTACCGCGGAACTACCCAGGTGGCCTCTACAACAACCAACGCGGCCGGTGACTACTATTTCTCCTACACGCTGGTGCAACCCAACACCGCTTATCAACTGGTGTTCGGGACCGGTAATCAGTTCAGCGGAACAACGCTGACGGTGGATAACGGCAAATACCAGCTGACGACGGCAAACAGTACGTCGGCCACCGGAAATGATCTGAACGACTCGGATGCGCAGATTGGAACGGTGAGTGGGGTTACGGCGCCGGTCATCAGCCTGACCACCGGCAGTATGGGCGAGGTCAACCATACGTTTGATGCTGGCTTTGTCTGCCTGACGTCTGCTTACACGCTGTCGGTCACACCGGCAACCTGTAATGCCATAACGGCGCTGAGCAACGCGTCCATCCGGCTTACCGATATTACCAACGGCGATAAGGTGGCTCTCTATCCGGCCAGTCAGACCACGCCTCCGGCTTATACGGCAACGACCAACACGGCGGTTGTGAGCGGTGCTGCTGCCTTTACTGGTCTGTCAAACCCTTCGGCAACGACCGGAACGGCTTATAAAGTCATTATTTTTAACGGCCCGTGCTGTTCAACGGTCATTTCGGTTACGCTGCCGCAGGCAACGTGTGCCTGCTCGCTGGCGTTAACCCTGACGCCAGGGCAATGCGATCCGGTGACCAACCACTATGCCGTTACGGGAACCGTGAACCTGACCAATACACCGGCCGGTAGCCTGACGGTTACAGACGGTACTGTACGCTCGGTCGTGTCGGTATCGGTTGGACAATCGTCGGCAACCTTCTCGCTGACCGGACTCAATTCGGGCACCGGTATACATACCGTATCGGTACTCTCCTCTGCCACCGCCTGTGGCAGTGTGAGTCAGACCTATGCGGCACCAGCGAGCTGCACTGTTCCGGCCGTCATCAGTGTGAATGCACAAACGGTTTGTGCCGGAGCAGCCGCTTCGCTGACATCTACCGGTTGCCAGGGGACGGTGATGTGGACAGGGCCGAATAATTTTACCAGCAATACAAATAATATACTCGTAACTACGAATGCGGCGCTTACGGCGACAACGGTGTTCAGTTATACCGCACGCTGTACCACCGTCACGAATACAACCACGGCAATCGGGCGGGTAACAGTGGTGCCGGTTCCGTCCCTGACCCTGACGGCTTCCAGTCTGACGGTTGTGCAGGGGAGCAGCGTCACGCTGACGGTGCAGGGATGCCAGAACGGGTCTCTGACATGGAGCGTTAACGGCAATACCGCGCAGAACACACGGGTAGTAGTACCGATGGCAGCAACCAATGTGTATTCGGTCACCTGTACCAACCTGCCGGACTGTTCGAAATCTGCCAGCCTGACGATTACCGCCCTGCCGCCAACCAGCCTCGTTGTGACCAGCGATGTAGCCTGCGCCGGCGAAACGGCCACCCTCCTGGTTGCCGGCTGTAACGGCCAGCTCCAGTGGAGCGGTAACGGTGTAAACAGCACTGCTGCGCAGATTCAGGTGCCGTCGTCGGCAACGTTGACAACGCGTACGGTGCGGAGTTATACCGTAACGTGTACAAACGCCGCTACGGTAACCACGGGAATCGCCACGGCAACGTTTGAGCCGCTGCCGTCGGTATCCATTCAGGCATCCAGCCTGACCGTAACCCAGGGCAGTAACGTCACCTTAACGGCTGTCGGTTGTGAAAACGGGTCATTCATCTGGAGTGTACCAGGCAATACCGCCCGGATTGCCGTGGTAGAAGCAACGACCATCAGCAATACCTATTCGGTAACCTGTATTACGCAGCCGAACTGTATCACAACCGCGAGCGTAACCGTGGGCGGGGCCCCGATCAACCTGATGATTTTTACCGATAACGGTATCATTTGCGCCGGTCAGAGCGTAACCCTGTCGGCCATCGGGTGTGATGCCCGCTTACAGTGGAGTACCGGTGCCACAACGGTGCAGGTAGTGGTCAATCCCCGGATTAATACGGAATACAGTGTCACCTGTACCAACGGATCAATTGTTGAGGTAGCCACGGGTACCGTTATCGTATACCCGATTCCGGCCCTGACAGTAACGGCCAGTGCGACTAATCCGGTGGAGGGTACGAGTGTGACGCTGGTAAGTGCCGGCTGCGAAAGCGGAACGGTTGTCTGGTCAACCGGTGAAGCGGCTACCAGTATTGTGGTCAGTCCGACCGTCAACACGGTGTATACAGCAACCTGTACAACCGGTCCGCAATGCCAGGCAATGACCAATATCAGTCTGCTGGTGCAACTGCTGCCAAAACTATCGCTTGAGAAATATGTCAACAAAACAAAGGCTGCCGTCGGGGAGGTGATCTCGTACACGGTCGTGCTGAGTAATACCGGTCGCGGAACGGCCAATAACGTGATTGTGCGCGACTCCATCAGCAGCGGGATCGCCGTAGTGCCTGGCTCGGTCAGCGTGTCGCAGGGCGTTTATCAGCAGGGGTTGCCGGTCAGCCTCTGGACGCTGATTTCGTTACCGCCGGCAACAACCGTTACGCTGACGTTCTCGGCGAGCGCTACGGGGGAAGGCGTTGTCTACAACACTGCTACGATTCCGGGGGATACCAATACCGTATGTACATCAATTCCGATCCGCGTCTGTAAGGGATCCGGCTATGCGGTACAGGTGTCTGCACCGGCAGGCTACAGCCGTTACCAGTGGTATCGCCGCGTCGGGACAGCGCAGGAAGTGGTTGTTTACGACGGGCCGCTGAGTAGCTATACCGCCACGGAAGCGGGCGAATACCGCGTGATTGTGGATGAGCAGCCCGGGTAAATGCCCGACCTTGTCGTGTTGTCCGCTGATCATCGAAGAAGACAGCATTCCGGCCTTCCGGCTGGTTGCCGGATCACCGACGTGCGTAGCGAATCAGCCGCAGGCAAACGGTAGTCTGGCGATAACAGGACTCGGGTCCGGAACAGCGGCTGCCGCCTATACGTATGCCATCTCGGAAGGCAGCAGCTTTACGGCCACGGATCCGGCTATCCGTCCGGTGCCGGCGAATGGCATTCTGCTGAGCGGCCTGAGTCAGACGAAGACCTATACCGTCAGGGTATATAACGAAACCGGCTGCTTCAGGGATGAAACGATTACCATCAGTGTAAACTGCGAATGCCCCGAAGCAATCTGTGTGCCAGTCGTGATCAGACGGTCAAAAATCAGGTAGATAACAACATGTATTCATTTGCAAAAAAGGGCTTTCTCATACAGAGAGAGCCCTTTCTGTTTCCGGACGAGCTGTTTACTAAATATGGCACGGTATTTGACAAAGTTTACTAAAGAGTTAAAATAACATGACGCTTTAATGATGTGACCTGAAATAGGTTCTTAAAATATACTTATAGTATCATATTGTTTATTAAAACTCTCTGAGTGAGACTTAGGGCATTTTTTTTGCTACGGGTGAGGTATATCCAATTGAGATGAACTCAACTCGTATGGCGAAATTTTATGCACTAATTCTGAAAATATTCTTACCTGTCACGGTTTCAATACTGGCATTTTCGTCAGTTTGGGCGCAGTCCGGTAAAGTATTTCGTGACTTCAATAACAACGGAGAGGCTGATGCGAGTGATATTGGTGTAAGAGGAATCGTCATCCAATCGTTCAAATCCGACAACTCATTACTGGCCACGGCTATATCCGGCGCCGACGGGTTGTACAACCTCTCACCGGCAGCTGCGCCGGGAGAAGCGGTACGTATCGAATTTTCAGTACCGGATTCCCTGAAGAAATTTTTTCCGGGCGCCTATGCACCAGGCATCGGCCACAACGGGACGAGCGTTCAGTTTGTAAACGGTCCTGAGCCCGACGTCAATTTTGCCATTAACTATCCGGGTGATTTCTGCGAAGCAACGCCGCCGGTTTCGGTGGTGTGTTTTGTGGTGGGCTCCGGTACCACTCTCGGCGATAACCTGCTCGCCAACATTCCTTACAACGCAAACGGCAAGGATCCGGATGAGGTCGGACATCCGAATGCACCCGCAACAACCGTCGGGTCGATCTGGGGTACCGCCTTCGACCGTGAAACCGGCTGGCTCTATGCGGCTTCGTTCATGCGGCGGCACACAGCCTTCGGTGTCGGTGGAACCGGGGTAATCTACGTAACGACGGATATCAAGGATCCGGCCGGTTCCCGTTCATTTGAATGGCTGAATCTGAACGGTATGACGGTGGCACACATCAACGGCGGCACCGTGACGGTAAATACCGGGAATGATCCGCACATGAAAAGTGATTACTACCTGGATTTAATTAATGCGAATGGCAATCCGTCGGATGCGGTAGGAAAAATTTCTTTCGGCGACATGGACATGTCGAGTGACGGGCAGTACCTTTTTGTGGTAAGTCTGAACGAAAACCGGCTGTACCGGATCCGGATCGACAGCGATAAAAATCCTTCTACCTTCCCGACGGCGGCCGACGTGCTGGCCTATGACCTGCCCGCTCCGGCCTGTAACGGCGGCGTTGTCCGGCCTTATGGCCTGGGCGTCCGGGGCGATGACGTATACATCGGTACCGTTTGCGACGGCAGCATATCAAAGCAGTATCAGGATCTACATGCCTATATCTATAAGCTGAACGTGCTTACGCACGTGATGACGCCGGTTATTGACTTTACGCTGGATTACTTGCGGGGCAATATTTCAGGCGGCGAGTTTATCCGCGAACACGGTAAGTGGCAACCCTGGACCGACGATGCCGACTGGACCAATTACAATGAATCGCCGGGAGAGGTGTGGAGCTTAGGCTACCGCTGGGAACTGGTGTGCCCGCAGGCCTTATTGTCTGACATCGTGTTTGATGACGACGGATCGATTGTCGTTGCCTTCATGGATCGGTTCGGACATCAGGGCATTTTTGACGGACCGGATCCGCAGGGCTCAAAACGGACCGACGACAATACGCTGTACCGCCGGTTTAATCTGCGGGCGGGCGGTGATGTGTTGCGTATCTGTAACTCCGGAACCATCAATAAACCGGTGTATGATTTAGAACAACTCGGCAAATGCGGCGATAAAGGGGGCGGGCAATACCTGGATGCCACCTACAGCCCGATTGAATATGAGTACTACACCGGTGATAACTTTAATAAAGACAGTCACACCGAAACCGCCGACGGTGCACTCGGTATTGTACCGGGGACCAACGAGCTCATTATGTCGGCCTTTGACCCGATCAATGAATCTCTGGGCGGGGATATTTATTCGAACGGCTATCGGGTATTGAGTAATACGACTGGGCAGGAAGTCCGCGGCTTTCAGCTGCTGACCCAGATTCCGCCGAATAACGGCAATAACCTGTTCGGAAAAGCCTCGGGTGTTGGCGGTATTGAAGTGTTGTGTAAGGCAAAAAGCACTCGAAATCGGCAACCGTGTCTGGATTGATGCCAATAAAAACGGAATTCAGGATGCTGATGAACAGGTGGTGCCGAATGTAGTACTTGAGTTATACAATGACGAAAACCAGCTGGTCGGGACGCAGACCACGGATGCCGCCGGAACGTATTATTTTAACCAGGGGAATGTTATTGATACGGCGGGAATTTTCCGGCCAAACCGTCCGGGGCTTCAGGTTGACCGGCAGTATACGATCCGGATTCCGGCTTCACAGTACCGCGGCCGCGGATATGGCCCGTTGTATGGTCTGACAGTAACGACTGCTATTCTCCGGAGGGCTTTTGCCGATGCGCCTCTGACGGATAATGTAGCCGTACGGGATAATGACGCGATACAGACAGGCGGACTGGTATCGGCTACCGTGCATACGGGTTATTCGGGCGAAAATGACCATAATATAGACATTGGGTTTGCGCCTTTACCGCCGTGCTCCCTGTCGCTGGTCTTAACACCGGCGGCCTGTAACAGTGCTACGAATCAGTTTACCCTACAGGGAGCCCTGCTGACGGAAGGGTTGCCGGCCGATGGGACACTGACGATCACAGTGGGAACGACATCGCTGACGGTTTCGGCGGCAGCCTCTGTCACGTCAGTGCCGTTTGCCTTTACGGGGCTGACCAGCGATGCGGCGACCTATACGGTTACTGCCACGTTCTCGGATCTGTGGTGCGGGCCGGTGAGCGATACCTTTACGGCTCCGGCATCGTGTACCGTGCCGGCCGTGGTGAGCGTGAGCAACACAACGGTCTGTGCGGGCGCAACGGCAAGTCTGACGGCCACGGGTTGTATCGGTCAGCTGAGCTGGTCAGGGGAGGGCCTTAGTGCAGCCACACCCGTAGTAGCCATACCGGTATCGCCGACGATTACGACCGGTACTGTACTGAGCTATACGGCTACCTGCGTTTTATACAGTTCCACGGCGGTGGCGGTGGGCACAGTAACGGTAGTGCCGGTACCGGTGGTGAGCCTGAGCGCCAATCCGAACACGACGGTAGCCTCGGGCAGCAGCGTGAGCCTGACGGCATCGGGTTGTGAGAGCGGCACACTGACCTGGTCGATGGGCGGGGCCTTCGACGGGCAGAGCACGGTGGTGGTGATTCCGGTAGCCACGACGGTGTATTCGGCCAGCTGCGTGAGCGGTCCGGGCTGCGCGGGCACGGCGAGCCTGACAGTAGATACCTATTCGCCGGCGGTGGTGAGTGTGTCCAACACAACGGTCTGTGCGGGCGCAACGGCGAGCCTGACGGCCACAGGTTGTGCGGGTCAGCTGAGCTGGAGCGGCAACGGGATTTCGGGGACTTCTTCTTTGGTGAGTATACCAGTTTCCCCGACAATTACCACAACAACGATTCTGAGTTATAGCGCTACGTGCGTTGTCCTGAGCACCACGGCGGTAGCGGTCGGCACGGTAACGGTAGTGCCGGTACCGGTGGTGAGTCTGAGCGCCAGTCCGAACACAACGGTGGCCTCGGGCAGCAGCGTGAGCCTGACAGCATCGGGTTGTGAGAGCGGCACGCTGACCTGGTCGATGGGCGGTGCCTTTGACGGGCAGAGCACGGTGGTGGTGAGTCCGGTGGCCGCGACGGTGTACTCGGCCAGCTGCGTGAGCGGTCCGGGCTGTGCGGGCACGGGCAGTCTGACGGTTACTACTTACAGCCCGGCGGTGGTGAGTGTGAGCAACACAACAGTCTGTGCGGGCGCAACGGCGAGTCTGACGGCCACAGGTTGCGCGGGTCAGCTGAGCTGGAGCGGTAACGGGATTTCGGGGACTTCTTCTCTGGTGAGTATACCAGTTTCCCCGACAATTACCACAACGACGATTCTGAGTTACAGCGCCACCTGCGTTGTCCTGAGCACCACGGCGGTAGCGGTCGGCACGGTAACGGTAGTGCCAAATCCGACCTTTACTGTTTTGTCGACAACCTGTGCGGCTGACGGCAAATCTTACCTGATACTGGGGACGGTAAGCCCGGTTTCGGCAACAGTATCGGCCTCTGCCGGTAGTCTGGTTCAGAGCGGTAACAGTTTTACCCTCAGCAATGTTACGTCAGGAAGTACGGTTAGTCTGAGCCTGTTAACAGCCACGGGCTGTACGGCGATTCAATCGGTGGCGTCGCCGCAATGCCAGACATTCTGTCCGATAATTGCGGTAACAACGCAGGCCAGCAGTCAGACAGCCGTGAGCGGTGGTACGGTTGAGCTGTCAGCCAGTGTCACGCCTGCGGGCAGTTACAGCTATGCCTGGACAGCACCGGCGGGAATTACCCTGTCGTCAGTCAGCTCACCGACAGTCACTACATCAGCCCTGCCGGTCGGTATCCATACGTTTACGGCGGTAGTTACCACGGTGCCTGGCTGTAGCACGTTTACAACCGTTTCTATCGCAGTCTACGCGCCGCTGACGCCTGCGCTGACAATCCGCAAACTGGTGGATCGTTCGGAGGCGCAGGTTGGCGGGCTGGTGTCGTATACCCTTGTTCTGCAAAACCTGGGCACGGGACCTTCGCTGAGTGAAACCGTGCGGGATTCAATAACGGCAAATGCACAGATTGTTCCCGGATCAATTACGGCTTCAGTAGGGCAGTTTACGACAAGCGCTTCCGGTTTTGCCTGGGCGCTTCCGGCACTGCCGGTTAATGGCACGGCAACGGTTGTATATTCGGCCAGCGTCCTTCGGGGCGGTTCAATCCGGAACATGGCAACTGTACCGACGGATACGGCAGAGGTTTGTGTGTCGGTGCCGTTTATTGTTTGTAAAGGAAGTGATTATGCGTTCCGGGTCAATGCGCCGGCCGGTTACCTGAACTATAAGTTTTTCCGGAACGGCACACTGGTGTATGATGGCAATCTGAACAGCTATACAGCAACGACAGCCGGTGAATATACGGTGCTGATTGATGAACAGGGAGGAGCCTGTGCCAGCGGTTCATGCTGTCCGGTTGTTATCCGCGAGGACAGTATCCCGTCGTTCTCACTGACAGCTGCGAACCCGACTTGTCGAGGTACTATTGCGCAGGCCGACGGCCGGATTCAGCTGAGTGGTCTGGATGGTGTCCGGAATGCGTATACGTACCGGTATTCAGCTGGTGGTACGTTTAACGAAACAACCGCCGGTGCCCCTAAAGGTATTCCGGAAAACGGCCTTTTAGCGGATACCATAAACACAGCGGGGGCCTATACCGTCCGGATTTATAATGAGCGCGGCTGCTATCAGGATCTGACGGTGACTATTCAGGTAACCTGTACGTGTGACGGGCCTGAATGCGTGCCAATTCGTATCAGGAAGATAAAATAAAAGGCTTTTCCGGTAAAAAAAACGGTGAACGGTATTTATGAAAAATATCTCATTGGTTAATGGTATGCTTTTTGTAAGTACCGGCCCCGTTTTTTTGGAAAAAAAGTGTGGCTGCTTTTGTCCATTAATAAGGTGAAATTGTGACTAAATGATTGATTTGAGTATTTGAAATCAAATTATTTGTTACGTGAAATGAATAGTGGCTTAATTGTTGTCGCAGATTAAGTACTTAGAAGTGATTTTTGGTTTTGTTGGCATAAAAAATCTTTTTCTGATGTCGGTTTAAATTGATAAGCCATAGTACTGAAGAAAAGGACACAGCAGGGCAGAGTTGCGACAGGTTTTCTAACTATAACGTTTATGCTTTATTGTTTACTTCCACGGAAAAAGCCATGGCTTTGGCTTTGGCTGGCTATGCTGTTACCTTTCGCCGGTAAGGCCCAGCTTATCAGTATTCAGCCGGCGAGCGGTTCCCTCTGCGCCGGCCAGCCGTTTAGTATTTCCGTTTTGCCGGGAATAAATCCTATACTAGGCGGTGTACTTGACCTGAACCTGATTGATCTCTCCGTTGCGGGGCCGGCAGGTATCAGCGCTACAGTCGGGGGCGGAAATAGTCTGATTAGTGTTAGTACCGGAAGTGGCCTTGCAACAGGAGTATACAACCTGACCGTTACTGCAACCCTGTTAAGTGTAGTTCCGTTGGTATTACAGGTCCCCCTGAACATTACCGGACTCCCTTCCAGCCCGAGCCCGCCCGCGACGTTGACCGCCCTGACCGGCTCCACATTGTCGTTATCCGGATTGTGTCCGGTCGGGAGTGTGTTAGGAACGGTAACGCAGCCACTGCTGGGCGTCATTCCGGTGCCGACAACCACGGCCGGAACCCAATCCTTATCCCTTATCTGTAACAATGGCGGTTGTTTGAGTGCACCCACCCTTGTCAATCTCTCCATTCTTGATCCGGTATTGCAGATTGTTCAAGGCCCGTTGGCCTGCGTGGGCGAAGCTTTGTCGCTGACGCTGCTGCCGGGTAACTTTGATTTATCGAATCCATTAATTAACGTGGGCGTCAGTGGTCCGGCCAATACAACGATCTCGGCCCTTGGTCCGGACGGTGTGCTGACCGTCAGCGGGCTGACCTCGGGTACAACAACCCTGACGGTGAGTGTAAGCCTGGCGGGTACACAGATTCTAAGTCTGCCGGTTCCGGTTGTGCGGTTGCCGCTGCCATTGGCGCCGACCACCCCGACAACGGTAACCAGCCTGGTAGGTCTGCCGTTGTCACTGTCCGGCCTGTGCGAAGTGGGCAGTACGCTGGGGCTTCCGGGCCTGCCGTTATTAGGCAGTATTCCGGTATCGACATCAGCTGCCGGCACACAGAGCCTGTCGCTGATCTGTACCAATGCATCAGGGTGTGTCAGTCCGGCCAATGTCCTGAACCTATCGATTGTTGCGCCGCTGTTACAGGTATTACAAGGCCCGCTGGCCTGCGTGGGCGAAGCTTTGTCGCTGACACTGCTGCCGGGTAACTTCAACCTAAGCAACCCGCTGATTGATGTCGGCGTCAGTGGTCCGGCCAATACGACGATCTCGGCACTGGGTCCGGACGGCGTGCTGACCATTAGTGGTCTGACTTCGGGTACAACCACGTTGACGCTGAACCTGAGCGTAGCGGGGACACAGGTGCTGAGCCTGCCGGTGCCGGTAGTACGCTTGCCGCTGCCGCTTGCCCCGACGACCCCGACAACGGTAACGGGGTTGGTGGGATTGCCGCTATCACTTTCCGGCCTGTGCGAAGTGGGTAGTACGCTGGGTGTGCCGGGTTTACCACTGCTGGGCAGTGTACCGGTACCAACCTCAACGATTGGTACGCAAAGCCTGTCGCTGATCTGTACGAACGCCTCAGGCTGTATCAGCCCGACCAATATTCTGAATCTGTCTATTGTTGCGCCGCTGGTACAGGTATTACAGGGACCGCTGGCCTGCGTGGGCGAAGCTTTGTCGTTGACGCTGCTGCCGGGCAACTTCAATTTAGCGAATCCGCTGATCAACGTGGGCGTCAGTGGTCCGGCCAATACAACGGTCTCGGCTCTTGGTCCGGATGGCGTGCTGACCATCAGCGGGCTGACCTCGGGCACTACGACGCTGACACTTAGTGTGAGTGTGCTGGGCAATCAGGTGCTGAGTCTGCCGGTGCCGGTAGTGCGTCTGCCGCTGCCATTGGCGCCAGCCACCCCGACAACGGTAACGGGGCTGGTCGGGTTGCCGTTGTCGTTATCGGGGCTGTGCGAAGTGGGCAGCACGTTAGGGTTGCCAAACTTACCGCTCCTGGGTAGTATTCCGGTAGCTACATCTGCCGTTGGTACCCAAAGTCTTTCCCTGATCTGTACAAACGCTTCGGGCTGTATCAGTCCGACAAATATCATTAACCTGTCGATTGTAGCTCCGCTGGTACAGACGCTGACGAATGCGGTGTGTCTGGGTCAACCCTTGTCACTGACGGTATTACCGCTCAATTTCGGGCTGACCAACCCGCTGGTTCAGGTAGCCGTTACAGGGCCGGTGGGAGCGACCATCTCCGCGCTGGGTCCCGATGGTGTATTAACCGTAAATGGCCTGCCAACCGGTCCGTCAACGCTGACCCTGACGGTGAGCATACTGGGCAATCCGGTTCTGAATCTGCCGGTGCCGGTGAACGTGGGCAGTCTGTTGCCGCCGTCATTGCCAACGACCTTAACCACGGTTGTCGGCAGCACATTGTCGCTGTCGGGCCTGTGTCCGGCCGGTACGTTAGGTACGCTCCTGAATCCGCTGCAAGGCATTATTCCGGTATCAACTACGGCGGTTGGTATCCAGTCACTGTCACTGACCTGCGGCAATGGTACCTGCGTGAGTCCGACGTCGGTTATCAATCTGAGCGTGGTGGCACCATTGCTGCAAACGCTGACATCGGGCATTATCTGCCTTGGGCAGCCGCTGTCCCTGACGCTTTTGCCTGTAAACTTTGACCTGACCAATCCGCTGATCCAACTGGCGGTGACCGGCCCGGTGGGGGCAACGGTTTCGGCCCTCGGCCCGGACGGCGTGCTGACCGTGAATGGCCTGCCAACCGGCCCGTCGACGCTGACCGTAACGGCCAGTGTATTGGGTACACCGCTGCTGACCATACCGGTACCGGTAACCGTCGGTAACCTGTTACCGCCGTCGTTACCGACTACATTGACTACCCTGGTAGGTACGCCATTGTCGCTGACCGGCCTGTGCCCGACCGGTATATTAGGTACGTTACTGAATCCGTTACAGGGCATTATACCAGTGTCAACGTCAGCGGTTGGTGTGCAGACCCTATCGCTTGTCTGTGGCAACGGTACCTGTCTGAGCCCGACCAGCATTCTGAACCTGAGTGTGGTTGCTCCATTGCTTCAGGTGTTACAGGGCGGACTGGTCTGTGTGGGTCAGAATCTGTCATTGACCGTACTGCCGGGTAACTTCAGTCTGGCTGACCCGCTGATCAGCGTGGGCGTAAGCGGTCCGGCGAATACAACGATTTCGGCACTCAGTCCGGATGGTGCCCTAACGGTAAGCGGGCTGACATCCGGAACCACAACGCTGACCGTAAGCGTAAGCATTGCCGGGGTACAGGTGCTGAGCCTGCCATTGCCGGTGATAGCGCTGCCGGTTCCGCTGGCACCGTCGCTGCCAACAACCCTGACGGCGCTGGCCGGTACGCCGCTGTCGCTTTCAGGCCTGTGCGCAACCGGTACGCTGGGTACTCTGCTGAACCCGTTGCAAGGTGTGATTCCGGTGTCGACCTCGTCCGTTGGCGTACAAACGCTGTCACTGGTCTGCGGTAACGGTACCTGCCTGAGCCCGACCAGCATTGTTAATCTGTCCATTGTGGCGCCGATTGTCCAGGTATTAACCAGTACAATTGCCTGCGTTAACGGGCCGCTGTCACTGACGCTGCTGCCGGTGAATTTTGGTCTGACGAATCCGCTGATTCAGCTGGCGGTAACCGGTCCGGTAGGCGCAACGATTTCGGCCCTTGGTCCGGACGGAGTCTTAACGGTAAACGGCCTGCCAACCGGTCCGTCGACGCTGACGCTGACGGCCAGTGTGCTGGGAAATCCGGTACTGACCCTGCCGATTCCGGTAAATATTGGCAGTTTACTGCCGCCATCGTTGCCAACCACCCTGACGACCGTTGTCGGCAGTACCTTATCGCTGACCGGCTTATGTCCGGCCGGTACGCTGGGGACGCTGCTGAATCCGGTGCAGGGCATTGTGCCGGTATCGACTTCGGCGATTGGTGTACAGGCGCTGTCGCTGGTCTGCGGTAACGGAACGTGTGTGAGCCCGACGACGATCATTAACCTGACCGTTGTGGCGCCATTGCTAGATATTGCCTTAAATAACGTCATTTGTTTAGGTCAGACGTTGTCCTTAACGCTGGTGCCGCTCAATTTCGGCCTGACCAACCCGCTGGTGCAACTGGCTATAGCGGGTCCGGTCGGTGCTACGGTGAGTGCCGTAAACGCAGCCGGTGTGGCTACCGTAGATGGGTTACTAAGCGGAACCCAAGGCTTGACGGTTACAGCCAGCGTACTGGGTACGCCGGTACTGACATTGGTCATTCCGGTATCTGTTGGAATTGGTAATAACCTGATCGTCACAGCTTCGACGCAGACCGCTGTCGCCGGGCAAAGTGTAACCCTGACCGCTTCCGGTTGTCAGAGTGGTACACTTACCTGGTCGGCAGGGAGTCAGTATACCGGTCAGCCGAATATTGTTGTCAATCCGGTGGCGACTACTACATACTCGGCCTCGTGTGCCAACGGGCAGTGTGTAACAACCGGTTCGGTTACGGTATCGGTGAATCAGCAGACATCGCTGGCCATTACGAAACTGGTGAGCGCTACCCGCGCGCGCCCCGGTGATCTGATTACGTACACGCTGGTCGTCAGTAACGGTGGCCCGGGCGATGCAACCAATGTGGTCGTACGTGATTCGGTAAGCAGCGGCCTGGCGATTCAGACTGGCTCAGTCAATGTCTCAACGGGTACGTTTTCGCCTGGTAATCCGGTGAGTCAGTGGACGATTCCGGTCTTGCCGGCCAGTACAACGGCAACGCTGGTATTCTCTGCCAGCATTACGGAAGAGGGTGTTGTCTATAATACAGCTACTGTT
>CBDFHU010000029.1:0-14865 GCA_965247375.1 Arsenicibacter sp.
CAGGAAGAGAAAAAACGCTATTCAGACGACGATCTCAAAGAGTTCGAAGAGCTGATTAGCAAGAAGTTGGAAGACACTCGTAACGAATTGAATTACATCAAAGAAACGTTGAGTAAACGGAACGACAGTGGTACTGATAATACGGCCGGCAACTCAAAGTTGTTAGAAGACGGCGCTGATGCCAGTGAGCGTGAAAACCTCAGCCAGCTGGCAGCCCGTTTGCAAAAATTCATTCAGCAGCTGGATGCAGCCATGGTCCGGATCAAAAACAAGACCTACGGCATTTGTAAAGACACCGGAAAACTGATTCCCAAAGAGCGGCTGCGGGCCGTACCGCACACCCAGCAAACGATTGAAGCCAAACTTCGTCAATCAAATTAAGATCTTCAGACAGCAGCACGTTCAACCAGCGTGCTGCTGTCGTTTTCAGCGCTATACGCGGTTATACTGATGGCGGGCAAACCGCAGAAACGTCTCCGCCAGACCTTCATGGGCCCCCTGCGGCTGAATGGCGTAAAAATCGCGCCGGATCGTTAGCCCCGCTACATCAACCACCTGCAACGTACCGGCTTTCAGTTCATCACCGAGGGCATGAATCGACAGAAAGGCAATACAGCGCGAATGCAGCAGATAGGTTTTGATACTCTCCGAATTGCCCAGGTACATTTCCACTGTCAGATCGCTCATCCGGACATCCACACCCCGAAGGGCATACTCAATAACTTCCAGCGTTCCGGAACCGCGCTCCCGCAGCAATATCGGGGTTGCCTTCAACTCGGCCAGACTGATTTCGTCGCGGCCCGATAAGGGATGATCCGCCCGCATGACCAGCACAATTTCGTCCTGCACAAACGGCGTATAGCGTATATCGCTATGGCGCGTACGGCCTTCGACCAGCCCCAGCTCAATATCTTTTTTCAGCAGCGCCTGTTCTATCTGGAGCGTGTTACCGCTCGCCAGCGACACCGCCACATCGGCATACTGGGCGTGAAAACGGGCCAGAATCGGCGGAAGCAGGTACTGGGCAATGGTGCTGCTGCCACCCAGCCGCAGGTTGCCGCCTACTTTATCTTTCAGTGCATTGAGATCAAATTCCATCTGCCGGTAGGTCGCGGCAATGGTTTCGGCGTGCTGCCGGACAATCTGCCCGGCCGGTGTTAGAAAAATCTGATTGCCTTTCCGTTCAAACAGGGCCGTCCCGAACTGCGTTTCGAGTTCATGAATATGCTTGGTTACAGCCGGTTGCGAAATGTATAACTCCGCGGCGGCCTTCGTAAAACTCAGGCGGCGGGCTACTGTGTAAAAAACCTGTAAACGAAAGTCCAGCATAAAACGAAATACGGCGATTCACCTGCCCGTTGGTCGGCAAAGCGTGCTATTTTTGTCGAAAGATACTAAAACACCCATGCTTTCTACGAAAAAACACCTGCTTACGCTGATTGTGGCAGCCATGGCTTCGGCATCGGCTATAGCACAAGGTACATCAGCAGACACCGCCTTTGTGCGGCAGAACTACACCAAGCTCGACCGGCAGATCGTCATGCGCGATGGCACGAAGCTGTATACCATCATTTATGTACCCAAAGATGCCGGAGCTACGAACAAATACCCGTTTCTGATGGAACGGACACCTTACTCGATTGATCCGTACGGCGAAGGCAACTACCCGCGAACGGGCCCCGGACCCGGCCGTGACCTGTCACAGGAAAAATACATTTTCGTTTATCAGGATGTACGGGGCCGCTACATGAGCGAAGGTGACTTCGAGGAAATGACACCCGGTCATGATGATCCTAACGCGCACCTGAAAACGGCAAAACCGAAAAAAGGGAAGGCAGCAACGCCGGTTAAGGGTCCTGTCGACGAAAGCACGGATACCTACGATACCATTGAGTGGCTGCTGAAAAACATCCCGGACAACAACGGCCGGGTTGGTATGACGGGCATCTCCTACCCTGGCTTCTATGCCTCAGCAGCCTTACCGGATGCACACCCTGCCCTGAAGGCCGTTTCGCCGCAGGCACCGGTCACCGATGAGTTTATGGGCGACGACGCACGGCATAACGGGGCGTTTTTCCTGCTCGACAACTTTTCATTTATGAATTACTTTGACGCGCCGCGGACAGGGCCGGTACAAAACTATGCACCACTGTTTTCGACACAGTCAAAGGATGCCTATCAGTATTTCCTCAATCTGGGACCAGTCAAAAACGCCAATGCGGCTACTCTGTACAACAACAAGGGAAAAATCTGGAACGAATACCTCGAACACGATACCTACGACGATTACTGGAAAGCACGCAATATCCGGACGCACCTGAAAAACATTAAACCGGCAACGCTGGTCGTCGGTGGCTGGTTTGATGCCGAAGATCTGTTCGGGGCACTGCGTACCTACGAAGCCATTGAGAAGCAAAGTTCCGGCAACCAGAACCGGCTGGTAATGGGTCCGTGGACACACGGCGCCTGGTCACGCGACAACTGGTCGGAATTCGGCTCGCTCAGTTTCGGGCAGAATACGGCTAAATATTACCGTGATAATCTGGAGAACCAGTTTTTTGCCTTTTACCTGAAAGATAAAGGGACCTTCAATGCGGGCGAGGCAACGCTGTTCAACACGGGCACCAATGACTGGAAATCTTTTGACAAATGGCCACCGGCAGCGGCGCAGGCACAGACGTTTTATTTCAGCGATAACGGCACGCTGAGTGCATCGGCACCGGCAACGACCAACGCATTTGATGAATACGTCAGCGATCCGAAAAAACCGGTTCCGTACACGGATGGTATTTTCCCGCGCCGCAACAACCAGTACATGATCGAAGATCAGCGGTTTGCGGCCCGCCGGCCGGATGTACTGGTCTTCCAGACCGACCCGCTGACGGAAGACCTGACGCTGAGCGGCCCGGTTATGGCAAACCTCTTTGCCTCAACAACGGGTACAGACGCCGACTTCATCGTGAAAATCATTGATGTACTGCCGGACAATACACCAAATCCGAACCCGAATCCGAAGGGGCTGCAAATGGCAGGTTACCAGCGGCTGGTCCGGGCCGAAGTGATGCGCGGCCGTTTCCGGAATAGTTTCGAGAAGCCGGAAGCCTTTACGCCGGGCGAAGCCAGTAAGGTAAGTTTTACGCTGCCGGATGTATTGCACACGTTTCAGAAAGGCCACCGCTTGATGGTGCAGGTCCAGAGCAGCTGGTTCCCGCTGGTGGATATGAACCCGCAGACGTTTGTCCGGATGAAAGATGCAGACGCCAAAGACTTTCAGAAAGCAACCATCCGCCTGTACCATGACGCTGCCCATCCATCAGGTATTACAGTTAACGTATTGAAATAAAAAAATACCACATAGCCACATAGAAAAACAAAGAGTTAATTCTCTTATGTGCTCTATGTGGCTATGTGTTAAAAATAGCTGAAGTGGTAATACCCCGCCGCTCCCCCCTTCTCACTCCACCTGCGGCGCACGCTTGATAAGACGGTAGATCGGGTAACTGATGACAATGAAGCCCAGCGCATAGACGCTGCCCATCGGATCGCCGATAATCGCCCCGACCAGAAACAGGCAGGAGACAATCAGTAAGGTCCAGGTGGACAATGGATAGCCCCACGCCCGGAATGGCCGCTTCAGGTCGGGTTCGGTATGCCGCAGCCGGATCAGCGAGGCAAAGCCCGACGCGTAGCACATCACAAAAAAGAAGGTGGCAATGTCGGACAGCTTGGCATAAGTATTCGTCAGAATCATCAGAATCGACATGGAAGCGGTAAAGATCATGGCGACACCCGGCGTGCCCCCCGCATTTATGGGCGTCATCCACCGGAAAAACAAGCCGTCGCGCGCAATGGCGTAAATTACCCGCGGGTTGAACATGATCTGCGCATTGATAATGCCCATGATCGAAATCATCAGCAGAAACGTCACCACCCGCGAGCTGCCCTCCCCGTAAATCAGTTGAATGGCGTCGGCAGCCGGCAATTTCGATTGCTTCAGCTGGTCCAGCGGCAACACATAAAGCAGTGCCAGATTGACCAGCACATAAATACCGATAATCAGCAACACACCGCTCACCATCGATCTGGGCAGGTTTTTATCCGGATTAACGTCTTCTTCGGTAAAATAAGCCGCCGTATGCCAGCCGTCGTAGGTGTAAAATACGGCCTGTAGCGCCGCCAGAATACCGACCCACATGCCGCCTTCGGCCAGTGGTTCAATGGCCTGTGCGGTAACCGGTGTTTTTTCGGGCGCGTAAAAAAAACAGGCCCCGACCAGAATCAGTAACCCGATGGCTTTCAGAAAACTCATGACTTCCTGCGCCTTACTGGCCAGCCGGACGCCTATCCAGTGGAAGGCCACAAACGCCGCCAGAATACCAATGGCCACGGCTTTGAGCGATGTACTCAGCGACGGAACCAGTAATCCGATGTATTCGCTCATCACCGATGCCGAAAAAGCCATGGCCGAAATACTCCCCAGCCAGCTGCTGATGCCGATCACAAATCCTACATAATCGCCGAACGCCCGCCGTGCGTACACGTACCATGCGCCTGCTTTAGGCAACATCGTACCCAGTTCAATAACAGACAGCGACCCGACCAGCGCGTAAACACCTACAATCAGCCAGATGGCGATAATCAGCGTCGGGCTGCCGAGGTCGTTGGCAATGGTGCCGGGTTTGCGCAATATACCGGTGCCGATGGTCCCGCCGATGGTAACGGCAATTCCGAATCCGACGCCCAGCAACTTCAGGAGTTGGGTACGTTTGGCCATGTAGTCTATTCAGGTTGTTATAAGATAAGCGATACGTAAATCAGGGCTTCAGCACGACCTTAATCAGCCCTTTTTCTTTCTGGTAAAGCCGTTTAAACCAGTCCGGTCCTTCGGTCAGCGGCACTTCGGCGCTCAGGATAGCTTCTACGTTCATACGCCCCGACGAAATCAGGGCCAGCGCCGCTTCGTACTCGCCGTTAATGGCGCATGAGCCCTGCAACCGCAGCTGACGGGTTACGACGGCCTGTAACGGAATCTCAACGTTCGGCGCCAGATTCCCGACCAGCGTAACCGTGGCCCCTTTCCGCACGCACTCAATCGCCGTCCGGACGGTTGGCCCCGCCCCGACCACTTCAAAAGCAACATCGGCCCCGCGACCGTGGGTATTGGCCTGTACTTCCTTCACCACATCATCCGTCTTAGCATTCAGCGTCAAGGTCGCACCCAGCGATTTAGCCAGTGCCAGCCGGTCGTCGTCGAGGTCAATGGCAATGATGGTGCCGCAACCGGCCAGTTTCAGGGCCTGAATCACAAACAGGCCGATCATCCCCGCCCCGACTACCACGGCGGAATCGTTGATCTGGATCGGGGTCAGGCTCAGGGCGTGCAGCGCCACCGCAACCGGTTCGACCAGGGCAGCTTGTGTGAAGGAAACATTGGCCGGAATGGCATAAAGAATATGCTGCGGAACGACCACATACTCGGCAAAGGCACCGTGGCGTTTAAAATCCGGTGTGGATACCCCAACCACTTCGCGGCCATCGCTCAGGTTGTACTGCCCCCGGCGGCTATACCAGTCGTCGAGCGCATATACGGTCGAATCGAACGTCACGCGGTCACCGGCAGACCAGTTCCGGACCGCCTCCCCGACTTCGGCAATGATACCTGACGCTTCGTGGCCCATGATAATTGGCGGAATCCGGCGGCCGCTGCTGCCATCCATACCATGTACATCGCTCCCGCAAATACCGACGGCCTGTACACGTACCAATACGTCGTTCGGGCCAGGCGCAGGTTTAGGGACATCCTGTATGTCGAAATGGTTATATTCTGTTAATACGAGTGCTTTCATAAAGCTGATAAGGGTCTTTATTGCTAAAGTAGAAAGAAACAATTTATAATTACCCCGAAAGCAGGAAACATACCGCGAAGACGAAAAGACCGGAAGCAGCACGAAGTTTTCTTTAAGTCTGCACTAATCTGAAACCTTCGTGCTCCTTCTCCCCCTTCATACCCTGCTGGCATCATGGCCGCTGGTACATGTGGATAAACGCCTCTTTGGGAATTTCGTCAAAAGCACCGCTGACCAGATGCGGGTTAATTTCGTAGGTCACTACCTCGTCGGCCACTTCGGGGTCTTCGCCGAAAAGATCGCGGGTCATGTTGGGGGTATACTGTTTTCTGATCCAGATCAGGCGTTGCTCCGGCGCTTTACCCCATGCCTTGTGATCGCCGAGTACACACTGAATTTTCCGCCAGTCGCCGTAAAAATACTCCTGTAGCAACGGGATAATGCTGTCACGGAACACGGCACACAGCTCTGCCACAGTTTCGATGCCCAGCAGGTAGGCGTGGCCGATCTGGTGGTCGCGGTCATACAGGTATTCAATCCGTTCGTTGATTACCCGCAGTAATGCTGTCATGTCAATGCCATCGACGGGTGACAGCAACCAGGGGTTGGGCAGCACTTCCCGAAAGCTGAACCGGCGGCGCAGCGCCAGATCGAGCAGGGCAATTGACCGGTCGGCGGTATTCATGGTACCAACCACATAGAGATTGCCCGGCACGCCGAAACGCTCCTGCGAATACGGGAGCGTCAGCCACACCTCATCGGGCTGACCCAGCCGCTTGCTTGTTTCGAGCAGGGTGATGAGTTCACCGAGCACACTGGCAATATTTGCGCGGTTAATCTCGTCAATGATCAGGAAATGAGGCGGTGCCTGCTCCAGCCGGCGCTGACGGTTACCGGCACTGTCGTTCAGGCAATCGGCCATCGTGGCATAACCGGCCTTTTGCAGTGCCTGCTGGCAGGCGCGGTAAAACAACCCTTTCCGGACGCGGTACACAACCTGACTACCCATCGTCTCCGGCCGGATGCCTTCAACAAACTCTTCATAGCTGAATGCCGGATGAAAGGTCACGAAATCGGCGGTCTCGTTGCTGAGCTCGCGACGGGTTGTATAGGTCTTTCCGGTACCAGGCGGACCGTATAAAATCAGGTTACGGGGTTGATCGGGTTGCAGCGATACCGGCACCGTGTAAGCCGCAGCCTCCTCTTCGACCACGTTGGTCAGCCCGCGTTCGGCGAGTGTCGGATCGGCCGCCAGCCGAAGCAAATCGCTCAGGTAGGCTTCGTCTTCGGCCGCCTTGTAAACTTCCGTATTATGCAGCGCCGTATGCGGCCCCCGCTTGCTGTTTTCGGCCAGTTCAAGCAGGCAATCTTCCCAGCACTTCCGCAGCACCGGATGGGTGAGCAAATGCACATTGGCTTGCCCGAAAACGGCCGAAACATAGTCTGACTTCTCGGTTAGCGGAATAAACTCAGCGATGTCGAGCCGGGCCAGTTTTTCCCGGCAATCCCGTTTGACGGTCAGCCAGTATTCCACTTCGCCGTAGCGGGGCTTATGCAACCGCAGCGCCTGAAAGAAATTAACGTTTGCCGAAATCGCCGTTTTATCTTTTCTGACCACAAATGCCAGCCGCGGATCGCCGTTGGGCAGATTAACGATGTCGATCAGTTCTTTCAGCAGTCCGAAAAAACGCCGGATGGCTTCCGGGTGGTCAATCGCCCGGATACGTTCGACGAGGTGTTGTTGCGGATTGTCGGCAATCATGCGGTAAGTAATCAGAAACTAAGTCGGCTAAACTACAATTTTTTCGGACAGGTTTTTGACCGGATTTCAGGAATTGCCGGATTTTACAACGACCCATCCTGACAGCTGATCTGTACGGACAGCCTGTTCATTCCCTAATCCTGTCGGTTTTTATTTAACTTCCGGCATTACTAAACGTTTGCCTATGAAATCCTTTTTCTCCGGTCTGTTTCTGTTAATACAGATTTCTATACTGGCCCAATCAACGGACCAGCCATTTCTGCTGATTCTGGGTGTAGCGCATGATGGCGGCTACCCGCAGGCCGGCTGCGAAAAAGCCTGTTGCGCTCCCGTCTGGAACAACCCCGCCCTCGGCCGTTATGTGTCCTGTCTGGGGCTGATTGAACCGGCATCCGGCAAACGGTGGCTGTTTGATGCAACACCGGACTTCCGCGAGCAACTGCGCCGGCTTCAGCAAACCGGACCTGCACCAGCAACCAAACCCCTTGACGGCATTTTTATCACACACGGGCATATCGGCCATTATTCGGGGCTCATGCACCTCGGGCGCGAAGTTATGGGCGCACAGCAGGTAAAGGTCTATGCCATGCCGCAGATGCAGGGCTTTGTCCGGCAGTTCGGGCCGTGGAATCAGTTGCTTAAGCTGTCAAATCTTGCGCTGCAACCTCTGAAGGCCGATAGCACCGTACAGATTAGTACCGGCCTGCGGGTCACGCCCCTGCTGGTTCCTCACCGCGCGGAATACACCGAAACGGTCGGCTACCGGATTGAAGGCCCCAACCGTAAGGCGGTATTTATTCCGGATATTGACAAATGGGAACAATGGGAACGACCGATTGAAGCTGTTATCCAAGCCAACGACTATGTCTTGATTGATGCGACTTTTTTTGCGGACGGCGAAATTCCGGGCCGGCCGATGAAGGAGATTCCGCACCCGTTTGTGCAGGAAACGATGGAGCGGCTCGCCAGACTTCCGCTCACCGAACGCCAAAAAGTGTACTTTATCCACCTCAACCACACCAATCCGGCTTTACAACCCGGCAGCCCGGCCCGGCAGCTCATCGAAAAAAACGGCTTCCACCTGGCCGAACAAGGTCAGCGGCTGGGGTTGTAACAGAATGTCACTATATACAGATCCCCTTTATTTAGTTTGTCATCCCGACCCGGCGTACCGGTCGGGATGGCAAAAATGCTACCCCTATACCAGCGCTTCAAACAGAATCTCAGCGGGGTGCTGCGCTTTACGGCCGGTGCCGTCCTTGATCTGGTGGCGGCAGCTCGTCCCGGGAGCCGCAATCAGTACATCAGCCGGCTGCTGCCGAACGGTCGGGAACAGGACCAGCTCGCCGATCTGCATCGACAAATCATAATGCTCCTTCTCATACCCGAACGACCCCGCCATGCCGCAACACCCTGACGGAATCAGTTGCACCGTGTAGTTTTTCGGCAACGACAACGCCTTTTTCACCGGCACCAGCGATGACAACGCCTTTTGGTGGCAATGCCCGTGCACTTTAATCAGCCGTGTGTCAGTCCGGAAGGCTTCGGGGCGAATCCGTTTTGCATCCACCTCAGCCGCAAACCACTCCTCAAACAGGTAGGTATGTTTGGCAAGATGCTGCGCGGCTGCTTTCAGCTCATCGGGCACCAGATCCGGATATTCGTCGCGGAACGTCAGAATGGCCGACGGTTCCAACCCGATCAGCGGCCGGTCGGCGCTTACAAGATCTTTAAACAGCGTTACGTTGCGGATGGCCAGCTCACGGGCATCGTCGACCAGGCCTTTGGACAGATACGTCCGGCCACTTTCCTCATGTTTCGGCATCTGCACCGCATACCCAAGCCGCTCCAGCAACTGAACGGCCTTCTGACCAACCTCTACATCGTTGAAGTTCGTAAACTCATCGCAGAAGAACAGTACGGTGCCGTTGGTGGCAGACGAAGCCGGTTTGCGGCCTTTGCTCCATGCGCGCAGTGTCTGCTTACTCAGTCGCGGCATGGTCCGCTCGGGATGGAAGCCTACCAGATTGTTGGCTACCCGGCGCAGGGCAGGCGCATCATAAATCGCGTTGTAGGCCCACGGCGCCAGAGTCGCCAGCGACATCAGCCGCGTGAAGTTGCCGACCAGCCGCGCCCGCAGCGGAACGCCTTTCTCGTGATAATGTTGCTGCGTAAATTCGGCCTTCATCCGGCCAATGTCGACACTCGACGGGCATTCGGCCTTGCATCCCTTGCACGACAGACAAAGGTCAAGGACTTCTTTCACCGCCTCATAATCATGTTCGGCCGGCGAGTCGGTATCGGTATAAAAATGACGGAGCATGTTGGCGCGGGCACGGGTCGTATCACGCTCGCGGCGGGTGGCCATAAAGCTCGGGCACATCGTCCCGCCCGTAATTTCGGTTTTCCGGCAATCGCCCGAACCGGAGCATTTTTCGGCCAGTTCGAGCAGGCCGCCATGAGCCGAGAAATCAAATACGGTTTTGGGCTGCGGAATCACCTTGTCGGCTTCGTAGCGCAGAAACTGGTTCATCGGCGGCGTATCGACCACTTTATTCGGGTTGAAAATGCGGGATTCGTCCCATAGCGCCTTAATCTCCTGACACAGTTTGTAATTAGCCTCGCCAAGCATAAAGGCAATGAACTCGCCGCGTAACCGGCCGTCACCGTGTTCGCCCGATAGCGAGCCGCCGTATTTTTTGACCAGAGCAGCGGTATCGGCCAGCAAATCGCGGAACGTCTGCTGTCCTTCCGACGATTTCAGGTTAATCAGCGGTAGTACGTGCAGTTCACCCGCACCGGCATGGGCCGAATATTCAAGTGCGAGTCCGTGGCGCTCCATGGCCATGTGCTCCAGTTCGTCAATGTAATCCGGCAAATCAACCGGATCAACGGCACAGTCTTCGATCACATTGGCCGGCTTGGCATCCCCCGGCACATTGTACATGATACTCAGCCCCGCCTTCCGCAGGTTCCACGGCTTTTTGGTTTCTTCGCCGTACAACACCGGCCAGGCATACCCAAGTCCCTTTTCGCGCAGGGCCGCCACAAACTGTTCCGCTTTAGCCTGCACACCGGCCAGCGTATCATCAAAAAACTCAACCATCAGAATCGCTTTCGGGTCGCCCCCCTGCGAGTGGCTTTCTACAAAGCCACGGTTTTTGGCTTGCTCGATGTTGGTTTTCGTCAGTTGCAGAATGTAATCATCGACCAGCTCCGAAGCCATACACCGGTGATCCAGCGCGACCAGGTTCGCTTCCAGCGACTGGCGTAAAGTCAGAAAATGGGCGCATACTAAGGCCACTTCCTTCGGCGGCAGCGGCAACAGATTCAGCTTAGCCTCCGTGACAAAACACAACGTTCCCTCCGAACCGGCAATCAGGCTGGCAAAGTTGAAGACAGGCGCGGATGGCAAATCCGCGTTTACGTCGTTCCGGGTGGCTGGCACATTCGCAACAGCCGGTGCGTCAAAAAACGGCAGCAGCGCATCCACAGCGTAGCCTGTATTCCGGCGAGATACGGTCGGTTTCGGATAACCGGCGCGGATTTCCTGACGGCGTTCAGGGTCAGACAGCCAGTCGCGGAACTGCTGGTATAGCCGCTGTTCGAGCGGACTTATCACCTGCTCACCACGGCATTTGGCGTCGAACTCCGCGCGGGTCAACGGCCCGAATGTCACTTCGGCCCCGTCGCTGAGCACGGTTTTCACTTCCAGCAAATGGTCCCGGGTGGTCCCCCAGACAATGGAGTGCAGCCCGCAGGAGTTATTGCCGATCATGCCGCCAACCATGGCACGGCTCGCCGTCGACGTTTCCGGCCCGAACAACAACCCGAACGGTTTCAGATGTGCGTTCAGATCATCGCGGATTACGCCCGGCTGTACGCGCACCCAACGCTCCTGCTGATTGACCTCCAGAATCTGCCCGAAGTATTTTGACATATCGACCACGATGCCACTGCCTACCACTTGTCCGGCCAGCGAGGTACCGGCAGCCCGCGGGATGAGGCCAACCCGTTGCTCGCGGGCAAATGTGACCAGCCGTTTGAGGTCGCTAACCGTTTTCGGCAGGGCAACGGCAACCGGCATTTCCTGATAAACAGACGCATCCGTCGCATACAGCATCCGCTGAGCCGTATGTTCGGGAGACTTGTCAAAATACAGATCACCCTCAAAACCGGTACGCAACCGGGAAAAGGGCAATTGGGCAGGTACGTAAAACATGAAGTTGAGTCAGGTCAGGCCACCGACCGCAGCCGGTGGCAAAGGTTATTTCCCGGTTTGGGAGGTAAATGTACTTTCGAAAATCTTATCGGCATTGCCCGTCTCGAAGCCTTCGCGCCGGTGCGCGCGCGTGACTTCTTCCGGCGACAAATTCCGGAACTGCGGTAGTACCAGCCGCTCGGCAAATTCGACATACGAACCGGCAATGCGGTAGGTGTCGCCACCGGCAAACTCCGCATCAATCATCTTCGCCACCGTCGACGACTGCCGCAAATCACCGTCGGGACTGATTTTGATCTTGCCACCGGCCGTATTTAGTTTAAACCCGTGTTGTTCCAGAAAGGCCACGTACTCACCAATGGTGTTATACCCGGCTTTCAGGTTATGGACACTGATGGTAAAGTGGTTCAGGTAATAGCGGTTATAAATCACCCAGGCTGCATACTCGCTTTCGGCCAGCAGCGTCTTATAATCAGATAAGGTTGGCGTTTCCCACAGCGGACGATGCAGAAAGGCATCAACCTCCTCCGCATTGTCCAGATCAAGCGCATCGACGGGATCGCTTGTGACCTGATCCGTGTATTTGTGAATAATCTGCTGCGCTGTTTCCGACAGTTCATGTACCCGCAGCTCGCTTACGAAAATGCGCGGGAAACGCGGTTCCGGCGGACTGAACCAGTAAGCCGTCAGTTTTTTTTCGATAAAGTTATATTCGTCGCGCTTCTGGTAGCCGTAATGCAGGAATATCTTTTCGAACGAAGCAATGCCCAGATGCGGCACGCCCATGGTCCGGAAAGCAATATGGTCGTTTTCAATCTCTCCGGCAGCGGCAATGACGCCGTCTGTAATCATCGCCTCAATGATACCGCTGACATCGGGAACCCGTTCCCGGTAACGGCTCATCAGGCCGTTCATTACGCCGTCGAGGGTTTCTATGCTGTTTGATGAAGTGCTCATACTCGTCAAATTGGTAAGTGATACAGGAATTACGCGTTTATAAACAAAGGTACTACTCCCCGACCGCTATTGCCACACGCTCCGGGCGATCAGGAGTTCTTTTCCCGAACCGGCCTGCTCTATGCGGTGCTGCCAGGTCAAGGCTTCGGGCGCCAATCCGGAGGGTATCCTGCCAGTGGCTTTCGGCGCGGAAAAATAAATCCAGTTCGGTAAGCCGGTGGTGCCGCAAGGTGTCAGGTGCGACTGATTCCAGCAACCACTGCACGTAACAGACATTGTTGGTGTGCTGATTCTGGTCAAGGTGGTAAAACCGGACCGGCTGCTCCTGCGTCACACAATCGCCCATGGCCACCGATTCCAGTTTCAGCGACAGTTTTTCCTGCGGCACCACACCGGCAGGCGGATCAACGGCGCGGATGAAGGGCGGCAAGGGCACCATGGTCCGCTTGTCCATCGCAAACGTCAACCACACGCTGCTGGCCGTAGCCAGTACCGTTCCGTCGGCAGCCAGCACCTGAAAATCGCGGTAGATGAAAAACTTCTCCACAAATGTCGGATAGGTTTTTACCGTCACGATGTCGTTGTAGACAGGATATTGGTTGATGTGCAGCCGGAAACGCATCAGCACCCAGCCAAAGCCCTGATGCGCCAGATCGGCCATACCGATGCCATAGTCCAGGGCGTTGCGGTTGGCCGATTCCTGCATCCAGTTCATGAGCGTCGGCACACTCAGCCGCCCGTTGGCATCGGTCTCGTAGCTGCGGACCTGATACGTATCTGTCTGAATAAAACTCATACTGCAAAAATAGCGGTTGGTTTGCCGGATCGTACTGATTTGGGGCATGAAAAAAGCAGCCCCGTTGCCGGCAGCTGCTTCTGTTCAGGTAATGATCTTCGTAAGGCTTACACGTTCATGAGCGATTCCCGGCGACGCATCTTACCGGCCGGAATACCGAACATCATTTTGAAACGACGGCAGAAATACGCCGTGTCCTTGTAACCCACCTCGGCTCCAATCGCGCGGATGCTTTTCTTGGTTGTCCGTAACAATCCGACGGCAGCTTCCATGCGCTGGTATTCGATATAATCCTGCGGATTGATACCGGTCAGCATTTTGAAATACTGTCCGACATAATCTTCCGATACGTTGGCCACATTGGCCAGCACTTTATTAGAAAGGTCTCCGCCCAGGTTATCCTTGATGTACGCAAAGATGTCGATCAGACGAGGATCTTTGAAATACGTACTGTTGGTCACCAGCTGTTCCACGAACAGGCGGTGTTTCAGGATGTAGCGGATGACCTCGATAACGATCTCTTCCGTTTTGATTTTGATAATCCGTCCCTTACCGGCAGTATCCAGCATGTCCTCAGCCAGAATCTGGTTGATTGTCCGGGCCAGCGACTCATCATGCTTAATGATGAACGGCGGAATATCCAGGGAGTTGAAAAAGTTAACCGAATCAAACACCTTTGCCTCAAATGAGATGTAGGCAAACGAGTTTGGCAGGTTCCCAATCCGCTCCGGGTGCCGGTTTGCTTCGAAATAAAGCTCCCGATGAGTCATAAACTCCTCGTTCGTCACGGTTTTAACCGATGTGCCTTCGCCATAGGTTACCGTTAAGTGCTTGCCACCCGGGATAAAGAGCATATCACCAACCTCAACTTTCTGTCTTTCTTCCCCAAACGATACCTCACCGTTGTACAGAATAGTCAGGGTATTTTCAACATCATAGTAGTTGACGATTGTAATCGGCTGCAAAATCCGGATGTTTCGCGATTTGATGTACTTTACACCCAGCGATTCAATTATTTTATTGTAGTCTTCCATAGCCCGAAAGTTTTGCCCCCTTAGTTTGGTGCTTCAAATTTGCACAAAACTAATAATTTGTACAAAACTAATACAAGTATAATTATTTCCGAATAATAAAAAAAATAGCGCGTATTTAAGAAAAATACGCGCTTAGCATTAAAATAGTTTAATTTCCCGTAGAAAGCCTTTATCGAATGAGCTCCCTGGCAATCACTAATTTTTGTATTTCAGATGTACCCTCATAGATCTGCGTGATTTTTGCATCG
>CBDFHU010000030.1:0-35543 GCA_965247375.1 Arsenicibacter sp.
ATCGTTCTGGCCGTCGATACCGATGAATTCCTGGATGATCTGCTCTACGAGAGCAGCGACACCTACAAGGCCTACCAGCGCGGGAAGCTGCGCACCAAGGCTGAACTGCACAAAACAATCCTCACCCAGGCAAAGCAGGGGTCCGGACCGGCCCAGACGATGGCCGCCCGCATTCTGCTGGACCTTGAATCCCGCGAGCGATGACAGACCTTGAAAAATCAAGCCGGAAATGGGCCGATAAATTCGATCAGGTGCAGCGCTGGTGGAAAGACGGCACGGGTACCGTGACGCTGCCCGCTGATCTGGAGCGCCAGGTGAAATGGTGGGAGTGGATCTACAATAAGCTCCATACCGGCCGCTACGCCCGCGATACCGAGCTGGTGCAGGAGATTATCAAAAAGGCGGAGATCGACGGCCTGAAGGTCTCCCAGCGAACCGCGTACAACTACATCAACGACTGCCGTCGGTTTTACGGGGCGATTTCGGTCACCAACGTCGATTTCGAGAAGGTGCTGCAGGTCAGTGAGCTGAAGGATGATATTAAGAAGGCCAAAGCCCGCAATGATTTCCGTTCGGTAGCAGCTCTGAGAAAGCTGCTGGTGTCGATTCTGGGACTGGATCAGCCGACGCAGGCCGGCGAGCAGAAAACGGTTATCAACATTCTCAACTATAATCCTGTGCAGCTGGGCGCGAAGGAGATTCCGCCCGAAAAGCTGGATAAGCTGATCCGGGACATCATGAGCGAAGACCGCCGCAAGGAAGAAGCACTATTTGATTCATTCACCGATGTCAGCGACCAACCTGCCCGATAGTCTTGCGATTTCAGCGCTCCTGGAGGGCGATCTGGATCTGCTGCTGGAACTGGCCCACATCGGGGAGTATAAGGGACTGTCTGCCGAAACCGAGTCCCGCCAGCTGCACTACAATAAGCCCCAGCTGCGGTCGATGGCCGTGGAAGCCTTCGAGGAGTATGCCATCTGGGGCCGTGGTACCGGAAAGTCTGAAGGCCGCATTGCACCCCGTACGTTCCGCAACGTGCAGGTGATGCCCCGTGGCCACGGCTGTTTTGTCGGGGCCACCTACCTGCAGCTGCTCGAACGGACGCTGCCGCCGGTGGTGAAGGGCTGGGAGAATATGGGCTGGAAGCGCGGCCGTGACTTCTGGATCCGGGAGCGCCCGCCCAAAAGTCTGAATATCCCCGAGCCGATTGTGGGGCCCCTGACGGCCGAGCACTGTATTTTCTTCCGCAACGGTGCCGTGGCCAGTATGGTCAGTCAGGACCGGCCGGGATCAGCCAACGGGAAAACCGTGCACTGGATCGTCGGTGACGAAGCCAAACTGCTCAACAAACAGTCGCTGGATAACGAGCTGCTGATGACCAACCGGGGCGACGAGCGGTATTTCGGGGGAATCCCCGAGTTTCACAGCCTGCTGTTCTGTACCGATATGCCCACGACCGCATCAGCCCAGTGGATCCTGGAGCAGGAAAAGCGCATGGACCCCAAACGGATTCAGGCCCTGCTGGCCATTCAGGCGCAGCTGTATGAACTGAATTCGGAGCTGGTGGCCTCGCCCTCGCGCCGGAAGAGCATTGTGGCAAAAATCAACCGTTACCAGGCCCAATGGGATGCCATAAGGGCTAATACGGTGTATGTCAGCTTTGCCAGCACGTTTGATAACCTGCACGGCTTTGGTCTCAAGCAGCTCAAGGAGCTGAAAGAAAAGCTGCCGCCGTTCATTTTCTCGACGGCGATTCTTAACCGGAAACCGGCCGTAACCGAGCATGCGTTCTATCCGGATCTGACCGATGAGCACGCCTATGATCACGTTGATTACAGCTACGTGGAAAGTCAGGAATTCGGGAAGGGTAACTTCAGCGATTCGCGTAAGGACGGTGATGTGAACCGCTATGCCCCGCTGGATATGGCGATGGACAATAACGCGTCGATCAATACACTGGCCGTAGGGCAGCTGTTTGGCCGTAGTTATAAGATCCTCAATGCGCTGTATGTGATGCACCCCCAGAAGCTGCGGCAGCTGATTGATCAGTTCTGCGCGTACTATACCCATCATCCGCGTAAGGAAGTCAACTTCTACTATGACCATACGGCAAACGTCACGACCGCTAAGGACCCGGTATCGTTTGCAGAAGATGTGGCTAACTGGCTGACTGAAAAGGGCTGGAAGGTGAACATGGTATTTCTGGGCCATACCACCAGCTACCAGTACCGGTATGAGCTGTGGGGACGGGCCTTGTCGGGCGGTGATCAGGATACCTACAGTGTCAGCTTCAACCGGCAGAATACCGAGTATCTGCGCACGTCCATGCAGCGTACGCAGGTTAAGCAGGGTAAGGAAGGCTATGAAAAACAAAAGAAAGATGAGAAAACCCTGTCACTGGATCAGCGGGGGACGACCCACTTTTCGGATGCGGGAGATACGCTGCTGGTAGGAGCACACTATCAGCACAAGTTTAATAACGACCGTGTGGCAATGGATGCTGTGTTCGCCTTGTAGGATAGTCGTGCACGTGCACTAGCCTGGCCTGTATGGGCCGGGCTTTTTTATGCCCTGCCCTGAGCCTTACCGCTAAGGGCTGGGCTGACATAGCGGGTCTGTGGGGCAGGTCTCACCGCTAAGGGCGGGGCCGGACATAGCGGGTCTGTGGGGTGGGTCTCACCGCTAAGGGCGGGGCCGGACATAGCGGGTCTGCGGGGCAGGTCTCACCGCTAAGGGCGGGGCCGGACATAGCGGGTCTGTGGGGCAGGTCTCACCGCTAAGGGCGGGGCCGGACAGGGCCGGACGGATGCCATCGACGCCGCCCAAAACCGGCCCAAAAAGCATGAAGACTTCATCATTTCATATATCGCGGAAGCCACCCCCCTGCAATTGCATTTTCCCTCTGTGCGTGAACGGGGGGAGAGCTGACGCACAGACGCTTCGCGTTTTAGAAAAATAAGGATTAACCCGTTGATTTATAGCAATTTAGATGGTTTCTAAATTGCAAAATACTTTACATATCACTTGGAAATTTCCATGTGATATGTTATCTTTATAGTGTGATAATCAAGCAGTTATCACACTTTTTAACTACTTTTTTCTACGTAAACATCATGGAAAATTCTGCAAAACGAGACCTCTATCAGGAGGTCACCGGGAAAATTATTGCCTCACTGGAAGCGGGCGTTGTTCCCTGGCATCAGCCGTGGGGCTACATCGAGCCGCCGCAAAATCACTTTACCGGCCACAAATACCGCGGCGTGAACCTGCTGTTATTTCTGATCGGTGATTATCAAACGCCCTATTTCGGTACAATCAAGCAGATTAACGCCGCCGGGGGAAAGGTAAAAAAAGGCGCGAAATCGGTGCCCGTATATTTTCACGACACGCTTTACAAAGACCGCAAAACCGGGCGCCGTATTCCGCCCGACGAAGCCAGAGCCCTGATTAAAGCGGGTCAGAAAGAGAAAATCAGCACCTTTTCATTTATGAAGCTGTTCCCGGTATTCAATATGTCCGACGTGGAAGGATGCCCGGTCAAACCCCTCACCGCCAGGGGAAACGCCGACAATCAGGAAATAGCCGTATGCCGGGATTTTCTGGCAGAACTAACCAGCCCGCCCGCTCTGGAGCACGGCCACAGCTCAGCGTATTACATGCCCAAAAAAGATATTGTCTGTATGCCGGATCTGCTGAGTTTTGAGGGTAGCCAGGAGTATTACAGTACACTCTTTCATGAGCTGGTACACGCCACCGGCCACGAAAGCCGCTTAAACCGCAAGACCCTGCAAGACGCGCTTAAATTCGGCGATACCAACTACAGCCGCGAAGAGTTAACGGCCGAAATCGGTTGCGCGTTTCTCTGTAATCATCTGGGCATTGCTACCCCGCAGGTACACGAGAACCAGGCCGCGTATATACAAAACTGGCTTACCCGTCTGCGTAAAGACAAAACCTTTGTCTGGGATGCCAGCACCGACGCACAGGCCGCATTTTCATTCCTTGTAAACGCTTAGTAATCATTTTTTTTCTAACACTTTTTTCTATTAAGACCATGAAAACGACAAAAACACTTTCGATCAATCCGGCCGCTTCTGCTACCCCGCAACCAGCCGCCAGCGGCACCAAAACCATTACCATTCAGCCGGGGCCGGAAATTTCCACCGCCGGTATGATGCCGAAGGCCGGACAGGAGCCGACACCGGAACCGGCACCCGTTGAGATAACAGCGGCCGGACTACCCGCCCCGGCTGAAACACCACAGCCCGAGCCGACCCGCGCGGAATTAATCGCCCGGCGTACGGCCAACCTGAACCGGCTGAACCAGGTAGCCGGGCAGGTTGCCAAAATGGATAAAATGCGTACGGAGCTGGACCGCTTTGTTTTTGATTTGCAGGGCGACGACGACCGCCATTTTTCCACGATAGTACTCATTGACGATAAGCGTACAGAGTTCCGGGTTACCAATATGGCGCTATGCTCGCTGTTAACGGACTATCTGAAAGGGCTGATTGCCGGAAAACTGGCAGAGAAGGAGGCCGAATTACTAAGCATTCAGCTGTAGCATGAGCGCATTTGAACTGCTTGTTTTAGACGAGTTGCGCCGGGAGTTCCGGCGCACTTGTCCACCGGCCAGAGTCATACAGCCCGGGTACTTTCCGGTAATTGTGCTCATTAAGGAAGACATTAAAGAAGGCTTCCGGATTGTCTGGATTACCGAAAAAAGCCCCCTGTTATCGTTTAAAACGCTTTCCTACCCCAACCGCGAAATCTCGCTCATTGAAGTAATCACATGGAAGTAACACGCCTTGAATTTTATGTGGCTGATATAGCCACGGCCTACGCACCCCGCCAGAAAAGCCCGGTAACGGCCGTTACAGATGCCTATGATATTTTATATAACTGCTGGTCTCCCCGGCTTCACTGGCTGGAAGATTTTTACCTGGTGGCGCTGGATACCCCCTTAAACCTGATCGGGATTTATCACATTGCTTCGGGCGGTCTGGATATGTGCTATGTCGATATGCGGGTATTGTTTCAGGTGGCACTGGGCAGCAAGGCCAGCCGGATCATATTAGCCCACAACCACCCCAGCGGCAGCATTCAGCCCAGCGAAGCCGACAAACAGCTTACCAGTCAGGTAAAGGCCATCGGGGATTTATTGAAGATCAGTGTAATAGACCACATTATTTTAACCCCCGAGTATGGCCGGTACTACAGTTTTGCCGATGCGGGACTAATTAAGGAGGAGCGAAACAATTACAACTATGTATACGATTCAATCAAAGAGCGGCCTGAGACAGTTGTTTTCTGATCTTTCGGCGCAGGATTTCCGCTTTAACGCCCGCGACATCGACCAGGCCATACAGCAAAAAGTAGATACCCTGATTGATCAGGCCAACAAACTACATTTTCTGATCGACAAACCGCAGATGATCAGCGACACGCTGAAAAATTACGATGATTTCGCCGACATGAAGCGGGTAATCTGCGCGTATTTTGAGCGGAAAACCCCCGAAGACCGGGCGCGGGAAATTGTCGAAAAATCGCTCTCGCTGAAAATGAACGATCAGATTTACCGGCCGTATACCAACTACCGGCCGGCGGAACGGGAAAAATATCTGGCTCAGCTTAATAAATACAATATCACAGAGGACAGGCTACACCCGGATGAAAATAATTTCAGGGTTTACCGGCTGAGCCAGAAGACAATCCGTATCAATAATCTGATGAGTAACCGCTATCCGTTTAAACAGCTCGTAGAGCTGACCACCGGCGAGGCCTGTACCATGCTGCACACAGACCAGCCATACGGTGAATGGCTCAAAGTCAGCAAATCGGTAGACGTAAAGCTTTACAAGGATTCCGGCGAGGTGCGCGGAAATATTGCCACCATCAAACAATACTTTATTGACTTTTACAGTAAAGACATTCGGGCGGTTATAATCTGAAATCCTTTCTTTTTTGCCCGTAGCGTAACGGTTACGGGCTTTTTTTGCGGCTGGTGATCCACGGCGGCCCAGTTCGCCCGTTGGGCGCTACTTTCTTTCTTTGTTGGCCGGGCCCAAAGAAAGAAAGTAGCAAAGAAAGAAAGGGCCGAACCTGACGGATGATAACCTCCGTACGCGCCGTTTACCGCTAACTGCCGTCAGCATGCGACCGTGATGAATCGGTTATAGGTGTTTATTCAATTTTCTGGGGATGAGAACCCCCGGTTTAAGCGGTGATTTTAGTTGAATGGTTGCGTAATCATTGAGTATTCGTTTTTTTTACTAAACAAATTTCCAGTTTATGGGGCGCAGTACACCGCATAGAAAACTGAAATGTAGCAAGTGTTATAAGGAGGCTCAATCATACGATCGTCGTAAGCCGATTAACGCACCATTTGGATATCATGCAGTTAAAAAGCTCGGTGCTGGTATATTAAAATGCGAACGTTGTGGGCATAAATGGAAATCAAAAAGTTGGCAAGCTGTATATGCTCCACTCCACCTTTAGCCGGTCATTCAATTATAGCGTAACAAAAAACCTCCGGATCAGGAATCCGGAGGTTTTCACACTACTTTTTTCTATTAAAATTCCTTATTTCTTAGTCCCCTGAGGGATATTCCATACAATATCGGTTTTAACAGTAAAGCCGGCCAGCTCCAGAAGCTCCTGCATCTTGTCTATAGTGACAGGTTTCTTCCCGCTACGGAATGCGGACCGGTAATACCATTGCTTTTCTTTCGGCAGTCCGGTCAGTGCCCAGTAGTAGTCTTCACTCAGCAATATTTCAAATGCCTTCCGGGTGCCTGTTACATCTTTCATAACTCAAAAGTACTTGTTTGCTGGGAAATTTCCAAGTACAGTGTGCGGGCATTGCTGAATTTTCCGGCAGAACCCGGCCCGGCCCGATCCGGTGCAGCATGCGTACTTCCGGCATGATTACAGTCGCCGACATGATGCAGATCCTGCGCCAAAAGATGCCCAACGGCAAGGTCAGACCCTGTGAGCTGGTCTTCGTATCGGCCAACACGCAGAAGGGCACCGGCGGGCAGATCCGTGAGCTGTCCCGCGTCGTGCTGGCCACCGGCAAACGGCAGGACGCCCGGCGTATTCTCATCAAGGCGCGCGGGCTGAAGCATCCCATGCCCGTTCACATCGATCTGATTCTCTACATCAATAACACACCCGTTGCCTGATGTCCAAAAAAAACGCAGCCGTCACCGCTGATCATTCACCCGTTTTTTTCAGTAACGGCGGGGACTACGACGTGGCCATTATGGTCAGTACCGGGTCGATGTTTACCTTCGAAACCGAGCGCATGGCAATGGCCCGCGCCGGGGGCAGTACTGCGCCCGCAGCGGGAGCTAAACCATCGGCCGCAAAGCCCGATACCAACCTGCTGACTTCACAGTTCGGCGACGTCATGAACTGGGGTGATGACAATGCGCTGCCGCAGCGGATTATCGAACTCTACAACCGTGATCCCATTATCCCGGCGACCCTGGGTAAGCTGATGACCATGATGACCGGACGGGGAATCATGGCCGTGCAGGAAACCATCGGAGAGAACGGAGCCGACAAGGACGTGCGTATCAATGACCCGCAGATCAACCGGTTTCTCAATTCCATTCAGACCAAACAGTACCTGCGGGAAATGGCCGGCGATCTGAGCTGGTTTTTCAACGGCTTTCCGGAGTTGATTCTCTCGCGCGACCGTTCGGAGATCGTGCAGATCCATCCGCTGAACGCCGAAGAATGCCGCTACGGGAAAATGACCGATTCGGGGGATTTGCCGTGTATCTATCTCTCTTCCGAATGGGAAAAAGGCTACACCCGCGATCCGAAGAAGCTTTCCGCCATTGATCCCTACCGGATCGACCGCGTGGACTGGCTCCGGGATTCGTCGCTCTATAAGTGCGTGTACCCCCTGAAGTTTCCCACGCCCGGCAAACGGGTGTACGCCCTGCCGCACCACTACTCAATCGTCGAGTCGGGCTGGCTGGATGTGCACCTGGCGATTCCGATGTTTAAGAAGTTTCTGCTCAAAAATCAGATTTCCATCAAGTACCACTGGAAGATCGATTTCGAATACTGGGAAGTCCGCTACGGGGAAATCTGGAGTAAGGCCGATGCCAAAAAACGCATGCAGATCCAGCGCGACTGGATTACCGAGCAGACCCGGGCGCTGGCCAATGTGGAAAAAAGCGGCGTGTCCATTGTGACGCCGATGAGCTTTGATAAGCGCGATCAGAAGAGCCAGCAGCGGGAGCTCATCAAGATCGAGGAGATTAAGGATTCCAGCAAGGAGGGTAAATACATCGAAGACAACCTGGAAGCAGCGGCCAACATCTTTTACGCCCTGAATCTTGATCCGGTCGTCTCGGGTTTTGCGGGCGGCGATAAAATGGGATCCCGGTCGGGCGGCTCCGATAAGCGGGAAGGTTATCTGATCGCCCTGCAGATGCTGTATTACTTCCGTGATCTGCTGCTGGAGCCGATCCAGTTCGTCGCTGAATACAACGGCTGGACTGACCGGCATCCGGATCTGGCCTTCCGCTTCAAGGATACCATTCTGACCACGCTCGACACCGGTGCCGGTACCGGAAAAAAACTAAGCTGATATGCTGTTTGCCAACGATACGGAGCAACTCCGCCAGTTTCTTACTGTCAACATCAATTTCACGGTCGATACCTTCCGCACCAGTCTGGAGCAGACCGAAGACGGGCTGTTCGGCCGGTTTCTCGACGCTCAGACCGCAGAGACCCTGCGGGCGCTGGCCGGTGAACTAGATCCGGACGGGCAGGCAGGCAAAGCCCTCAAACAGGCGCGTATTGCGGTGGCTAATCTGGCCATGTTTGATTATCTGCCCTTTGCCGAAGTGCAGATCGACGACGACGGCATTACCGTCTCGGCCAGCCAGACCCGCAAGCCGGCGTTCGACTACCAGACTAAAAAGCTGGGAAAGGCGCTGCTCAAACGGGGCTGGACGGCGGTCGATCAGCTGATTGCCGCCGTGGCCGATCCGGAATCTGCTGAGCTGTTTCCGGGCTGGCCCGATTCGCCCTGGTACGCGGTATATACCGGCTCGCTGTTTCAGAACCCGGCTCAGTTCAGCCGGTACTATGGCATTTCAGACAGCTGGCTGACATACTGGTCGCTTCGGCCCTATATCGACGACATTGAAGACGGCCGTGCGGCCACGGCGAAAGCCCGTATTGCCGTCCTGTCCCTGTCGGACAGTGATAGGGACAGGCTGACCCGGCTGCTGATGCGTGCCGTCGCCCGTCAGGCGGTGCTGGATGCCACGCCGAATCTGGCCCTGGATATTTCTCAGGGTAATGTGCAGATCAATTACACCAGCCAGTACTCGGGTGCATATGACTATTTCCAGCCAACCACCGGTGATCTGCTGGCCGTTGCGCTGAGTAATCTGGAGAAACAGACCGCCCTGTCCTGGGAGCGCTTTGATTATGAACTGGAGCAGCTGACACCGGCTTCGGGTAACGATACTGACGACAATGGTTTTTCCGTCTTCGACGCGGGGCCGGTCGTCGGCTTTTAATGTTTGTTCAACCCCAAAAACAACTCGTATGAGAGCGATTCTGCTGATCGGCTGGCTGTCCGGCCTGATCCTGTTTAGTCTGGCGGCGCTTCGGCCGCCGGATCATCCCGCAGCGGCCCTGCCGCCGCAAACCCGCCTGTATGCACCGGCTGATGCCGGTCCGGATCTGTACTGTCACGTCAGCGACCGGATCACGGTCCGCTTCGGCCAATTGGTGGATAATCTCATGCCGATGGATTCAGTGATTCACCGGTCTCCCTGCGCGGTAACCAGCAAACCCGGCTACACCAGTTATCGTCCGCGATCACAGGTGGTTAATCGGGATTCCGCACTACCCGATACCCGTAAGCGAAGGTGGAAAACACAGTCTGATGCCTGTACGTGGATGACGTAGGCAGAAAAAAAAAGAACAGAAAATAAAGCGGTGATGCTCCCGACCGGCGGGGTGTCACCGCTTTTGAGCAGTTATTATGACCCTATTCTACACCCATGAAAACCGTTGAGATGTCTATTTGCGGTAAACGCAGCCAGTACACCGGCCCCAGCTGCTGGGGGGAGCTCACGCCCGCGCAGGCTGTTGCCTGCATCCGGCTCAGAAAGCTGGCGGATGAAAAGCCGGAAGCCCTTTTTCCGGCTTTAAAGCTGCTTTTTGGTATTCCAAACCGGAAGCTGCGATGGCTTTTCGACGATTACTACATCCGCTACAAAGGGCTCTCTGAAGATGAGCAGACCGATCATTTCAGTCAGGGGCTGGAGCTGATCAAGGAACTGAGCTGGATCGGCGATCCGGATCCGGATGCGCATTTTAGCCTGCCGGATCTGCGGCTCTATGACTATCACTTCGGCCGGCCGTCGGTATGGGTTCGTCAGCTACGTTACCGCACCCGGTTTATGGGCCCCGAAGCGGCCCTGTCGAACTGCACGTTCGGTGAGTTCATGGTGGCTGATCAGGCCTACCGTGACGGAGATTTTGTGAAGCTGACCGCCGCGCTCTACCGGCCGGTGCAGCAGCTGGCCGGCCGGATGATGCGCGAGCCGTTTGACCACGATACGCTCGACTTGCGGACCGAGCTGTTTACCCGCCTCGATCCGGCGGTGATCAGTCTGGTGGCGCAGAATTTCGGCGACAGCCTGCTGGTAATCGGGCCGTACTTCCGGTATGTTTTTCAGAAGGCGGAAGAGCAGGACAAGGATACACAAAAGGGTGCTGCACCCTTCCGCTGGCTGGACGTGATCATCAACATGGCCCAGCTGGACGTAACCAAAATCCCGCTCATCGAGCAGCAGAATGTATACCTGGTCTTAAAAACACTGAACACGCAGATCCGGCAGGCCGAAGAAGACGCCAGGCGGCTGGAAGCGCTTAAAGAGAAAACAAAATGACCGAGCAGCAGTACATCGACTACTTTGAAGCGCTGGCCGGCAAATCCCGGCTTATCCGCCACAGTGTTGAAGAACCGCATTTTTTCATGGCCACCGGCGACAACTACCAGGAAGTCGAAAAAGCGGTGCGGTCCCGGCTGAATTTTCCGGCGCTGATTCTGGATCAATACACGGATGATATTCTGACAGCGCAGGATAACTGCCGAAGCCAGATACGGGGCGGTTTTTCGGTGCTGTGCAAAACCGGTAAGGGGGCCGATGCCGTCCGGCAGGCACAGACTGAAGCCCGCACTGTGGCGCAGAAGATCTATTTCCGGCTTCGTATGGATGTTCGGGCACGGCTACAGCCGGGGCTGAAGGACATCTATCTCGATCCGGACCTGCAGGGGCAGCCCGCCCCGCTCATCGGCGGCATTGCGGCCGGGTGGGCCTATGAATTTGAGCTGACCGCCCCGCTCAGCGTACGCGTTGACCCTGAAGACTGGTACGACCTGTGAAAAAATACCTGACCCTTGAGAATGTCGGCATTGCCGCCGGTGCGCTGGCACTTTCGGCCCTGATCTGGTATCTGGGCGTATTTCTGGTAGACTGCGCGCAGGGAACTGACGTAGACACGAAAGCGTACATCTACGACCGCAGCTTCCGGCAGGCGTATTGGGAGCGGCATTACGTGACCGAATCCTACACGGACCGCCGGGGTAACCGCCGTACCCGCCGTACACGGGTGAGCACCTGGCACCCGCCGGAATATCATCTCTTGATCCGTGACATGACCGGTAGCCGTTCCCTGTCTGTTACCCCGGAGCTGTATTACCACTACCGCACCGGTGATATGGTGCCCGTCCGGAAGCGCATCGGTAAAAAATGCGGCTGCACCTGCTGGGAGAGCGTTTTGTAGTTCTTTTGACAGAACACGGCCCGTCTTACCGCCCTGTGAAAAGATAGCTTGCCGGCCATGCGCAAGCAGTTTCTTCTACACCTTCTCATGGCGTTTTTAATCCTCACCGCGCCCGATTCCCTGGCCCTGAGCCGGGGCGGGCGTGCTACGTACATTTTCCAGGGTAATGCAGCCGTTACGGTGCCGGGTACAAAGGCCGTATCCGGCTTTGCGCTGACGGGCAGCATTCCCGACGGCGCGCAGATTACCCTGCGCTGGAACGGTCAGCCCAAAGTGTTCACCGCCCGCTCATCGCCGGCGCTGCCGGGCGAATTTCAGGCCGGCCCTGTCAACGCGGGCTATGTCAATGCACTGGCTGATTTCTTCCGCAGTAATTTCTACATCCGCTCGGATTTTACCGTTTCCCGCGATTCGCTGGGTGGTTTTGAGTCGGTAATTTTTACCGCCAAAGAGCCGGGGCCGGCCTACGAGGTGGCCGCATCAGCCTCGGTAACCGTGTCGATGTCGGCGGCCGTCATCACCCCCGGCATTCAGCCGGTGCTCAAGGAGCGCTACGGGGTGCACGTGCAGCTTTTCAAGCTCAAATCCGGCCAGGTACGCAGCTCCGTTTTCGACGAGAGCCAGTACGAGGAAGTCTACCGTGGGCTGATCGAGGCGGATGCCACGGGCAAGGCCGTCTTCGATGCCGGCGATATGCTGCACAACGAAATGGAAGCCGAGCGGACTGTCTGGGCGGGTAATCTCTCCGTAGCGGCCACAACCTCCAGACGGGACTACTACATCGCTTATGCTGAAAGTTACGGCTCGCCGCTGATTGTGGGCCAGATCCTGCTCGACGAGCCGCGTACGGTCTATCTGGGCGGAGCCGATTTTCTTAATAAGGCGACCGGCTACCGGCTGAGCCAGAAGCTAAAGGGCATCCAGCCGTCGCAGGACCGTGCGCTTCGCTTCGGCCCGCGCCGGCGCTACGTGCTGCCCGATGAGCCGCAGTGGCTCACGTTTATCAATCAGCGCACAGCGGCGACGGATGTGGGTTTACGCGTGCTGCTGCTTTTCGACGACAACACCAGCCAGTGGCGGTACGATACGGTGGCCACACGGGCGTTTGCGGCCGGGGACAAACTGACGTTTGCCGCCGGCCCGCAGCAGCTGGGTCTGCTTAGTGATTTGCCGGCCGGAAAGTCCCTGAAGGAATACCAGATCGAGCTCTACAGCACCGAACCCCTGAGCGTAGTCTACCGGTATACGCTTAACTATGCGTATCAGCCCTACGCGCGGTATCTGTCCTATCTCAACTCGCTGGGCGCTCCGGATACGATCACCACCTTCGGGAAAGGATCATCCGAGCTGCAGCTGTTTTCAGAGCAGGCGGAGCGGTATCTGGATGTGAATTACGACCCGAAGGGTGGTCAGTACATTCCCTATAACGTGCAGCTTCAGCAGCAGCAGCAGGTGACCACCGGCTTCCGCAGTCAGAAGGAGCTGCAGCGCTGGGATGATTTTTACCGCTCGCCGGTGAAGTTTCTGCATACCGGCGGGCAGGCCATCTTTATCGGGATCGTGTCGGGCAGCATCAAACAGGCTAAAGACGGCGATACCCAGTTTGCGCACAGCTTTGAGTTTTCCCACCTGTACCGGCAGGAGTTTTACACCGGTGATGACAGCGACGAATCCGACGATCTGCCGCCGGTGTACTTTGTGCCGGCCGGACAGGTCATCGTTAATATCGAATCCGGCAGCGGTACCGGTGGCAGCAGCATTGATCCGACCGTACCCGACGAGCTGCGCGACGTAACGCCAGCGATGATCTCCCAATGGAATCTGGCCTATGCCTGGGGAAACCACGGCAATGCGGGCTATCTGACCCGTCAGATAGCGGATAATCTCTACGCACTGAAGGCTGATATTGCCGATGCCGACGAGATTGCCAACACGTATCTGCGTAAAGATGAGCTGAACTGGGATCTGACGGCGGAAGGCGGCGACGTGGACCTGCTCAGTGAGCTTCCCGATCTGAAGGAAATTGCTGTCTGGGAAATAATCAACGACGTGCGGGTGATCCGCCGGTTGCCGGTGAGCAAACTGCCCGCCGGATTTCTCTCGGGGGATGATGATCCGGAGCCGGAAACCGGCCAGACGGGTAATCTCTACCTTCAGAAAACCACTAAAATGCTGTTTGGCCCCAAAACCGACGACGGCTGGGGCGAAGGCGTTCCCCTCAAGGGTGACAAAGGCGGCTCCATTCTGACGGGTACGGCCGATCCTACGGCCAGTGACGGAGAGGAAGGCGACCAGTGGTTTAACAAGACCACCAAAACCCTGTTTGGTCCGAAGACCGAAAGCGGCTGGGGTACCGGTACGTCGCTGAAGGGCGACAAAGGCATGCCGATGCTGTCGGGCACGGTGGATCCGGATTCGTCCGTGGGCCAGGAAGGCGACTGGTATTTTCAGAAAACCACGAAGATTATCTACGGGCCCAAAACCTCCGGTGCCTGGGGAACCGGTGTGGATCTGGGTGCTTCAGGTGGCGGCTCCGGCAGCGGTGGTACCGGCACCCGCTGGTACAACGGGCTGGGTCTGCCCGGCTCAACGCTGGGCAGTAACGGGGATTACTACATTAACTTCAGCACCGGCGATGTCTACGAAAAGGCCTCCGGGGTCTGGATACTGGCCGGCAACATCCGTGGTCCGCAGGGAACCGCCGGATCCGGCGGATCAGGCGGGGGTACCGGCTCGGTCTGGTACGACGGCGGTGCTGCCCCGTCATCCGGAACCGGCACCGACGGCGATTATTACCTGCGTACGCTCAACGGCGATGTCTATAAGAAGGCCTCGGGTCTATGGTCCGTTGTCGGAAATATCAAGGGCACTGCCGGTGCGGCGGGCTCCCGCTGGTATTCCAATCCGGGGGTACCGTCAGCCGGTACCGGCACGGATACGGACTTCTATCTTAACACCACAAACGGCGATATCTACCAGAAGTCAGCCGGTGCCTGGCTATGGGTATCCAATCTGAAAGGCGCTGCCGGTACTACCGGTGCGGCGGGCTCAAAGTGGTACAATGCTGCCGGCGCACCGTCAGCGGGTGCCGGGGTGTTGGGGGACTATTACCTGAACACCACTACCGGTGATGTGTATGAGAAACAGTCCGGCGGCTGGACGGTGATCGGCAACATACGCGGGCCGCAGGGACCGGCCGGATCGGGCGGCTCGGGTGGCACCGGCTCCGTCTGGTATGACGGTACCACGGTTCCGCCGGCCGGTACGGGCATCGACGGGGATTATTACCTGCGCAGCACGACGGGGGATGTCTATAAGAAAGCCTCCGGAGCCTGGTCGGTCATTGGTAACATCAAGGGGGCGGCCGGTACGGCCGGCTCCCGGTTCTATGCCGGTTCCGGAGCGCCGTCAGCGGGCACGGGCACAAGTATTGACCTGTACCTGAACACGGCCACCGGTGATGTTTACGAGAAAACCTCCGGCTCCTGGGCCGTGTCGGGCAATATTAAGGGGGCGCAGGGCACTGCCGGTACCGCCGGTTCGAAATGGTTCTCCAATCCGGGAGCACCATCGGCCGGTACGGGAGCCGACGGCGATTTTTATCTCAATACCGCAAACGGCGATACCTACCAGAAATCGGCGGGTGCCTGGCTGTTGACGGGTAACCTGAAAGGTGCCACCGGTGCGGCCGGTTCCCGGTTTTACTCGGCGGCCGGTGCACCATCGGCCGGTAACGGGGCAAACGGTGATCTGTATCTGAATACAACTACCGGTGATGTCTACGAAAAGGCCTCGGGCAGCTGGTCGCTTACCGGTAATATTAAGGGGGCTACCGGTACTGCCGGTGCAGCGGGCTCAAAATGGTTCTCCAATCCGGGCGCTCCGTCAGCCGGTACCGGCGCGGATGCGGACTTCTATCTCAATACCACTAACGGCGATATCTACCAGAAATCCGCAGGTGCCTGGCTGCTGGTGACTAACCTGAAAGGCGCGGCCGGTACGGCCGGCTCCAGGTGGTACAACGCCGCCGGCGTACCGTCGGCCGGTACCGGTGTAACGGGTGATTACTACCTGAACAGCACCAACGGGGATGTCTACGAAAAGCAGGCCGGCGGCTGGACCGCGATCGGCAACATACGCGGTCCGCAGGGAACGGCCGGCTCGGGCGGTTCAGGCGGCACTGGTTCGGTCTGGTATGACGGAGCCTCGGTGCCGTCGTCATCGGCCGGTATCGACGGGGATTATTACCTGCGCAGCACGACGGGGGATGTGTACCGGAAAACGTCCGGCACCTGGTGGCTGACCGGCAACATTAAGGGCGCTGCGGGTACAGCGGGATCCCGCTGGTATTCTAATCCGGGCGCTCCGTCTGCGGGTACCGGTGTGGATACGGACTTCTATCTCAACACCACAAACGGCGATTTCTACCAGAAATCGGCCGGGGCGTGGCTGTTGACCGGAAACCTGAAAGGGGCGCAGGGCAATACCGGTACCGCCGGTGCGGCGGGTTCCCGTTTCTACAGCGGCTCCGGAGCGCCATCCGCCGGTACCGGCACCAGTGCAGACCTGTATCTGAATACCACCAGCGGCGACGTGTACGAGAAGACATCCGGATCCTGGGTGGTGTCGGGCAACATAAAAGGGGCGCAGGGCAACACCGGTACGGCCGGTGCAGCCGGATCCCGTTTTTACAGCGGCTCCGGAGCGCCGGCGGCCGGTACAGGTGTAAACATCGACCTGTATCTGAACACCACCAACGGAGACATCTACGAGAAAACGTCCGGATCCTGGGTGGTGTCGGGTAACATCAGGGGGGCGCAGGGAAATACCGGTACGGCCGGTGCCGCCGGATCGAAGTGGTACACCAATCCGGGCGCCCCGTCAGTGGGTACCGGTTTGGATACGGATTTATACCTCAATACCACCAACGGCGATATCTACCAGAAGTCGGGTGGTGCCTGGCTGCTGGTCACTAACCTGAAAGGGGCGCAGGGCAATACCGGTACGGCCGGTGCGGCGGGTTCACGGTTCTACAGCGGCTCCGGAGCGCCGGCGGCCGGTACCGGAACAAACATTGATCTCTATCTGAACACTACGACAGGGGATGTCTACGAAAAAACATCCGGATCATGGGCGGTGTCGGGCAATATTAAGGGGGTACAGGGAAATCAGGGGACTACCGGTACGGCCGGTGCCGCCGGATCGCGCTTCTACGCCGGTGCCGGCGTGCCATCGCCGGCGACGGGAACCAACATCGACCTCTATCTGAATGTGCTTACCGGCGACGTGTACGAGAAAACATCCGGATCCTGGGCGGTCTCGGGTAACATCAGGGGGGCGCAGGGAAATCAGGGCACTACCGGCACGGCCGGTGCCGCCGGATCCCGTTTTTACAGCGGCTCCGGAGCGCCGGCTGCGGGTACCGGAACGAACATAGATCTCTATCTGAACACTACGACAGGGGATGTCTACGAGAAAACATCCGGATCATGGGTAGTTTCGGGCAATATTAAGGGCGCGCAGGGAAATCAGGGCACTACCGGTACGGCCGGCAACAATGCCTATACCGGTACGACGGCCGGTTATACCCAGCCCAATGTAGGCAACAGTGTAGCCGTATCGGTCGGTAATAACGGCTGGGCGACCGTGGGCCAGATTGTCTACCAGACTTTCGGGGGCTACTACGAAGTGGTCAGTACCGGTACCGGTACACTGACGCTGAAAAACCTGGGCTATACCGGCAGCGGGGCAGGAGCAACCGTGATTCCGGGTGCTCTGGTACCGGCCGGTATGCGGGGCACGGACGGCAAGACCATTATTTCGGCCAGCATTGCGCCGGATAACGGGGTCGGTAATAACGGCGATTACTGGTATAACATCAATACCAACACCTTTTACGGGCCTAAATCCGGGGGCGTATGGCCGGCCGGCATTTCGCTGGTGGGTCCGCAGGGCCAGCAGGGTATTCAGGGCATCCAGGGTATTCAGGGACCGCAGGGGCCGTCTGGTCCGGACTGGGTACTGCGGTTCGGTATCAGTAACGGTCCGCGCTTCATTAAGCTGGCTACCCTGCCGGCCAGCAGCTCAGGTACCTACGATGAGACCGTTGTCACGGGCTGTCTGGGCGGGTTTCTCAACAACGAGAAGTGTATGATCAGCGCCCGTTTTTCCACCCGCTCCTCAGGCGCCGGTGAGCTGGGCTATAACTACAATTACTCGGGTAACAACGGATCGGCGGGCATCAGGGTGTACAAAAACGCGGACGGCAGCTTTACGCTCTATGCCTATGCGTCCGCGCAGTTTGTGTCAGGGGCACTGATGGTGTTTTCTTCCCAGGGCACGCCTGAGCCAACCACGGGTACACAGTACGGCGCCGTGGGGGGCACGCTGCTGTTTGACAGCCAGGCCCCGTCCACGTACGTGCCGGACTGGCGCTTTGATGTGGGCGGCTTTACGGTGAAGGGTGGTCTTGCCGCTCCGCGCCTGTTTGGTACGGCCATGCCGGCGATCAATAGTACGGTGCTCAGCAACGGGACGTATACCATGGTCGGCCGCGAGAACTCGACCACCGAACTGGTGACCGTTACGCTCTCCCAGCTCAAGCAGGCCCTGTCGGTAGCGACCAGCTCCATTGCTGCCCAGTCGGGCAGTACCGGCCAGAACTTCAGCTATAACGCCGGCAGTCACTTTACTGATCCGAACGGGCTTCCGCTGTCCTTTTCGGTGTCCGGAGGGCCTCCGGGCGTGGGTATTTCGGCCAGTACCGGTCTGCTGAACGGCACGCCGTCGGCGGCGGGTGTGTACACGGTTACCGTTACATCGACCGACATCGTGGGCTGGACCAAAAGCGTGTCTTTTCAGCTGACCGTGCTGCAGGTGGGCAGCACGGTCGATAAGCTCTATTACGAGTGGGACACCAATTCAAAGGGTTACTGGGGCTACGCCGCCGTTTCTGATACGGATAATGTGGTGGCCTACGAGATTCTGCTGACGCCGCTCTCGGGACAGAGTGGCGGGCCGGCCCAGACGTACCGTGCCATGAGTGCCGGATCATGGACCTACAGTGGCATTACCTACAACCGGCGCTATCAGTTTGCCCCCGCTTTTGCCGGCGGGGCGGACGTGAATGCGGGCTGGTGGCGCCAGCGGGTGCGGAAGGTATCGGATACCACGGTGGCCCGGCAGGCGGACGTGCAGCTGATAGCCGGCTCCAACAGCAGCGCAGATATCACCAACAATTCACCCTACGTACCGCCGGCCAACAATCCGCCGGTCTGGCAGGCGGGCGGCCCCTACCGGGTAGCCCGCAAACGCCAGTCGGTTACGCAGCTGCCGGTGGCCATTGATCCCGAGGGCGGGGCGGTCAGCTATTCCTGCGGGTCGCTGCCGGCGGGCTTGACATTCAACAGTACAACCCGCCAGATCAGCGGTCTTACCGAGGTGGCCATCGGTGATTATGCGGTGGTAGTAACGGCCACCGACAGCGCCGGTCAGGCGGCTGCCATGACGATTACCCTCACGGTGGCCATGTCGGTCTGTACGGATTTCCGGACCGTTACGGCCGGCGATAACGTCGGTACGCAGCAGTTCATTTATGAGCGGAATGCCGGGTATTCGAACAACTACGGAAACCCGCGTGGCTTTGCCTCGACGGCCGAACTGATTGCGTCCATGCAGACGGAAAACTCGGGGTATTACAACTTTGATTTTGCCCGGGTAACCGGTAATAACTGGGTAACCGGCAGCCGCGTCTGGAGTAGTAATAACCCGAATCTGACGTCCGGCTATTCAGATTATCCGTATGACGAAGCCGCCTGGATTGCCCGTAATCCGTACTGGACCGGCGGCCAGCTCCAGAATGTACAGATGATCCGGCTGAACGACTGCGGCTTTATTCAGGAGATCCAGACCTACACGGCGGGCACCACCCAGCCGCCGGCCGGATTCGACTACACGGTACCGGCGCTGCTGTCAAGCTGGCCCGAATCGGAGCCCCGTATCAATTACCACGGCAAACCGGTGGGACCCGGCAAAATGTCGCTCGACAACGGCATCATCCACATCGAAATCTGGCAGGGTTACGGGGCAACGATCGGCTTTTTCGGGGCCTCCGGTGGCGTCAACGTCATTAATCAGACCGACCACGGCCGTGGGGCTGATGACGGGATCTACACCGGTCCGGAGCCCAATTATTCCCAGAATGGTAAGAATCCGAACCCTTCCTGGCCGGGCCTTGGCTATAACCCGCTGGGTATCGGTGACAGCTACAATAACTCCAGTCTCGTGCTGGCCTATTCAAAATACACAGTCTGATGGCAGATCAATTGTATAGTAAAACCCGCATGAAGCTCTGGCCGCTCGACAACGAATTGTCCGATGCGGTCATCGAGCGCTGGGCACGGCTAAACGGACGGGCCGCCGAAGTTTTCCGGAAGGTAACGATGTCACGCTCCGATAAAACCTTTTACGCCGCCGACCAGCAGGAGCGGCCGTGCTTCATGATAAACGGGAGCCAGCGCAACATTGTGTTTTATAACGGTTCGGCCCCGTGGACGCGCGGGGCCGTGACAGTCACCAATGGCTACGAAACGGTGGGCGGTATCTACCAGCCCCACGAGCAGACGCCGTTTCACGTCAGCGAGCCCTGGATCGGCGTACAGGTGGGCACGGTGGGATCCGAAATGCTGGTGGCCGCCCTGTACTGTCCGGACGGCTACCGGATGTGCTATACCCATTACGCCCAGAACGATACGGGAACGACCGATCTGGAGAACGCCTGTACGTATCTGGCTAATTCACCGATGGCCATCATCGACTCCGATGCTACCTACTACTGGCGCCACGCCTACATTCTGGGAACGGTCGATCAGATCAGGGATTACGTGTATGCTCAGACCCGGCAGGCTAAGCCCGACTGGAGCTTTACCATGGCAAACGGCCGTAACGATTTCCATCCGTGGAAATCGACCGATCAGAAAATGCCCTTCCCCCAAGACAGCTGGCGGGTGGTGATGCAGGATCACGAATCCAAGCTGGTCTCCGCAATGGGCAGCTGGGCGGCGTCGGGCATTACAAACCTGAAAATCCAGATGGCCTACACCGGCTCCCGCTCCAGTCTGTTTGCCCTCTGGCTGCGCTCGGGCCAGAAACCGGCGGGCTTTAACCCCGACCGCCCGTCGCAGGAGAGTATACGCTGGCCCAACGGCAGCATTGCCGGTCCGGCCTATGATGCCCAGAGCATCACGTTTCCGGTGACCGGTGACGGGGTGGAAAGAACCTACACGGTGAATGTGGCCTCAAAATCGGGCTGGACGGGCGTCATCCAGCAGTTTGAGATCGGCTACTACTACGGCTGGGCGGGCTCAGTCAACCCCGGCGAAATCTTCAATGTGAAACGAATCTGGTGTGAATAATGCGAATCCTTGATCCAAACCAAACCTTTACCGTCTGCGCCGGCGAGCGGCCGATCATCGGCGACGTGCTGCAGTGTCCGCTCCGGAGCGCCTGCACGGCCCATCACCACTACATTAAGGCAGAACACGGCCTGATCACTGCCGGCCGGATAGCGGAATATCGCCCTGATTTAGGCGATGAGTTCTGCCACTATCCGGATAATCCAACACCATAAACATGTCAACCATTATTCAGAAGCCCCAGCGGATGGCGTTCGATGTATACGCGAACAATCCGTTTTCCTTTATTCTTCAGTTTAGCTGGGGAAGGGTGCCGTCGGATCTGTCCATCACGGTGTATGCCGGTCTGGGGCAAACAGCCATGCCGGCCCTGGTACCAACCATGACTCTGCTCCCGCAAACGGATCAGGTGCTGGTCAGCTGGTCACAGCAGCAGGTGCAGGTGATCAGGAATTACAACTCCCTGGTACTGGAAGTGCACTACAACAACATGGTGCAGGGCAGCGGCCCGCTGCGGGCGACCTATTCAACCGTTACCGGCGTGCAAACCCCGTTCTTTCATTTTAAGACGCTGGCCGGCGAGGATATTCTGGTGATTGTCGATGATCTGATTACCCTGCTGGGTGACCGGCTGACCGCTGCCGAGACGGCACTGGAGACACTCGACGAGACGGTTGATCAGGTTACTGCCGTAAAGCATGCCGTCGATACCACCAAGGGTCAGATCGACACCATTAAGACGGCCATTGACGGTCAGAAGTCGGCAGTTGATACCGCAAAACAGGCCGTCGATACCACTAAAGGTCAGATCGACACCATCAAGACGGCCATTGACGGTCAGAAGTCGGCGGTTGATACCGCAAAACAGGCCGTCGATACCACTAAAGGTCAGATCGACACCATCAAGACGGCCATTGACGGTCAGAAGTCGGCGGTTGATACCGCCAGAGAGGCCGTCGATACCACCAAGGGTCAGATCGACACCATCAAGACGGCCATTGACGGTCAGAAGTCAGCGGTTGATACCGCAAAACAGGCCGTCGATACCACCAAGAGTCAGATCGATACTATTAAAAATCAGGTAGATCAGGCCGCCACTAACTCGATTACAAGTAATACCGCCGCAATCGGAGGCGCACTACAGGTGGTCGGGCCAGCCACACCCACAACGGGAGGTAATGTAAGTTCGAGTACATTGTACTTTCATAACCTAGCAGCGGCGGCCGAATCGGTTTTATCGGCCATTCAGGTATACGTTGCTGCCACAGGTAACATTAAGTTCAAGGTGCTGGGCGTGAATACGGACGGGACGCTATACACGGTACAGGATATTAATTATACCGCTGGTTCTACCGGACTGAAAACGCTGGTAGCGGGAACGGACTTTCCCGCCAATATAACCGTACCCACAGGGGGGTATATTGGCATTTATATTGCTACCGGCGATACAGCGCGCGTTCCGTACGGAGGCGCCGGACTATCTTTTTATAATGCGGGGGAAGATTTCACCGGCAGCGGTGCGCCAAAAGGGTCGCTACTCTCTATCGGGCAGCTCCAATATAACTATACACTTACTTCGAAAGCGCTGGCGACACGGATTGTGGAAGGGAATACAGCCCTTTCCGGTAAGATTTCTGCTAATACAGATGCCGGTTTGCAGGTTGTCGGGCAGGCTTTCATCCGGAAAGGAAGCGGCGGCACAATTTTGCACGGCAATACTTATATGCCGGCTATTACGAGTGATGCCGGGAAGGTTACAAAGGTCGTTGTGAATGCCTCTACGGCCGGAACGGTTAAGCTGAAAACCCTTTCAGTTAACCCTGATGACACGCTGGCGCTGTATAATGAGGTGACGGTTACCATTGCGGTGGCGGGGCTTGTTACACTGGTTGACGGCACTGATTTTTCTGAGTTCTATATGCCGCAGGGTGGGTATCTGGGCGTTTTTCTGCCGGTAACAGGCGGGGCGGATATTCCTTATACCACATCAGGCGGCGCTGGCTTATACCAATTGTCATCCTCTGATTATCAGGGCACATCAATCTCAAAAGGCAGTATACTGGCAGGGTTTTACACGCATATTCAGGCAACAATAACGCTCGGTACTGTTAATAAGCGGATTGGTGATCTGAATGCGGCGTTAAGTGTGGCTGTTAAGCGAGATGTGTACGACAATGCAGAGGGGAAATTGTCGGTAAACGGTCTTGTGGTTAGCTATACCGGCTCCAGGCTGTATAGCCGTGGCGTATTGACGGGACTATTAACCGGTAGTATTACCGTTTCGGCGACGGGCGTGAGCACAAACAAGCGCGTTGATGTCTTGCAGATTGATCCGGCAACAAGAACAGTAAGTGTAGTGCAGGGTACGGAACGGAACAGCATTGACGCGACGGAAGATGCTTACCGTGCAAAACCAACCGGCGGAAATTTCCTTCTGGGTTATATCGTCGTGGTGAATACAACTGTAACCGCTATCGGAGCCGGTACGTATGAGGGTGTTTTCCGGCGCGGGTACGAGGCGGAGATTTTGCGGTGCATTCATCTTGGTCGGGCCGCGTTAATAAAATCTACCAGGAAGCTGTTACGGGGGCTTACATTAACAATTGCCGGATATGGAGATAGTATAACGGCAATTCAAAGCGGTGCAGTTGCCTTCACGGCCAATGGTTCGGGCCGTGACAGGGTAGAGTACTTATCCGGATGGGCTTCTGATGCCTTACCGGTAACGTACGACACCGGGGACGGGGCAGGGCAAACGCATATCCGGATCGGCTGGAACTGGATATTGAAAACGTTTCTGGAAAAAAAATATGGTGGCGTTGTAAACTACAATAATTACGGAATCAGCGGCACAACTTCAGCAAACACGACCAACAACGGACTATGGCCCGCCAGGATCGCTCAAATCGTAGCGGATGTCCCGGATACATGCATTCTTGCTTTTGGTATGAATGAAATCGGCAGTATAGCTACTTACGCTAACATGGTCAGCATTATACAGCAATTACAGGCGGTCGGCACGGAATGTATCGTAATGGCATGTCCCCGGCCTCAGTCAGGTGCAAGCGATAACTGGCGATATACCAACGCGCAGTTAAAGCGCGCTGCAATTGATACCGGCAGTGCGTTTGTTCCGCTTAACTATTACGCAACTGATCTGGAATATTTTTGGTGTCGACTCGGGTAGCTACTGTAATGCAAACCGGAACAATCACCCCGGTACCCGTGAATTCAGGTTGTATGGCGAATTACTTACTATGTTTTTCTAAATAGTTGCCCGACAATGTATCGGTATATAACCCCATAATTATTTTTTAACATGACACAGCCAATATCCCCCGATCTGAAGGGGGGCGTAAAACACCTTAACAGCCGGCAGGCGGCTCCGGACAAGGAAAACCTGAAGGCACAGCTGGCCGCACTGGCCAGCCAGGTAGCCGAGATTGAACTGGAGGAGGTGCAGCAGCAGGAGCAGCAGCGCACCGAGGCTCAGCACGAATATCAGCAGCTGCTCAAGGGAGCGGAAGATTTCCGCCAAAAAGCCATGAAGGCCATCACTACCACTAAAAAGGAGGCCTTCGAGGAAAAGATGTACCAGTGTCTGGATGCTGCTCAGACCATGCGGGAAGAATTCCCGTTCCTGGCTGAGCAGGCCGAAGCTGTTCAGCAGCAGAAGGCTCAGCAGCAGCCAAAACATTTTGTGGTGGGGAGCACCAATGCACTCGTGGTGATGCTGGTCATTTTTGTGGCCTCCTGCGCGCTGACCTACTGGATTTTCGGGGGTGATGCCAAAGACCCGCTCAATCCGCTGGGTAATACCATCATTCAGAATGCGCCGATCCGGGCAGCGGTGACCTTTAACATCGACTTTATGGGACATCTGGTTGGCTTCTTTTTCATCTGGTTACTGCAACCTTATATCTACCAAATATGGCACAACCAAATCCACTCCGAGCGGTCCTTAAAATCGCTTTTGTTTTCCGATGCGCCTGCGTCCTCTGTCTTGTTGGTCTCAGTAGCAGCCTTCATAGCCGAAGTGTGGCTGTTCATCACCATCTACAACGCAGTAGTGATCTGACACCTCCGGATTCCGTACTGGAGGCCCGCCGGGCGTGTATCCTGCGGGCGACGGCCAGTCAGGCCTACGTTGTTGAAAAGACCGGGCATAATGATCACCCGCAGATCTACGAATATTTCCGGGTGGCCGGTTTTCCCAAGGCAAAGTCATGGGACTGGCGTGGCCGTGCCTGGTGCGGGGTCTTCGTCTACTGGGCGGCTAAAGAGTGCGGCTGCGCGCTGCCGAAGGGTAATTACGCAATGGTGGCCACGTGGCAGAATCTGAAGTCGTTCCGGCTGCTGCCGGGCGAGATTCCCCGGCCGGCCGATGTGGTTACCTATAAGCCCTACAGCCACGTCGAGTACGTCAATATCTGGCCGCCCGATCCCCGCAAGCTGTTCTTTTTACGCTGATGGCGGCAATACCGGTGGCAGCGTGAAGACCCAGATTATGGTGCTGCGCCGCAAGGCTGATGTAAAAACTGTAATACGTATCGTTCGCTAATATCCAACCATGAAAAACAACCTGTCTCTGCTGGACCGGCTACAACTGCCGGTCAGTCCGTTTTTTAAGCCCCTGCTGAAGGCCGGGCTTCTTGTCGCAGCCCTGTCTGCCTTTCTGGTAACCATTCAGGCCAGTCTTACCTCGGGCGGTATCGATGCGCCGGCCTGGCTCAAAACCACCACGATCGTTGTGGGCGCCATCGGGGCGGGCCTTGCCGCTGCTGCTAAGCTGACAGTCGATTCCGATGCTCCCGAGACCATTGCCCGCATCCGGATCAACAGCCTGAACGATGCAGTTTAAAACAATCCTCAGGTCGGTAGTCGATTTTGTAAAATCCGACTACCGCCGCTTTCTGGCTGATCTGCTCTTTGCGGGCCTTGCCGCCTTAGTGACCGGTCTGTGGGGTTACTTCAGCGAAAACCGTGAGCTGAAAGCCTGCCAGGATGAGCGTACGGTGCTGCTGCGGGAAAATACCCGTGTGCAAAGCCTTCAGGACAGCATTCATTACGCGGGCATTATTGCCCGGAAAAACGACACCATTTCCCGGAAAGATGAACAGATCCGTAATTTTTATCTGCGTGCTGCACGCGATTCTATCTATCAGCAGTCCCTGCTTCGGTCAATTAAGGAACTCAACCGCTACGCCAAAACAGGTCAGCTCTCAGGACTCCGTAAGTGAAGTTGCCGAGCTGGTCAGCAACGCCCGCGCCATCCGCGACTCGCTTACGGTGTTTGAAGACCTCAAGCTCCGCATCAAGCCGATTAAGTCTGAGCTGGAGCGCTGCCGTGAGCAGAATATAAGCCTTGAGCTTACCGGCCAAAAGCTCCGGAGCGCAGTCAATATGCTGGCTGAAAAGTATGCGCAGTCCGATCAGCGCGCAGCGGATTACCGGCGGGAGCGAAACAGGGCCCGTCTGGAGGTCTGGGCGTGGCGGGGTGCCGCCGCCGCTGCCCTGTATCTGTGGCTCAGGTAGCCAATGATTATTCCGGCACCGGTGCTGATATCAGCCGCCGGTGCCAAATTTTATTTTATCCAACACCATGAAGATTCTTGATCTGAACGCTGACGGCAAACGGGATACCTGGCCGACGCACTTGTTTTACTGTCCCGGCTGCGAGAGCTATCACGGCTTTAACGTTATCGACGGCCGGGGCTATCCCGTCTGGAGCTACAACAACGATCCGGTGCGGCCGACCATCCGCGCCAGTCTACTGGTACGCTATCCCAAGGGCGATACGATGCATATCTGCCACAGTTTTATCACGGACGGTAAAATTGAGTTTCTGACCGATTCCACCCACGCACTCGCCGGCCGGACCGTTGAGCTGCCCGATACTGACTAGCTATGATTGAGATCCGTAATGCCGAAGGGCTTTCCCTCCAGCTGCCGGCCGGCCAGAGCATCACCGTCGAGCAGGCTTCGGGCTGGCTGGCCAGCGATGAGCTGCCCGGCTCATTTTCCTATCCGATTGCTGCCCCGCTGAATGAAAACAACGAGCGCTTCCTGAAATACGCCTACCGGCCGGCCAGTACCCGCCCCGTGATGGAGCTGCCGGTGAACGTGCAGCTGCAGGGCGTACTCTACCGGAAGTGTTTGTTTGCCTACCGGATTAACGAGGGTAAAATCGACGGCTATCTGAAACTCGACGCCGGCGAGGTATGGCCGCAACTGCGGGATAAACAACTCGGTGACGTGCTGCCACCATATCTGCATCTGGGTGACGGGATTCTTTCGGGAAGCTATATTTCCCTGAAAGACCGCCTGAAACAGATTGCGCAGCTGCCGCCCGGGACGTTTCCGTTTACCTTCTTTCCGATCAAAAACGATCTGCAGCTTGAGGAAGCCTTTACGGAGGAGAAGCTACCCGGCTTCATCCGGACGGGCTATCTTAATAACTGGAGCGGATCGGATTTCCGCGTAGACACGGGTTCCGTGTTCGGTCACCTGATTAGTCCCCAGGTCTTTCTCTGGTACGTTTTTTGAGCAGATCATGCTGGCGGCCGGCTACCGGCCTGGCCGGTGATTTCTTTGCCCAGCCCGAGGTGCAGCGCCTGACAATTCTCAACCTGACGGCCATGTGGCAGGCCTCCGGCTTCAATGGCGCTGGCCGGCAATCTGATGTATCCGAAACTGCACCTGCCTGATCTGTCGGTATCAGACTTCCTGAAAGCCGTCAAGTCCCGCTACGGGCTGATTTATAGTTTTAACTCGACGGATAAAGTCTGCACCGTGCGGCGTTACGCCGACATCTGGAAAAACGGCGGGTGATTCAGGACTGGCGGGAATTTCAAAAGGCCGGCTACGGCATCGGGGAGCCTTCGGGGCCGCGGCTTTACCCTGGAAGAGTACATCGATCCGGCGGATGAGCTATTCAAAAAACCTGATCCGCAGGGTAACCTGCGACCAGGGACGCCCAAAACCTACGTGCTGGGCAGGGGTGGGGAGCGGGTTCCCCTGCAGGTGGGCACCACGCAGATGACCTACATTACCACGCCCTACAGCACGGCGGCCCGCTGGATGGTGCCGGTTGTCCGTCAGCCGGGCACGATTCTCGATCCGGCCTACAAACAATCGGAGCGTTACATTGATGACAATACGATTCAGAATGCGGTAGGGCTGAGACTGCTCTCATACCGCGGCCTGGTCGACGACTCGCAGGGCGGCAAATACCCGCTGGGCACGTCGGACGTGCGCAACGGCCGGCAGGAAGTCATCGGGCAGGTAGCCCCGCGCATGTCGGGCACCTACGGCGGCTGGAATACAGGACTGAAACTCTATTACGACTTTCTGGATAAGAACCGCAGGGTGACGGTTGACCTGCTCATCCCGGCGCAGCGGCTTTCACAGCTTCAGCTGCAATGAGCCGCTGATGTGCAGCTTTAACGGGCAGAACGTTAGTCTGCTGCCGGGGCAGGTCAGGGCCGAAGCGCCCGGCTCCTCGGGCAGTCTGACCACGGAGCTGGAGGCCTACACCGTTCCGGACGGAGCGGATATTCCGCAGATCACTCCCGATCCGCTGGTGTATGTCGAACTGATCCAGACGGTGCTCGAATCGCGCACCGCCGCGATGGGCGTCGTGCACGAAATCCGCAGCCTGACCGTCAATGTCTGGAAGGACGCCGCCCGTAGTCAGCCCGTACCGGCTGATCTCTTGCCGCTTTCTGTAAACGTGTTTATGTCGCGCACCAAACGGTTTTATACCACGGACCGAAATACGGCGAAGAGCTATCCCGACCGGCTGGAGCAGCAGATAAAAACCTACACGATCACCAGTGCCGTTCAGCCATTGGAGAGTCAGAAAACCGTCCTGATGCAGGGCGAGCCGCCGCTTCCCGAAGACGGAAAGATTCCTGTTGGCTGGAGCACCCCGATCTATATCCAGACCACATCGTTCTATGTCACCATCGGCGATGAATACGACATTCTGATCTGATGAATTACCGCGATCTGGACATCAATCAGCGCATAAACCTCAAGGGACTTTTCGCCGCCTGGACCGACATTACCGTAGACCGGTTCCGAAAGGAGCTGGATAAGAAGGTGTATTCGCGCTATGACCGCCGTACCCGCTCCCGCGTCAGCCGCGTAACCCGGACCGGTGAGCTGCGCACCAACTGGCGGCAGCAGGTGCGCATGGCCGATCTGTCGTCGGGAGGAATTATGATCAGCTTTCTGAAGTACGGCCGGTTTGTGGACATGGGGGTAGGGAAGGGCGTTGACTATGCGCTCTCGAAATATTCCCGCGTGCGGGCCAACGGGGATCCCATCAAGCGCCGCCCTAAACGCTGGTACGCAAAACGCAAAGCCTATGAGGTGCACCGGCTGCGGGAGCTGATGGTGCGCTACTATGTCAATATTCCGGTCGATCTGCTGGAAAACGCTTTAACCACATCCATTAACATTACAATCTGATGGCAACCACCCAGAACGACCGGGCTGTAATCAGTCTGGTCATTAACGGCGAGCAGGCTAAAGCCTCGCTGAAGGAAATCTCACTGGCCACCACCCGCCTGCGCTCCGAGGTACTCAAAATGAAAGAAGCCGACAATCCGGAGCTGTACCGCCAGAAGGTCAAAGAGCTAAACGCCATGAATGCCGCCTACCGCGCGCAGATGAGCACCCTGAGTCAGGTTACCACCGCCTGGCAGCGCTTCAAGAAGGAAATGGGTACGGTGGCCGTGGGCGTTGTCGGTGGTAACGTGATGACCTGGGGGCTGCAGCAGTTTGCTTCCCTGGTGCCCGATACCATTAACCGCACCATGAAGCTGCGCGACGCGTATGCTGATATGGCCAAGGCGACTAACCAGTCTACTGATGAAGTCAAAGCCCTTAATAAAGAACTCAAACAGATCGATACCCGCACGACCAACGACGAGCTGCGGTCTATTGTCATTGCCGGCGGGCAGCTGGGCGTAGCCAATGCCCAGATGATTGACTTTGTAAAAAACACGGACATGGCCGTGGTAGCGCTGGGTGACGAGTTCAAGGGCGAAGCCGAAGAAGTCGGCAAAACCTTCGGGGGGATTGCCAAACTCTACAAAGAGACAAAGACCATGAATATAGGCAAAGCCATCAACGATATCGGGTCTGCGGTCAACGAGCTGGGGGCGTCCGGATCGGCGACGGGGCCGGTGATTGCCGACTTTACCATGCGCATGGGGCAGATGGCGATCTGGCCCCGAGTCTGGCCATGACGATGGCGCTGGGAGCCGCCTTTCAGGAACTGGGGCTGACGGCCGAGATCGGCGCATCGGGCCTGACGAGCATTCTCTCGACGGCCGCTAAACAGTCGGACCTGTTTGCGCAGCATCTGAAGATGACCAAAACGCAGCTGGAGGAGCTGATCAATACCCGTCCGGATGATTTTCTGCGTCAGCTGGCGGCAAGCTTCAAAGGCATGACCGCCACGCAGGTGCAGCAGCAAATGGCCGCCCTGAAGGTGGAAGGGCTGGAAGCGGCCAAGGTGATGAGCATCCTGGCTAATAATACGGATGAAGTTGAGAAAAAATTCCGCCAGACAACTAAGGCAATGGCGGATGGTACCAGCCTTCAGAACGAGTTTAACAAGAAAAACCACCAGCTGGCGCGTGATCTGAAAGACCTCAAGGAATGGTTAAACGGGCTGCTGACTTCGGAGGGGTTGCAGCAGTTTCTGGAGAAGGCGGTACGCAACGCTGTTGAATTCACGAAGGTGCTCTCCCGTCTGGGGCCGTGGATCAAAGAGAACAAAGAGTACCTGTACCTGTTTGCGGCCGCGACGGTAGCCTATTACGGCGCGACCATCAAGGCCACGCTGGCCACGGTCGCCAATACGACAGCTGAGACCTACCGGAAGCTCGCCTACGAGGCGGGTTTCCGCTGGCTGATCATCAGCGAAGCGGCCACGAAGGCGTATGCGTTTACTACCGGCGTGCTGACCGGTCAGATTACCCTGCAGACGGCGGCGGTGACCATTGCCCGCGGGGTATGGGCGGGCTTTAATGCGATCCTTGCGGCTAATCCGATCGGTGCCGTGGTAGCCGCCATGACGGCGCTGGTGTTCATTGTGAAGCGCTCTTCCGAGCACGCGGAGCAGAATCTGGCCATCGCCCGGGAGCAGGCCCGCATTCAGTTTGAGCTCAAGCGGGAGATCATCAACCATTCCCGCGCGCAGGATGAGCTCAATAAAAAGGTCTCTACCTATAATGATCTGTCGGCGCAGGAGCAGGCAAACACTAAGAAATCAATTGCCCTGAAAATGGCGGAAGCGTCGGCCCGGCTGGCCAACCTGAAGGCCCGCGCCCGTGAGCTGGCTTTGCAGGCGGCCGGCAACGAGCCGACTGCCTGGGAAAAGCTTAAATACGATGCGGAGAACTTCTTTTCCTTCAAACAGGGGTCCCGTCGCGGGGCCATCTTCGAGCTGCAGCGCCGGAAAATGAATGAAGCCTACAGTGGTGCGATGGCCGGATCAGATGAGCTGCAGCGGAAATCGACGGCTATAAGGAGTTCAGCGGCAGCTTGGGGTCATTGATCAGCTGAATGTGAAGACCGGCGGGGTTACGCCGCCAACCATTAAGGATAAAGACAAAAAAGGGAACGCGAAAACGCAGGCCGAAAAGGATTCGGATAGTCTGGAGAACATGCTGGCCGATGCCCGTCAGCGGATCATGGAAGGCGAGAAAACCGACTATGAAAAGCAGGTAGCCGCCTTTGCTGAAAAATACAGCCGGATGTATGAGCTGGCCAGAACCGACGAAGCGAAAATCACCGAAATCCGCCGGCTGAGCCTGCTGGAATGGGGAAACATTGAGAAGAAGTACACGGAAGAACAGGCGGAAAAAAAACAGCAGGAACTCAGCACCCGTCTGTCGGAGGCTGAGCAGGAACTGGAGCTGGAGCGCCAGCTGCGGGCGCGGGAAATTCAGCGCATGCTCGATGACGGTAAACTGACGCAGGAGCAGGCAAAGCTGGGCGAGCTCAACAACGAGGAGATTTTTCTGGAGGCCCGCCGGCTACTGTATGAAGGGCACTATAAGGCGCTGGAGGAACTGTTTCAGGGCTATACGGATAAGGAAAAGGAAATATCTACAAAACGGCAGAAGGAGCTCAAGAGGATTGATGATCAGATTCAGCAGAACCAGACCGATAAAACCCGTCAGCAATCGGCCGTCACCGGTGAAAACAATAAAAAGGCTGAAGAGAATCTGGAATTAAAGCAGCGGAGAAGCAGGCCCAGCAGGATCTGATGCTGACCTACGCCAGCACGGGCCAGCAGGCAGCCGATGCCATTAAGTCGTACTTTCAGAGCATACGGTGGCCTACAAGGCCGCGATCGCTGCCCAGAAAGCGTTTGCCATTGCCGAAGCAATCATTAACCTGAACCGGCAGCTGGGTATGATCGACGCGATGGCCTGGACCTATACCACCCCGCAGGGGGCGGCTATCCGGTCGGGTCTGAAAATAGCGGCGCGGGTGCAGGCGGGCGTAGCCATCGGGGCCATTGCCGCCGCCGGTGCCCGTGAGCTGGCCGCAAAGGGAACGCAGCTCAATCCGGTGCCGGCCAAAGCGATCGGCGGCTACACGGATGTCAGTACGCTCCGCACCGATATGTCGGGCAATCCGTCGGGTTTTGTGTCGGATCCTACGTATTTCGCCCTAGGCAGCCGCAGCTACATTGCTGGCGAGGCAGGGGAGGAGTTTATCATTAACAACCGCGCCCTTCAGTCACCGGTGGTGGCCAATTTTGCCAGAATGATCAACGCCGTGCAGCAGAGCGGGAATTACTCCGGATTAATGGGTAGTTATGCCGCTCTGCCCTCAGGACCCTCCGGAGTACCGGCCGATCAGTCGGCCGTACTGGCCGAAATGCGGGCCATGAACCGGCAGATGCGGGATATGAGCAGTGCGGTGATCTACGCCATTAATGAGTCGAATAACTATTTCCGGCTTAAAAAACGAGACGAGCGGGTGGATGAAATACGAAAAGATATGCATATCTAAATGAAAAGCCCTGAGCTAGTATCCTACAAGTAAACAGTGTCCGCATTGAGCCGGTTAGCGAAAACCAAGAAGAGCCGAGCTACTATGATGTACTGGTATGGAAGGAGCGGGGTATCCGGCTTCAGCGGGCTATGTGTAAGCTTTACTTTCTGGTCACAGGAGACGAGCCGTGGGGGAGCAATACGAAGAAGTGAAAAAGGTGCCCAAAAAGAGTGTACCGAAAAAGAAGAAGTAATTATATCTTTGCTGCGCTAAGCTTTTTTTATTTCTGGAAGAGGTATAGTGCCGCCAATCAGTTGGCGGTGCTGTACCCCCGTTTCTGTATTGTAATGGCACAGAAAGTCACCTCTTCTGGAAGGAGCTTAGCAGCGGGACAGGCAGCACCGCCAGTTGATTGCCGGTAAACTTTACTTTACTCTTCTCATGGCATCGTCCGATCAACCGACAACTCAGCAGCTGGAACAGCTTGAGCGGCAGCTTATTCTACTTAAGCACAAACAACTAACAATTAATAAGGGGGTTGCTGATACTGAAACGGCTATTGCCGAACTGAAATCACGGTTAGGAAAAGTTAGTACGATTCCTTCGGCCGGCATAAATCAGGCCTAAATTGAATTTGATTAATTCTTTGTGGGGATTTAATGTAAGATTAATATTAGACAAAAGATCTATTAATATTCTTTATTAAAGTGAACTATCTCTTTCTTTAATTGCTCTTTAGATAATATCGGTAAGTTTGCTCTCACCCAGTTAGACCATTCTTTAGCAGCTAATGCGTTCCCCTTAATACTAGGATGTAGACCGTCAACAGTTTCTATCTCCCAAGAGGAAGTGTCCATGTACATTAAATCTTCTTCTTTTGCTAGTGTTTGAATTATATTAGCAAAAGACCCATTAAACGGGCGCATCAAAATGATTTTTGCCGTTGGCCATGTCTTCCTGCATTTTTTAATCAAACTTTGATATCCTGCCTTGAATTTACCTGTCGCTACTCCGGCGCCTTTATCATTTGTGCCAATATTTATGCTAATCACTGCAAACGAAGTAAATTGAAGTTTAGGTACTTTGTGCATATAATTAAAAACATTTTTTTCTGTAACTGGAATGCCGGGAAGCCGATCCTGTATTGATACCAGTACCACCGAATCCATTGTGCCAAGGCTCCAGACTCAACATGTCGCAGCCTAAATGAAAGTAGTTCGTCTCAGAAACAGGGGATGGGGCATCTTTGCCTCCTGCTAATATACCTCCCGTTATACTGTCTCCTATTCCTAAAAAGGCTGGTTGACGGACAGGTAATGCATAATCACTCCCCTTATTTACAAGTAAAGAATTAACTATTATACCACCTCCATCCCAAAGGTTGCCGGAGTCCGTTATGTTGAAGCAAATGTGTACTTCGTAGGAATTATTTGGGTTTAAAGAAGACAAAAGGGTCAAAATGTCATGAACTTTATCACGTGTTGAGATACGCTTCCAAGTCGAAAAAAGCAGATCCTGAAATACGATATTTTACGGAAACTATAGGCAATGTACGGCTGGCATTAATAGGGATGCCGTAATCGAGCTTTAATGAGGAAGTACCCTTTACTATCAGTCTTACTTCAGCGCCAGACGTGATCGTCATTATGTTATTATCTTTAGTAAACCAGTTTCCGATTAGCTTGGCTCTCGTAATAGGGATCACCATATCGGTTGCATGATCAACCTCCACATCTGGCTGATTTGTAATGAGTCTGTTGATTTGCCTTTTTATAATCGTGGTGCGGTCCGGTTTACAACTCAGAAATAAGATAACAAAAAAGAGATAAATAAGTATTCTCATAAAAAAAGTATGGGGTTTTTAAAAAATAAGGTCTAATAATCAGTATCACTGGAAGACAATGCTATTTAATAAAATTCGGTCACTAAATGTTATTAAATAATAGTAACGCTATGAAGTGTTAATTTTAAGTAATTGACTAATCTTCTATTACGGATAAATACGAAACAGTTTTTCTGTAGAAGTCCAGTTTGAATTTACGTTATAGTGATTCGATAGTATTGATGGGGGGGCACAACGGTAATGTTCGACTGGCCCGTTCTGAGGAATAAGATTTATTTTCCCGTTATATACGCCGATTACAAAGTTCTTACGGTAAATCATAATGCCTTTATCGTTTAAATAACTGTCTATCTAATAGTTTGGTAGTCTTTGATTTAAGGATTTGCTGAAGCCTGTTATATTCTGTTCGTCGTAAAAGTACCAGATTGTCC
>CBDFHU010000031.1:0-19366 GCA_965247375.1 Arsenicibacter sp.
CCGACAAAGACTGTTTTGCAGCGGATATCGGTATTTCCGGTTGTGCCTTCATTCAGTTATAACTTCACCTTTTAAGTGTCCCCGCCATGATTCGCTATCTGTTACTAAGTATACTTATTGGTTCCGGCTTTTTGATGACAGCCTGTGGAAGTCTGGTGCAGGATGTGCCGGATGCTAAAGTGCCGCAGGAATCGGAAAAGCCGGTTATTGTCAGCTTTATTTCCCCGCAGGACAGCTTACTGGCGGTAAGTGTCCAGTTAACCCGCACCGTGCTGGGAACGTTTCAGTCGGGTACAATCGTCAGTAATGCGGTGGTTACCATTGCAGATGGGAACCGGTTTATTGCCCTGCCGTACGCACAGGGTTCAAACGGCATTTATGCAGCACCTGCCCGTAATTTCCCGTTGCAGGCCGGCAAAACCTATACCTTATCTGTGACGATGCCATCGGGCCAGGTCTTATCGTCATCTGCGACCATTCCGGAAAATACGCCGATCCAGTCTGTGGTCATTGATTCTACGGTGGTCGTCTATAATGGCTCCCAACCGGTTTATCGTTATACCGCGCAACTCAAATGGAAAGACTTAGCCGGGCAGGCTGACTACTACCGGATTCGCGGCGATCAGGTAGTCACCAGGGTTGTGACTGGCCCGAACACCCAGACACAGACCGCTTCGTATGTAGCGGCGATTTTGTTTGATAACCAGCCAGGCCGGTATCTGATTGCTGATCTGAATCAGGATGGCCTGGTATTAACATCGGCAAAAGGGGGCTATGCGCGGTTTACAGAAACTACGACAGGACAGCCGGCAGGGCCGGCAAATACGGTTAACATCTATCTGCTGCACACGGATAAAATGTATTATGACTACCATAATGCGCTGAAGAATTATAGTGAATCGGACGGTAATCCGTTTGCCGAGCCGGTGTTGCTCCCCGGCAACATTCAGGGGGGCGGGCTTGGGTGCTTTGCGGCCTTCAACCAGTCGGTAGTGCGGTTTACACCAAAATAGAGGCAATGTCAGGGCCGGAGCCGTCTGGCCCTGATCATTTCAGGACAACGTCGTATCGTTGGCATCTGCCAGCAGCTGCGGGTACTTTTTGCGCAGCCGGTACCGTGTCTTCTTGAGTGATTCCGGTGAAATAGCCAGCATATTGGCAATATTCCGAGACGGGAGTTGCAGATGCTGAAGGGCCAGTAAGCGCGTTTCGGCAGGAGTAAGGTCCGGATAATTAGCCCGCAACCGGTTAAAGAAGTCCGGAAAAGCCTTGTCGAAGCGGGTTTTAAACTCTTTCCAGTGATCTTCGGTCAGCAAAACACTGTCGTGCAGGCTGCGGATGGCAGCGGGTTCCTGCGCGGGCTTTCCGGTGTCCGGCTGTTGCCCGGTTGCTGATTTGAGCCGGAGGGTAATGTCTTCAATTAAGGCATTACGCTCGTTCAGAAAGCGGACGTACTCGTCCAGTTGTCTGGTTGCGCCGGCCAGTTGTTCTTCCGTTTGCCGTTGCTGAATCGCCTGCTGCCTGATGGTATGGCGGCGACGTTTGTTGAGCCAGACCAGCAAAGCGGTGAAAATGAGGATAAGCGCGCCGATAATCAGGTTTCGCCGCAGAACGGCATACTGCGTCTTCTGTTGGGCGGCCAAATACTTTTCGGCCTGGAGCGTACTCTCTAAAACCGTTATTTTCTTGTAATCAAATTCTTTCTTCAGCGAGTCTTTCAGGGCCAGTAATGAGTCTTTGCAGGACGCCGCTGTTCTGAAATCCCCGGTTTTGTCATAGTAAAGGCCGAGCGTTTCGTAGCGGATCAGATCATAGCCCGGATGCGTCCAGACGGGCATTACCATGGCCGGCGGGGCAAGGTATTGTTTCGCCTTACGGATAGAATCGAGGTGCAGGAGTGCATTGGCGGCATAGTACCGGCTAATGACCGCATTTTCAGGAATTACGTTTTCGTTGGTCCGGATATCCTGATACAAAAAGGGGAGTGCTTCTTTATATTTTCCCTGTAATCGCAGGGCATTGCCCAGATTCCCGATGATTAATGCTTCATAATTCAGCCTCTTTTCACGCCGGCAAGCCTTGATACCAGATTCAAAGGCTGCTTTAGCTTTGTCAAATTGCCCCATTTTCAGGTAGGATAAACCAAGGTTGTTCCAGGCACCTGAATGAGCAAACATGTCTGCGTTTTTCTGTTTCAGGATTAACCGGCAATACCAGGCCGCCGTACCATAGTCTTCAAAGTAATAGTACACTTCAAAAAAGCCCTTGAAATAAAAAACCGGAATCGAAGCCGGGTCCGGATAGGCGGCATCAAACAGCTTTTTTGCCTTGAAAATAAGGGGGAGTGCCTGGTCATACTGATTCTGGTAAAAGGCCGACATACCTTTCATGTAGAAGACAAAACCTTTCAGGTCAACGTAGGGTGAGTCGTCAATAAACGACATCAGCAGTTGTTCCTGCCGTGCTTTCCGGGCCGGCGTCAGCAGCGTCGGGCTGGTCAGCTTCCGCAGCATATCAACAGCCTGCTGATAGTGTTGCAGACGTTTGTCTTTCAGGGTGCCGGCAATGGTTTGTAAACTGTCCAGATACGACGTCCGCACGTTGGCAATTCCGTCCAGGAGTACCGTATTCAGTACCTGCTCGACCCGCTCGTCCGGCGTAGAGGCTTCGAATGCCGGCAGACTGAGGAGGGGCTGACTGTAAACGGATAGGGTCAGAATGTAGAGAAGGCCGGTAAATAACGATGCCTTTCTGTATGTTCTTCGGGTAAAAGCGTAAAACGAATGCTCCGTAAAATTAAGTTTACGCATACGGCAGTTCCTGATCAGCGTGTTAGGGGGCTTACGCAAAGGTATAAAAAAAGCGATGGCACAGCTGATTCAGCTGTGCCATCGCTACTATTAATCAGGGACTGACTTACGCTTCTGCGCTGTTCATCACCTCGGTTTGCTTACGGATTGACTCCATGTGAATGATCTTGTAGATCTCTTCAACCAGCTCCGGATACAGGCCGAATTTCGTTGCCTGCTCTGTCCGGGTTTTCAGGATCTCCTTCCAGCGGTCAGGCTGGAACAAGGTCACATTGTTGTCGCGTTTGTATTCAGCCAGTTTTTCAACCAGGGCCATACGCGCTGCCAGGATTTCTACCAGCTGACGGTCTGTGTTGTCAATTTTCTGACGGAGTTGCTCCAGAGCGCCTTTAAATTCAAGGTTTTCTGACTGAACCGTACGGATGTGCAGGTGATCCAGCATTTCACCGAAAGCGGCCGGAGTCAGCTGCTGGGCAGCATCACTCCATGCTTTGTCCGGATCAATGTGCGATTCCACGATCAGACCATCGTAGTTCAGATCCATTGCCATTTGCGCCAGTTCGTACAGATAAGCACGCTTGCCGGCCATGTGGCTAGGGTCACCGATCATCGGCAGTTGCGGGAAGATCGACTTCAGTTCGATCGCCAGCTGCCACATCGGAATGTTACGGTACTTGCTTGATTCGCCGGTCGAGAAACCACGGTGAATGGCACCTAACTTTGTGATACCGGCTCCGGCGATACGCTCAAACGCACCTACCCAGAGGGCCAGATCCGGGTTAACCGGGTTTTTAATCAATACCGGAACGTCAACACCACGCAGGGCGTCAGCAATTTCCTGTACGTTAAACGGGTTAACCGTTGTACGTGCGCCGATCCACAGAATATCTACGCCATATTTCAGGGCTAATTCAATGTGCTCAGGCGTTGCCACTTCCACAGCAAACGGCAGGCCCGTTTCTGCTTTAGCGCGCTGAATCCACGGCAATGCCGCTTCGCCCATGCCTTCAAAACTGCCTGGACGTGTACGGGGTTTCCATACACCGGCCCGAATGACATGAACCGCGTTTTGTTGCGCCAACTGGCGTGCGGTTTCACAAAGTTGTTCTTCGGTCTCTGCGCTACAGGGACCCGCAATAATTAGAGGTTTGCCGTCGGTCTTGATCCACGATGCTAACGGCTCAACGGCTAAATCTGGCTTCATGACAGATAAAAACAAGTTATGTACTCAACTACCTTAACTAGGAACTTTCAATTTAAATTTTTGGTATATTTGCAAGTGAAACCACTGTGTTTCAAGTTGATTTCATCATTTGTATTGTACGATTATTAGTCTGTTGAAGTAGTAGCGTTCAGGTTGATTAACCGAATATACCGAAATTTCGTTTAACTTTCGGAGCTGTTTAAAAAACCGCTGTATCATTCAATGCTAATCGCTCCTTCAGCGGCACAAACGTATGTCGAACCGCAGTAATTCAATGCTAACGACTGTCCAAAGACTTGCCGACCCAAAATCGGGCGAGGCCAGTCCTGTCTCATTTGAGGACACTTCAATTGCTTTTTTGTCCCAGTCCGACTTTAAATTAAAGAAAACGTACTGGCTCTTTGCGTTGATGAATAAGGGATGGCTTGTAAAAGTAGGGACTTTTTTTATAAAAATTGCCCTTAAGTTACAGTTACCCATCAAAAAAAATCATCAAAACTACGATTTTCGAACAGTTCTGCGGTGGCGAGACCATCCGTGACTGCGAAAAAACGATTCAAACGTTGCACAACGCCCATGTCGGTACCATCCTTGACTATTCGGTAGAAGGGGAGGATAACGAAAAAAGCTTTGATGAGACCGTGCTGGAAATCATCCGGACCATCGAGCGGGCCCACGAATCGGTGGATATTCCCTTCTCTGTCTTTAAGGTAACCGGCGTAGCCTCAACGGAATTGCTCGAAGCTGTTCAGTGTGGCGACCCGCTGACCGGCGAGCAGAAGGCGGCTTTCGAACGGGTACGCCAGCGGGTAGATGCCCTGTGCCGCCGCGCCTACGAGAAGAATGTCAAGATCTTTGTTGATGCCGAGGAAAGCTGGATTCAGGATACCATTGATAGGCTGGCGTATGAGATGATGGACCGGTATAACCACGAACGGCCGATTGTCTATAATACCTTCCAGATGTATCGCTGGGAAATGTACGATAAGTTTGTGAAGGCAACCGAACAGGCCCGAACACGCGGGTATGCACTTGGGGCAAAACTCGTACGCGGGGCTTATCTGGAAAAAGAGCGGATCCGCGCTCACGAAGGGGAGTACCAGGACCCGATCCATGCCACCAAGCAGGACACTGACCGGGATTATAACCGGGCCATTGACTTTGCACTGGAAAACCGGGATATTATTTCGATTTGTCTGGGTACACACAACGAATACAGTTGCCAGTATACCGTACAGAAAATGAAGGATACGGGCATCGCCGTTGACGATAAGCACATCTGGTTTGCCCAGCTTCTCGGCATGAGCGATAATATTTCGTTTAACCTGGCAAATGCCGGTTATAATGTGGCCAAATATGTGCCATACGGACCGGTCGAAGCGGTAATGCCGTATCTGTTCCGCCGGGCAGAGGAAAATAAGTCCATTGCCGGGCAGAGTAGCCGGGAATACACACTTGTCAAAAAAGAGCTTTTCCGCCGGAAAGGCTGCCGGGTATAGTTTTAATGCGCAGCAGGAGCGCTGTGCCAGCCGCGAAAGCGGCTGCTTTTTTTTTCATCGTGCAGTGAACCGGCATATAGCCGCAGCAAGCTGCCAGCTACACATATGATCCAGAAAAGCCCCCTTAAGTATTTTCTTTTTGCCATTCTGCTCATCGCAATTGATCAGGCTGTTAAAATGGCTGTGCATCACTTCATGGCCCCTGGTTTTGCCGGACAGATCAAGCTGGTCGGTGATTGGTTCAAACTGCATTATGTCCTGAATCCGGGCATGGCCTTCGGGATGCAGCTCAGTCACACGTACGGTAAGCTTATTCTGAGTGTATTCCGGTTGTTTGCGATGGCCGGCATTGGGTGGTATCTGGTTTATCTGGCACAACGAGGCGCTCCTGACGGCTTGTTATGGGCAATGGCCATGATTCTGGCCGGTGCCGTAGGAAATGTTATCGACAGTACGTTTTACGGCGTTCTGCTGGGCAATGCACCTTATGACGCGCCGACGCCGTGGTTCCACGGCCAGGTAATCGATATGGTCTTTATCGATGTCTGGGAGGGCTTTATTCCGGAGTGGGTGCCGGTCTGGGGCGGGCAGTACTACTCGACGCCGATCTTTAACATTGCCGATGCCTGTATTTTTGTCGGCGTATGTTTTATCCTTTTCTTCCAGCGCCGTTATTTCGGCGAGCACCCGGCAGAAGAAGAAATGCATTTACCGAACGACGTGTTGCCGGATGCCAATGAAGCGTCGGTAGTGCCGGCAGACGGGGTTCCGGGTGAAACGCCGCCAACGGAAGCGGTTGCCGTTGAAGAGCAACCGGCCACTGGTACAGAAACAGACCTGCCCGCCTCCGCTGACGAAACCCCTGTCATCACGGCTGAGGAGCGCCCTGAAGAAATTACACCCCATCATGCCGTAGCAGACAACACATCTGTTGCGGAGGCAGAGCAAAAGGAAGAAAAGTAACACTTTCCTGTACATTACAGGTTCTTGCGGATGATTTCCGGGCTACCTGATCAATAACTGCACAGACAAAAACAGCCCGTTTTCATCAAGAAAACGGGCTGTTTTTGGTTTATCTGAAAAGTACTTACTGAATCTCCTCCAGCGGTGTAAAATCTTTAAATGTACGCTTGATGGCTTTGTCCGTGGCTTCTTTCTTATTCTGCCAGTTGGCATCCAGCTCAAGCGCCACAAGACCGCTCAGGCTCATGGTTGCCCGGAAATCGTCGAGGCGTTTAACGAAGTCATTACCCCGGCGTGATGCCTTCAGGGCAAACTCGCGGGCGAACACATCCCCTTTGTTCTGGATTTCGGTTTTCTTACCCAGTACATAGTTATAACGATCGAGCAGATCTTTCATCGATTTGCCGATTACTTCGGTTGCTTCGAGCGTACCCATTGTCAGTACGGCTGTACCGCCAACCGCCGATACATAGCGCATATTGGTCTGAACACTCTGGCTTTTATTGTTGGCAATGATAGCCGGTGTGATCCCGCCAACGGCGCCAAGTGAGGCATTGGCCACTGAGCGGTTGCGCTTGCCTTTTTTAGCTTTCCGGTAGCTACGTTTCAGCTCTTCTTCTTTTTCACTGAGCTGTTCAACGAGATTCCAGGCACTTACCAGCACCTGCCGGTATTGCGCGTATAAGGAGCGGTCCTTTGCTTCTTCGTTAATAGCGTTCTGAACCGTAAAGGTGATTTTGCGCTCATCGCGGTTCTGAGCTTTATCAAGGGCATAGAACGTAATCTGAACCTGTAAGGTATCAAACGGATCTTTTACAAAATCGTAGCCCGGGGTCCAGATAAACTCATACTGATTGTCGGTATTTTTGACCAGGGCGCTTTTCGGTATATTCTGATTGTCGGAAAGAAAATCAAAGGCAGAGATATCGTCGTCGCCGTTGGGGTCAGAGAGGTAAAACTTCAGGTTTACCGAAGCGTTTTCCTTCACCTTGTAGCGTTGCTCCTTAGGTACCACTGTAATATCCGGCGGCAGATCCATTTGGGTAACTTCTACCTTCAGACGGCCTTTGGTCCGGCTTTTTGCCGGCTGATCTTCTACCCAGAATTCAATGTAAATAAATTTCTCGGTTTTAAGCTTGTTGAACTGGTTCAGCGACAGTGTCCAGGTCATTTCTCCCTGCGAACTGAGCTTGCTGCCTTCCGGCATCTGATCGCTGATCGGAATAAATACAATCGGATCATTGTCTTCGTCCTTAACAGCCGAAGGGTCCATTTTATACACGTTCTGCGTACGGTACCGTACGTAGAACGGCGGTAGCTCACCAATGACCGGCGGCCGGTTGACGTGCCGTACTTTCAGGTCAATGCTTTGTGTGGCCGACTCGCCGAACTGGTTATGTACTTCGAGAAGAAGCGGGATAGTTTTTACGGTCTGAATGCGGTCGGCAATGTCATAACCGGGTTTCCAGGTAAATGTACCGGCCGAGTCGAGTGACATGCCATCCAGTTGTCCCTGCGCCAGCCGGAACGAAACCGAATCCGCATTGGTACCAATGGCTTTAAGGGAAAAACGCAGTGTCTGACCTTCCTGAACTACATTCCAGTCGGGCTGCTGAGGAAGAACGATACGCAGTGGTTTATTATCCTGGGCGAAACCGGTGAACGACACCAACAGTGCCAGCACCAATCCGATTATAGGTTTTAATGGAATTATCATTAGAAACTATCAGAGGGGGTTCGTTTACGGAAACGCAAAAATACAACGAAGATTATTGCCGATGATACTTTTCTTAGTCAAAACGTTCTCAGGGGTCAGTTTTATTGTATTTTTCAAGCATATTATAGTAAGTAAAAAGCCATTCATCACAAGATGAATGGCTTAACAGAAAGACTGTATGCTGTTTACTGAAATCCGGTTAAAAGGGACTAGTCAGTAAATTAGTTTTTCTTAGGGGCAGGAGCCGGTGTTTTAGCCGGAGGCGTAGCTGCACCGGTACCGGTTGCCGCAGGGGCAGGCTGAGGGGTTACACCCATTTTCTTCAGGACCAGCTCTGTGATATTGTTGTCTTCAGGAGCATACAACAACACAACGGCTGTACCGGCACCAGCATCCAGGTTGAAGACGTAGTTGTAGCCGTTTTCTTTTGCGACGGCATCAATGTTCTTCTGGATTTTCTGGATAACAGGGTTTACCAGCTGCTGGTATTTAGCCTGTAACTGCTGCTGCGCATTTTGCTCGAATTCCTGAATCCGCGTCTGCAGACCCTGTAATTCCTTCTCACGGTCAGCACGGATTACGTCAGACATCTGAGCGGCACCTTTCTGGTACGTTTCGAATTTTGTCTGCAGTTCCGTATTCAACCGCTTCAGTTCGTTGGCTGCCTGTTGCTGCTGAATCGTTAACTGGTTCTGGATATCTTTGCTTTCCGGTACTTGCTGCAACAGATAGTCCATGCTTGTATAACCCAGTTTCAACGGACCAGCTGCTGACGTCGTTGGTGCTGTTTGGGCTTGTGCCTGAGCGCTGACGCCGCCTAACAGAAGGGCAGCTACAAACGCCATGACGAGACTTTTCTTCATCGGGAACTTTGTTTGTACGTTATTTTGGTTTTGCGGTTGTTTGCGTGGCCGGACCATCCGGAGTCAGCTGGCCTCCTGCCGGGGCCTTTTTATTTGCTTTATTGTCTGCATCTAACCCAAGTTCTTCCATAACATAGTCCGTATAGTCGTGCCGTGGGTTAGTATACAACATAACAAAGTCGCTGGCTTTGTCGAACATGAAGTCGATCCGTTTTTGGGCAGCTACCTTGTCGATAGCCCGCTGAGCGATTTCCATGGGCACTTTGATCAGCTCTTTCTTTTTCTGATACAGCATGCCTTCGTAGCCAAATACTTTATTGTTGTACTCGCGTGCCTCCCGTTCCTTATCGGCAATGACACGCTGCCGTTCGCGCTTCATGTCATCGGTCAGCAGAATTTCTTCTGCCTGATAAGCCCGTTGCAGCTTTTCGATTTCTGTCTGCTTGTCCAGAATGTCTTTAGACCAGCGGTCGGCAAACTTATCGATCTCTGAGAGTGCTTTCTGGTACTCCGGCATCTTGCTGAAAATAAACTCTGTATCCACATAGCCTATCTTCTGGGTTTGCGCAAAAGTGTCGTATGTGCCCAAAAAGAAACACAAAATTACGAAAAAGAGTCCTTTATTCATGCGCTTAATCTTGAATTTTTTGTAGGTCGTGGTTTAGTAACAAATTGATTGTCAAACCTGAATCAGACTCTTTGTCTGTTAGATTGGCAACCGGCAGGGAGGTTTAACCAGTGTCTTAACTAAAAGAAGACAAATAGCTTGGTACGTCAGAATCAGTACGTAACGGGCCATTTATCTTCTCTTATTATGAAACGAATGGATGAGTATTTTCTTATCGGAACTGCTGACCGATCGTAAAGTGGAACTGCCCAGTATTGGCTTTCTGTACGCCCGGCAATGCATCGAAGCCCCAGCCGTAGTCAATACCGATCAGACCGAAGGCCGGCATGAAAATACGGGCACCGGCACCGGCAGAACGCTTGATATCGAACGGGTTAAACTGCTTGTAGCTCCCCCAGTTATTACCACCTTCAACAAAACCCAGTACGAAAATTGTTGCCGACGGGTTCAGCGATACCGGATAGCGTAATTCCATTACGTACTTGTTATACACAACTCCGCCCTGACTCGCCTGGTTGGCATCAACCGCCCGGTTGTTGTCGGCTGTATACACCCGGCGATCCGGATAACCGCGGAGACCGATGATGTCCTGTGCAAGGGCAAATACACCCTGACCGGCCAGGCCTGAACCTCCTAACACGAAGCGCTCAAACGGCCCGATTTCGGTGCGCTTGTTGTAGCTGCCCAGGAAGCCCATGTGTGCGCGGGCACTTAACACCAGCTTACCAACTACAGTCTGGTACCAGGTTGCATCAAACATCCATTTTTGGTATTCAACGAACTTGAACCGGTCTTCGGCTGATGGCTTATAATCGGCTGGGCGGAAGAGCGAATACGGCGGCGTAAACGAGCCGCTTACCGAGAACGTAGATCCTGAACGCGGGAACTGCGGGTTATCCACACTGTTCCGGGCCAGCGTAGTGTTAAACGTAAAGTTGTTTGACCGCCCGTTGCGATACCCGTTATAGAACAGGTCAATGTTGTCGAGATTATAGCGCTGGTACGTCAGGGAGTGATTCAGCGTGAAGAAGTCATCCGGCTTTTTCAGCTGACGACCCAGACCAACTGTTATCGCCGTGTTATCGTAGGCGCCTACCGCCGTTGCACCCCGTGCACCCCGTGTGTAGAAGTCAAGGCCATATTGACGGTATACGGTGTGGCTCATGCTCACCGACAGGGCATTTGGCTTGCGGCCGCCTAACCACGGTTCGACAAACGACAGAGTATAGGTCTGGAACTGTTTCCCGTTGGCCTGGAAGCGCAGCGATACCCGCTGACCGTCGCCCGATGGCAGTGGCCGCCATGAACTGAGGTTACCGATATTTTTTGCCGAGAAGTTATTAAACGTCAGACCGAGTGTACCGACAAAGCCGATAAAACCACCCCAGCCGCCGGAAAGCTCAATCTGATCAGATGGCTTTTCTTCAACGGTGTATTCGATGTCGACCGTACCGTCAGGCTGCGGAACCGGCTGAATACCGATTTTTTCCGGGTCAAAATAGCCGAGGGTAGCTAATTCCCGCTGCGTACGGATCAGGTTTGTTTTCGAGAACTTCTGGCCCGGCAGCGTCCGGATCTGGCGCATTACCACGTGATCGCTGGTTTTCGAATTACCGTTCAGGATAATCCGGTTGATCGTTGCCTGTTTCCCTTCAAAAATCCGGATTTCAAGGTCGATGGAGTCGCCTTCAATCGTCCGCTCAATCGGTGTAGCACTGTAGTACAGATAGCCATCATCCATGTAAAGCGAGCTAAGATCCTGACCCGGGTTACCATTCAGTTTTTTCTCCAGTTCTTCGGTGTTGTAAACATCCCCCTTGCGAATACCAAGTACCTCGCGCAGACGGGTGTCCGGATGCAGGTAATTGCCTTCGAAGTCAATATTACGGATATAGTATTTACGGCCTTCGTTCAGGTTCAACACGAGGTCAATGGTATTGCCTCCCTTGTTGATAATCGTATCGTGTTCGATGGCCGCATCGCGGTAGCCCAGCTTGTTGTAGTATTCAACAAGCTTCTGTTTGTCTTCCTCGTATTTCTTCGGCACAAATTTCGACGGCGAGAATACGCGGCCAAAGCGCATTTGCTTAGTGCTTTTCATTTTCAGACGCACCTTCGACTCATCTATTTCTTCGCGTCCGACAAACTGGATATCATGGATTTTGACCTTAGGCCCCTTATCAATCTGCACACGCATGGTCGCGTTGTTGCGGCTGCTGTCGGGGATCGTCGTGATCTTTACTTTGGTATTCAGGAAGCCTTTTTCAACGAAGAATTTCCGCACCGACATCTGGGTGTTTTTCACCACTGTTGTCGTGATGATTTTACCGATGTTGAGTTTTACCTTATCCTTCAGTGATTCCTGTTCACCTTTCCGGATGCCGACAAAGTTAACCTTGAACAGACGGGGACGTTCCTTTACCGCAAAATTGAGGGATACTTTACCCTCCTGCACGCTGGTCGCAAATAGTTCGACTTCGTCAAGCAGTCCCGAATCCATCAGTTTACGAATGGCAGAGCCCTGCGCTTCGCCCGGAATCCGGATTTTGTCACCTACTTTCAGGCCCGACAGCGAGACCAGAGAGTTAGGGTCCAGAAAGCGGGTTCCTGTGACGGTGAGGCCTCCGATTTCGTAATCTTTCGGATCAGCATAGTTGGTCAGGTCATTTGCCGGGGGGGGCTGCCGTGCCCGTACGCGGTGCAGCGCCGACACCTACCCTGACCTGGGCAAAAGAGGCTATTGGCAATAAGCCAACAGCTATAACGCTGACGCTGAGCCAGTTTCTGAGGTTAAACACGATGTAATTATATGTTAAAAACTTTGTCATCCAGTCTTTACCCGTTACTTCCACCAACTGCTCACTGGTCTTACCAAAACGCCGTTCGCGGCCCTGGTAGGTGAGGATGGCTTCATAGAGGTGTTCCCGCCGGGAAATCAGGCCAAAGCACGTCGGGCATGTAAAATTCGGAATAGGCCCAGCTGCCACAGCAAAAAGTTGCTGATACGCATCTCGCCGCTGGTCCGGATCATCAGTTCCGGATCGGGCATGTCGCGTGTACACAGGTACCGGCTGAAAACCTCTTCCGTAATCTGATCCGGCTGAAGGGTTCCGGCGGCTACTTCGGCCGCAAGCTGCCGTGTTGCTTCCAGAATTTCCCAGCGTCCGCTGTAGCTCAGGGCCAGTACCAGCGTCAGGCCGGTATTGCCTTTCGTAGCCTCAATTGCTTCCTGCAATTCACGCTGGCAATCAGTAGGGAGGCTGGCGGTATCGCCAATGGTCGCCAGACGAACATTGTTGTTCATCAGCGTTTTCAGCTCTCCGCCAATGGTATGTACCAGCAGCTGCATCAGCGCGTCGACTTCGAATTTCGGTCGGTTCCAGTTTTCGGTCGAGAAAGCATACAGCGTCAGATACTGAACGCCGAGTTCGGCGCATCCTTCTGTTACTTCCCGGACTGCTTTAATGGCATTACGGTGGCCGAATACCCGTGCTGCACCCTGTCGCTTGGCCCAGCGTCCGTTTCCGTCCATGATAACGGCAATGTGCTTAGGCAGATTGCGCGGGTCGATGTGTTCCTTCATGCAGAAACCCGTCTTTTAAGTTTTTTTAACGCAGGGACAATAATTTAAGACCTTTGCACGTGGACTATTTCGGGGAGCCAGCCATGCAGGAAGTTAATTTCCTGACCCGGCAGCCATTCCAAACAGCCTTAATTGTGTTGATCTATAAGTACCCATCTGAAAATGAGTTGGCAAATTTACGGAAATGTAGGGGGAATAAAAATAGACTAAACCGAATAGGGAATGGCATCTGTCTACGTTAGAAGTATTAAGTTTTAGTAATAGTTTTGCTGATTATTCAGTATCATTGGTGCTGATTTGCATATTGGCCACGTTCTGGTCTGGTAACCCATAGTCACCCGGTTGAAAAACACACGATTATTTATGCGTATTGCTCGTAATCCGTTCGTAAAAGCCCTTATCGCAGGGGTCTTGGTTAGTGGTATCCTTTTGAGCTGTAAGAAAGACGACGAAACCGGAGGCGGGGGAACTGCTCAGCCTAAAACCGCAGCAGATGTAGTAAAAGAAAATGCCGATTACAGCATTTTCCAGGCCGCACTCACCCGTGCCAACCTGGCAGATGCCCTGAAAGCAACGAACCTGACGGTTTTCCTGCCGAACAATGCCGCCTTTCAGGCATCGGGTTTTGCTGATGCAGCAGCGATTTCAGCCCTGCCGGTAGCCACGGCGGAGAGCATCGTCAACTATCACGTATTAAATGGAAAGGTGACCGTTGCCGATATCCCCGGCGGAACAAACGTATCGGTGCAGACCAAAGGCGGACAATCGGCCTATATTACCAAAACGACCAGTGGTACCGTAGCAACGGTAAGCATTAACGGAGCGAAAATCGTGACGCCGGATGTACAGTCAGCCAACGGGATTCTGCATGTCATCGACCGGGTACTGGTGCCGCCGGTTACTAATATGCTGGATGCCGCCAAAGCGGATCCCGCTAACTTCTCACTGGTGGTGGCTGCCGTAACGCGTGCCTCAACGGTAAATCCGACACTGACGTTGCTGCTGAGCGGTAGTTCGGCTACCCCGCTGACGGTTTTCCTGCCGGATAACGCCGCAATGACCGCTGCCGGCTTAACGGCTAGCGCCATCAATAGCCTGTCGCCAACGGCCCTGTCGAACCTGATGTCGTACCATGCAACCAATTCGCTGCTTTTCTCGAGCCAACTGGCGGCGGGGCAGCTGACGATGCTCAACGCCGGAAAGGTAACGGTAACGGCCTCAACAACCGGAGTCGCTACGCTGAGAGGCACGAAAAATACGACGGCGGTTAATATCAAGCGGGCTAACTGGCTTACCACGAATGGTATTCTCCATGTAATTGATCAGGTATTGCAGCAGTAGGTACTATACAGCAGACGAAATTATATACTGATAGCCGGGGCAATGCTCCGGCTATTTTTGGTATTAGCTCATCGATTTTCCAACCTTTTTGCAACGCTATGGGTCATCAATGCGTAATTTTGTAAAAAAACGCGCGTAATGAAGAGTTCCTTTTTAATGCTGGCCAGTGGCATTCTTATGCTGCTTGGCCTGAACGCATGTAATCTAAATCAGGTAGATTCATCTCAGGCTGCATATGACGAAGATCTGAAAGAGATCGAGGCCTATGCAGCTGCTCAAAAACTGAGCGGTAAACAGACGGCTTCCGGATTATACTTCGTAATCACTAACAGCGTTACATCTGCTAAAAAACCATCTCTGGGTGAAGAGGTAATGTTCACCTATAAGCTCTCGCTGCTGAATGGCACAGTCATCGACAGTACGGCCAAGCCGGCCTATTATCCGTTTGGTCTGGGAGCTTTATTGCCCGGTCTGGAAGAAGGTTTGTCGCTTATGGGAGAAGGGGAAAGTGCAATTTTGTTGCTGCCGTCTGCCCTGGCTTATGGTACTCAGGGTAATTCGAAAGTACCGGCCAATTCAGTAATCCGGTTCGATGTTCAGTTAATGCGTTCCCGCTCGGAAGATCAGCAGATTGACGACTATATCGTTGAAAAAGGCTACAAACTGACCAGTAAATCAACTACCGGCTTACGTATCATCAAAACACTGGAAAACCCGTCGGGCGCTGCCCTGGCTACTAATCAGACGGTAACGGTGAAATATGCCGGCCGTACGTTCCGCAGTTCAAGCGATTTCGATGCCGGTACACTATCGATGATTCTTGGCCTGCGTCAGGTTGTTTCCGGTTTTGAAGAAGGGGTGGGTCTGCTGCGTGTAGGCGAGAAGGCAACGATCATTTTCCCGTCAGCGCTGGGTTATGGTTCACAGGGCCGCACCAACAACGGGGTGTATGTGATTGCCCCGTATGCACCGCTCGCATTTGACATTGAAATCGTCTCTGCGAAATAAGCAGGCACTAAAACAATTATATAGTGGTATGGTTTAAAGAGTTTGAGTCACAGCCTCAATGCTGTGTCATCAAACTCTTTTTTTATGTCCGAACCTGTATCTGTTGTCTGGCTTCGCCGGGATTTACGCTTACACGACAATGTGGCACTCTACCATGCACTGACATCCGGCCGCAAGGTTATCGTTCTCTTTATTTTTGATAAAGTCATTCTGGATCAGCTCGATGACCGTGCCGATCAGCGCCTTGAGTACATTCATAGTGAAATTCTTGATCTGCATACCCGGCTTCGTCAGTTGGGGTCAGCCATGGTGGTCCGTTACGGCGAACCGTTGACGGTCTGGCAGAAATTACTGAATGAATTTCCGGTGGAGGAGGTATTCACTAACCGGGATTATGAAGTATACGCCAAAGACCGTGACAAGGCGGTCAGCGGTTTACTGGCCGAGCATGGCATCGCGTTTCAGTCGTTTAAGGATCAGACCATTTTTGACCACGACGAAATTCTGACGGGCAGCAATACGCCCTATACCGTTTTTACGCCTTATAGCCGGAAGTGGCTGGGCAAACTGAATACATTCTATCTCAAATCGTACCCGACCGAAAAGTATTTTAATGCCTTTCTGCGGATGGACGAACAGCCGGTAATCTCGCTGGAAGAAATGAAGTTTAAGCCTGCCGGCAAACCGTTTCCCAAAAAGACAGTCGGTGACGGCTTATTGAAACACTATCAGGAAACGCGCGACTTTCCGGCACAAAAAGGAACCTCTGAACTGAGTCTTCACCTGCGGTTCGGTACGATCAGTATCCGGGAACTGGCCCGTCAGGCACAGGAAACGAGTGCTACCTATCTGAACGAACTGATCTGGCGGGACTTTTACTTTCAGGTGTTACACCACTTCCCGCACGTAGAAAAAGAATCGTTCCGGCGGGAGTATGATGCCATTCCGTGGCGGAACAACGAAGCGGAGTTTGACAAATGGTGTAACGGACAGACGGGTTATCCGCTGGTAGATGCCGGGATGCGGCAACTGAACGAAACCGGCTGGATGCATAACCGCCTCCGGATGGTGGTTGCCAGTTTTCTGTGTAAACACCTGCTGATCGACTGGCGTTGGGGCGAGGCCTACTTTGCCAGGAAGCTTCGTGATTATGATCTTTCGGCCAATAACGGCGGCTGGCAGTGGGCTGCCGGTACCGGTACTGATGCGGCGCCTTATTTCCGGGTATTTAATCCGGCGGAGCAGGCGAAAAAATTTGATCCGAAAGGCGAATACATCCGGCGGTGGGTTCCTGAATTCAACAGCCTGGGGTATACCAAACCGATTGTAGATCATGCCATGGCCCGGCAACGGGCGATTGATACCTACCGGTCGACACTGAAAAACGAATAAAAAAAGAGGGGGCTGCGAAACAGCCCCCTCTTGTCGTTACACCCATTCCCATTGATGAACGGGCCGTAAGGTGAGTCCCCGCCGCCAGCGCAGAAAGCGCGGCCGCCGGAAACGAAGTACAACCAGACCAAGCAGCTTTTTGATCGGCAGGCTTGATTTCGAGGTAGACAGATCGCCGTCCTCGTCGTCGCCTCCTAAAGCGCTTGCCAGCCAGCGTTCCACCGCTGTTGGTTCTCCCCACAAAGCAGTATTCACCCGCGGCCCCCAGGTGCGGCTCGCAAACAGGCCTGCTTCCTGTCGTTTTTCAGCATCGATTGCCTCGTCTCTCGATTTTTTATCGAGGGTGGCAGCGGCCAGCCAGCGGGGCAATGGACGTGTGAGGAAGTTAATGGTCCGTTGGGATAAGAGCAACCGGTACTGATTCGGATTTGATAACAGCTCTTTATACGCCAGGACACGGAACAGATACTGGTTGGTTTCACGGTGCAGCCGCAGGCGATAATAGTTTTTATGCTGCTGATGGCTGATCCGCTTCTGGATGTGGGTTAGCCCGCTGTTGTAGGCGGCGGCTACCAGTGTCCAGGAACCAAGTTCACGATGAAGGTCGAGCAGATACTTACAAACCGCAACGGTTGCTTTCTGCAGGTGATACCGTTCATCTACGTTTCGGGTGACCTTCAGGCCCAGGGCCCGTGCTGTGCCCGGCATAAGCTGCCAGTAGCCGGAGGCACCTTTGGGCGACACACAATCATTGACAAGTTCGCTTTCGGCCAATGGCAGATACCGGAAGTCGCGCGGAATACCGTATTCCTCTAAAATCGGGTCAATGATCGGGAAGAAAACGGCAGAGCGTTTTCTCAGGTCATACAAACATTCTTCCTGCTTACTAAATGATTGCAGGGTTGTCATCCAGCGGCGGCTTACGCCCGGTTGACCGACTGGTACTTCTTCACCACAAAAGAACACCGGAAACACTCGGCGGAGTGTATCAACGTTCATCAATGAAGGAGAGTTCAATCCATGATGACCGACTAAAACTTGATTCGTGTCGGCCTTGATCATGGCTGGCATAGCAAACGATTTCGTGATTGCCATGACCAGTGATAGTCCAATTTGTTTAATCAAAGTGTCAGGTATTTGTTGTGGTTTAATCTGACAATAAAGCCCGTCGTTTCGAACGGGCTTACAATTCAGAAAAACGAAATTACCTGATAATCTGGTATGTTCAAAATTTAAAATCTAAGAATTATCCAATGGTCTGACCGCTTAAATATGAGGTTTTCCTGTTTTTAGTCAAAACAAATGATAAGATCCCTGAACCGGATTCTTTCTTTTTTACAGGAAAACGCAGTTATTCTAAAAGATTGTATGGCGCAGAAAATCGAGATAAATACTGTTACTCCATCCGAATCCGTCCTGCGTGGGATACTCGCCGCCGCCTGCCTGAAGCCCTTCGTCAACAACGTTGTATTTCTCCATCATCCGGCCGGTTTCGCGGAAAACGCGGTCGTTCAGGGCCAGCCAGCGGCGCTGAATCGTGCGGGCTGTGTCGCGGAAACCATAGCGGGTGAGTGACCGGACTGTCAGCCACTGCAACGGTGCCCAGCCATTCGGCGAATCCCATTGCTGACCGGTTTGGGCCAGCGTAGTAACGACACCACCCGGCTGTAAAAAGTTTTGTAAAATGTGTGCGTGGACCTGAGCCGCCTGCTGGGCAGAGGCAAAACCAACGAACAGCGGAAAAACGCCGGCCAGGGATAAGACCGGCGTCGGCTGGCCGGTTGTCAGGTTAATGTCCATGAAAAAGCCTTGTTCATTGTCCCAGCACCAGGCCAGGACGGCTGCCTTCCGATTGGCTGCCCTTCCCTGATACCATGCCGACCTCGCAATATCCCCCGCCTGCTGACTGGCTTCGGCCAGAGCTTGCTCAAGGTGCCAGAGCAGGCAGTTCAGATCAACGGGTACAATATCAGTGGTGGCAATGGTGGCCATCGACTGCCCGTCGGTAAACCACCGGCTGCTGAAATCCCAGCCCGACTCGGCCGCTGCCCGGATGTGGCAATACAGCGTTTCCGGCCGCTGCCCGGATGTATGGGCCAGTTCTATGTCTTCGCGGTAGGATTCCGGGCGTGGCGTCGGCGAGTCATCATAGTAGCGGTTCAGCAGGTTGCCGTCGGGCATCAGCACGACCCGCCGGTAAGTTGGTTGATCGTTGGTAAGTTGCTCATGACCGTTCATCCAGAACGCATATTCCTGTTCCAGCTGAACCCGGTACCGCATATAGGCGTCGGGGACCCACTGACTCAATAGCCGGACCATAAGCGAAAAAAACGGCGGCTGCGACCGGCTCAGGTAGTA
>CBDFHU010000032.1:0-134109 GCA_965247375.1 Arsenicibacter sp.
ATTCCTGTTTCTGCAATATACCTATGCGCCGGTCTATGGCGGGGATACACTGCAAACACACGAAGTTGCCGTTCACCGTTTAACCGAGGATTTATCGCGAACTAAAAACTACAACTATAATTCATCAGTCGGCTACAGTACGCAGCCACTGGGTAAACTGGCGTTTAAACCCTCACCGGGAACCAGCGCATACGTTAAAATTCCGATTGATGCGGCGTTTGGTAAAGAGATTGTGGCCGTTGCCAACAAGGACGCCGGCAAAGCCGACAGTATTTTTCAGCAGTCTGTAAAAGGTATTGCCCTCATTCCAGGCGCCAACAATCCATCGGTACTGGCTTTCGGGGCTATGGGAAGTTCCTCTGCCTACACTACTGTGTTGCAGGTATACTATCACATTCAGGGAAAAACGACTGCACTGAGCCAGACACTAATGGTCAGCGGGGCGCAGGGCCGTTTTAACCGCATTGTGCCAAACCGTACCGGTACACTTTTGTCGGGCCTGAAGGTTGGCCAGGCTACTTCATCAACCGCCACAAAAGGGCAGACGTTTGTGCAGCCGGGCGCAGGAGTAACCACGAAAATTGAGATTCCCGGACTGGCGGACCTGAGAAAACGCCGGGTTGCCATCAACCGTGCCGATCTGGTGATTACACCGGTGGCGGCTCCGGGCGCACAACTGGATTTACCGCCTTATCTGGTCCTTGCCGAGGCAGGTGCCCAAAACCAGTTAGTACGCTATACAGGAACGGATTTTGTCCAGTTTGTTCCGATTGGCACTACGGTGTTTAACCGGACGGCTTCGTCCTGGTATTATCCGCAGGTACAAAGCTATAACACCCGGAATAAATCCTACACGTTTGATATGACGGCTTATTTTCAGACAATTATGTCGGGCCTGACACCGAATAACGGTATGTTGCTGTTGACTCCGAGCACAGGAAATCTGGTGGATGTAAGTACCGGTTCAGCCGCCAATCAGGCCCCTTATTATCTGAATGACCGCCTGTGGCGGATGGTATTGGATGGGAATGCCAGTGTAAAAGTGGTTGTGTTCTATACCAACACGCTATAAGTCATAAATTATCCGGACTGTAAGGCCGGCATGCCCTCTGTGGTGTGCCGGCTTTATATTTTCGGGTCAAAATAATACACTTTTTAGGCGGTTTCACCGGATTGCTGTTATTTTACGGCGTCTACTTAACAAGAAAATCATGTGTGGAATTGTTGCCTATGTCGGGTCTCGCGAAGCGTGCCCGCTGGTGCTGAAAGGATTAAAACGACTGGAATATCGGGGGTATGATAGTGCCGGGGTGGCCTTGCTCAATGGCGATGGCCTGAAAATCTACAAGAAAAAGGGAAAAGTTGCGGATCTGGAACACGAACTGGCAGGGAAGGACCTGCACGCAACCATCGGGATGGGGCATACACGCTGGGCTACGCACGGCGAACCAAACGATGTCAATGCGCACCCTCACTACTCGTTTCAACCGCGGCCTGGCCATCATTCACAACGGCATCATTGAAAATTACGCGGCAATCAGGCAAAGTCTTATCAAAAAAGGCCGTGAATTCCGGTCAGAGACTGACTCAGAGGTCCTGATTCAGTTTATCGAAGATATTCAGGAAAACGCCGGTTGTTCGCTGGAAGAAGCCGTTCGCCTTGCTTTACAGGAAGTGGTCGGGGCTTATGCCATTGTGGTGATGTCGGAAGATGACCCGACGCAGCTGATTGCCGCACGAAAAGGTAGTCCGCTGGTGATCGGTGTCGGCGACAGCGAGTATTTCTTTGCTTCAGACGCGACGCCGATTATTGAGTATACCAAGGATGTGGTGTACCTGAACGACTACGAAATTGCGATTGTCCGTAACGCAGAGCTGAAGATTCTGACGCTGGATAATACGCAGACCGTACCGTATGTGCAGACGGTCGAGCTTGAACTGGCAGCTATCGAAAAAGGTGGTTTCGACCACTTCATGTTGAAGGAGATCTTTGAGCAGCCACGTTCCATTGCAGATAGTATGCGGGGGCGCGTTCAGGCAGCCGAGGGCTATCTGCAACTCGGTGGCCTGCGCGATTATCTGGATCAGCTGGCTAATTCACAGCGGATTGTGATTGTCGGTTGCGGTACCTCATGGCATGCCGGTCTGGTAGCCGAGTACATTTTTGAAGAATTAGCGCGGATTCCGGTTGAGGTTGAATATGCATCTGAGTTCCGCTACCGGAATCCGATTATTAAAGAGCGGGACGTGGTTATTGCTATTTCCCAGTCCGGAGAGACGGCTGACACCCTGGCCGCGATTGAGCTGGCCAAAGCCAAAGGGGCTACCATTTTCGGGGTGTGTAACGTAGTCGGCTCGTCAATTGCGCGTGCAACGCATGCCGGGGCGTATACACATGCCGGTCCTGAAATAGGGGTGGCGAGTACCAAGGCATTTACAGCTCAGGTAACGGTGCTGACCCTGATGGCACTGGCTGCCGCCGAACGGAAGGGAACGATCTCAAACAGCCTGTTACGGCAGTTATTGGCCGAGATGGACAGTATTCCGGCGAAGGTGGAAAAAGTACTGGAGAGCGCAGCTAAAATCCGTGAAATCGCGCAGATTTTCACCTACGCCCGTAATTTCATTTACCTGGGCCGGGGCATGAACTTCCCGGTAGCGCTGGAGGGGGCCCTTAAGCTGAAAGAAATCTCCTACATCCATGCTGAAGGGTATCCGGCGGCCGAAATGAAGCACGGCCCGATTGCGTTGATCGACGAAGATATGCCGGTGGTTGTGATTGCGACCAAAGATAGCTCGTATGAAAAGGTTGTCTCAAATATCCAGGAGGTGAAAGCGCGTAAAGGGCGGGTCATCGCGATTACGACAGAGGGCGATAAGCACCTGAAGGAGATGGTGGATTTTGTGATCGAAATCCCGAAAGTGCATGAGGTGCTGTTGCCGCTTGTGTCGGTCATTCCGTTGCAGATACTGGCCTATGATATTGCCGTGATGCGGGGCCGTAACGTTGATCAGCCACGAAACCTGGCGAAATCGGTTACGGTGGAATAAGAAGTAAAACGGGGGATATGGCCGAAAACCGTATCCCCCGTTTTTAGGGTTGTGTTGGTTATTTTATCGCCACAATCTGATTTCGCTTCGGTGTCAGCACTTCGCGCGGAACATGGGCAATAATTTCGCGTTGCAGGGCGTCAATCAGTTTGCGTTTCAGGAAACGGCGATGCACGACCAGGCTAACCTCCCGTACCGGCTGCGGATCAAGGAAAGGACGCAGCCGTTTTTTCCGGACTTCGTCAAGGTCTAAGGTCGCCAGATAGGGCAGCAGGGTAAAGCCGTCCTGTTTATCGATAAGCTTAATTAATGTTTCCAGCGAGCCTGTTTCGTAATGCAGCGAATGGGCATGTGCATTGGAAAGCCGCTCGGTACTGCACAGGTTGATGACCTGATCGCGGAAGCAATGGCCCTCGGTCAACAGCCAGAGCCCCTCATTATTCAGGTCGCTGTCGCGCAGCACCTCTTTTTGGGCCAGCGGATGATTATCGGAGGCATAAACGACAAACGGCTCGTGAAAGAGCGGTTGTTCGTAGAGCCCGGATTCATGCAGCGGCGTTACCACAAGACCCACATCCAGCAAGCCGTTGCGCAGCCGTTCCAGAATCTGCTCGGTGGTAAGCTCCTGAATTTGCACCGTAACGGCAGGGCGTTTTTCAATAAAACTACCGATAAAGTAAGGTAGCAAATAGGGGGCTAATGTAGGAATAATTCCTAATTTCAGCTCACCGCTCAGATCATTGTTGGCATCCCGGACAATTTCAGGAATACGACGCGCCGCCTGGATAACTTCACGGGCCTGGGTGAGAATCAGCTGACCGGTTTCGGTCGGAACAACGGGTTGTTTGGAGCGGTCAAAAATAAGGATACCCAGTTCATCTTCAAGCTTTTGAATTTGCATGCTGAGCGTAGGCTGGGTAACATGGCACGTTTCCGCAGCGGCTGAAAAGTGGCGATACGTGTCAACGGCAATAATGTACTCGAGCTGTGTAAGAGTCATACGGTTGGCCCGGTAACGAGGTCGTTCCTGCGGACAAGTTTTTGAAAAAAGGTGCGAAAAAAGGATAAGTTTCTCTACCTGCTTTGTTCAGTGTTACAAAATAACTGATAAACACTAAACAAAGTGCCGGTTTTGTTAATTTTAAAAGAAAAACTTCGGTCCATGAAGCATACTAGACTCATTCTCCTGCTCTTATTGATACAATGCGCTGCTTGTCTGACAGGTTACAGCCAGACGGACAAATCAAACCCGCATGCCGAAGGCTTTGATCTGGCAGGTTCGGACGCCAAAGCCATTGAACTTGCCGACGGGGCGATGAAAGCAATGGGAGGGCGTAAAGCCTGGGACAATACCCATTTTATCAGCTGGAATTTCTTTGGCAACCGCCGCCTTATCTGGGACAAATGGCGGGGAAACGTGCGGATCGATAACCTGAAAAACGATCAGACCGTCATTCTGAATATCTTCACTGATAAAGGCCGTGTCTTTAAGAACGGGGCTGAACTGACAGATGCTGATTCGGTAGCAAAATACGTCAAACAGGGGAAGGGCGCCTGGATTAACGACTCATACTGGCTGGTAATGCCTTTCAAACTCAAAGATTCCGGTGTGACGCTGAAGTACCTGGGCGAGGAAAACACGCAGGAGAATAAACCGGCCGATGTGATTCAGATGACGTTCAAAAGCGTTGGCAATACCCCCGATAATAAATACAAAGTCTGGATCGATAAGAATACCCACCTCGTTAGCCAATGGGCATACTATCCGAAATTCACAGACGAAAAACCGGGATTCGTCCGGCCGTGGGGTGATTATCAGCGGCATGGTCAGATTCTGCTGGGTGGTGATCGCGGCGACCGCGACATTACGGATATTATGGTGTTTACCGGATTGCCGGGCGAAGTATTTACGGATTTTCCGCGAACTGATCTTACGCGTTATCCGCAGGCAAAGTAGTGAACTAATCCGCGCCTGGATACCTTATCAAGATACCTATGGAAGCTTCTGTTTTACAAAAACCTGCTGCAACTAAACAATTAGGAAAAACCGGCATACTGCTGGTTAATTTAGGTACGCCCGATAGCCCTTCGGTACCGGATGTACGCAAATACCTGCGCGAATTTCTGATGGACGGGCGGGTTATTGACATTCCCCTGATTCCCAGAACACTGCTTGTGAACGGCATTATTGCCCCGTTCCGCGCACCGAAATCAGCTAAAACCTATCGGGAAGTCTGGACTGAAAACGGCTCTCCGCTGAAATATTATGGCGAAGTGGCTGAGCGCGAACTGCAACGCGTGCTGGGCGATGAATTTGTGGTAAAACTGGCCATGCGTTATCAGAGTCCGAGCATTCAGGCCGGGCTGGCGCAGTTCCAGAAACAAGGACTTACCAAAATAATTGTCATTCCGTTCTTCCCGCAATACGCGTCGGCTACAACCGGATCTATCCATGATAAAGTAATGGAAATTGTGCATGAATGGCAGATTATCCCTGATCTGACATTTATCAGCAGCTTTCTGGATCATCCGAAATTCATTGAAGGGTTTGTCCGGAATGCGCAGAAATTCATGCAGCAAACCGACTATGATCACTTTGTGTTCAGTTATCACGGCCTGCCTGAACGGCAAATCCGCAAAGGTGACGTGACAAAGGGACAGGTTTGCAAGTTGGGGAGTTGCTGCGACTCGCTGAATGCGATGAATCAGTACTGTTACCGGGCACAGTGTTTCGAAACCACGCGCCGGCTGGTTAAGGAACTCGGCATTCCGGAGGGTAAGTACACTACCTGTTTTCAGTCGCGTTTGGGTAAAGATCCCTGGATTCAGCCGTATACCGAAGATCTGGTTAAAGAGCTGCCGAAAAAAGGCATGAAGCGGGTGCTGGCGTTCTCACCGGCGTTCGTTGCCGACTGTCTGGAAACTACCATCGAAGTCGGTGAAGAATACAAGGAACTCTTCGAAGAGCACGGCGGTGAACAGTGGGATCTGGTTGAAAGCCTGAACGACAGCCCGCTCTGGATTGAGCTGCTGGCCGATTTGGTTAAATCACGGGTATAACGTTAATTTCAGGCAGAAACCCACATGACAGATGGAAACTGCAATCAAAGACCGGAAAGCGTACATAAGCGTAGAGGAATACGTTTCATTATTACGTGAATCGCAAACAAAATGGGAGTATGTTGACGGACAGGTTTACGCCATGGCTGGCGGAACGCCGAACCATAGCCTCATTTCTGCCAATATTACGAGTGAATTAAGGATCCGGCTGAGGGGGACTTCGTGCCGTGCGTATAATGCCGATCTTGAAATTGCCATTTCCTGGAGCCGGTATCTGTTTGCGGATGCCAGCGTGGTATGCGGACCGTTAGAGACATTCGAGGTACATAAAAACGCTGTGAAGAACCCGACGCTTATTGTTGAGGTTATGTCGGACTCGACAAAAGGGTACAACAAAGACAAAAAGTTTTTCCTGTATCAACAGATACCAACCCTTCGTGAGTATATTCTGATTGACCAGGAGGAGCCAATCGTCATTGTGCATTACAAAACCGATGCCCATTTGTGGCGTTATTCAGCCTATCAGAAAATGGATGATCTGGTGTTGCTGGAATCGATAGGTGTACAGATTCCGGTATCGGAAATTTATGAAGGTGTTGAGTTCAATACTGCTGCATAGCTAAAAAACAAGGGCGGATCGCAAGACCCGCCCTTTGCATATCTATACCGGCTGTAAGTTTACAGCACAGTAATCAATCCTTTAATCACAGCGCCTAAGCGGATGGCCTCGAAAACACGGGCCTCGCTGGCACCATGTTTCAGAACGCTGTCTTCGTGCGAACGGACGCACATTTCGCAGCCGTTAATGGCCGATACCACTAAGCTCATCAGTTCGAAGAACTCTTTGCCCAATACCGGATTCATCATGATGCTCATCCGGATACCCGCCTGGGTATTATTGTAATAATCTTTACCGATGAAGTGACGGAAGCGGTAAAATACATTGTTTGTACTCAACAACGATGTACAGGCCAGCGTTTCGGCAATCTGTGCATCGGTAGCACCTTCCTGACGCGCGGCTTCGCTCAGCGAGTCAATCAGGGGCTGGTGCTTTTCGTTGGCCGCCACTGACAACGCTAACAACCGGGCTTCTTTTTTGCTCAGTTGCTGGTTGCTGTTCAGCGCATTGCCTACGTTTATTTTCAGGTCGCGCAGAAACCGGCTGTCAGATTTGCTCAGCGAATCCAGTACCGGAAACTCAGCCGTCGCATCCAGACCTACCAGTCCCAGCAGCGATACAACCGTTTCGTTTTGTGTTGAAACCATATTCAAAGAGTGAAAGAATGAAAGAGCGAAAGAGCGGCAGTATGATTGCTTACTGCATCATTTTTGCTGCTCTTTCGTAGTATGGGGCGCTCAACCGTAATTATACGGTAAGCGTTTCCTGGCCTTTAACCCAGTTGCAAGGGCAAAGCTCATCAGTTTGCAGGGCGTCCAGTACACGCAGTACTTCGTTGACGTTACGGCCTACTGACAGGTCGTTAACCGATACCCAGCGAACGATGCCTTGCGGATCAACAATGTAGGTAACCCGGTAAGCTACTTTCTCGTTTGCTTCGAGGATACCCAGTTCTTCCGCCAGTGACTTCGATGTGTCGGCCAGCATCGGAAAACGCAGACCACGCAGATCGTCGTGGTCTTTGCGCCATGCCAGGTGCACAAACTCACTGTCGGTAGAAGCACCAATCAGAACGGCATCGCGGTCAGCGAAATCTTCGTACTTGCTGTTAAACTCAGCGATTTCGGTAGGGCAAACAAACGTAAAGTCTTTCGGCCACCAGAACATAACCAGCCACTGGCCGTTAGCTTTGTGATCTTCAGACGAAATTTCATAAAACTCGTTGCCTTTTTCCAGCGAAACAACGGCTAATTTCTTAAACTCAGGGAACTGAGAGCCAACAGAAATAATGTGATTTTTCATAGTTATTTATCAGATTGTATTGAACTGAAGCACATTCGACTGTACAAAAATAAGATGTAACAAAATTGAAACCTTATTGGTTTTGTCTATGAGTGATAGATAAAAACAGTCAGCTTTTAATAATGAAAACTAATATTTACAGGATACTATGTCTTCCTGATAAAATATGATTATTCATATATAAAAGAAGTAGCCGGATGGTGTTTCCGGCTATAGTTCTGATAAGAATCATATTTGGTTACGCGGCCATTCTGGGATTAGCCTGGCCGATTGCATGCTGTTTCGGGCCCTTTTCGGGATATCCCAGTATCGGCAGGATGACCGACTGTAGCCGCTCCCGTACGAAGTTTTCCTGTAAATAAGCCGGAAGCTTGCTGATCAGCAACTGGTATGCCTCCAGCCCGAGCGCTTTAGCAACGTAAATTTCGTGAACCGCATTAATGTGCGAAACGATGTTTACCAGACTCTGATGAAACAGCCGCACATCAATCGAAGAATCCACGAAGCGTTCGATCTCGCGGTTATTCGAGGAAATCCGTAACCGGCTGAGCATGTCAAAATAGGTTGTATAACCAATCTGGCGGGCCAGCACCTTGTATTGCTCTACCCCGAATTTCTGGAGTATTTCGCCGGTACGTCCGCTCCGGAACGCTGTTTTCGGATTATTCTGGATAATGGTCCGCAGTGCCTTTACACGCTGGTCACGGGTTGTTTTCAGAAATTGGGCAACTTCAGCCTGAGCCTGATTGGCACGCGATGGCAGAGCCAGCTCCGGCTTGTATTTCGCCATCGGCAGCCGCTGAATGCGGTAGTTATTATATGGCCCCAGCGCATAATAGCCAACCGAAGCCGGATAGAAGCCACGTACCACACTGCTGCCGATCCGCTTCCGGATCAGCTCTTCATTGCTGACGTTAATACCCTGAACCGTTAAGAACGCCCGCGCACTGAACAGGACACTATAATAGGCCTGTGGAAAGGTCCAGTGCAATGAGCTTTGTAAATATTGCTCATCATTAACGACAGGAGTAATACGCAAGGCATATTCAGCACTCCAACTGTTGAGCAGGAGTTTTTCGAGCGACTTGCGCTGTTCATCCGAAACGGCTGACGTGAACTCCTGAAAAACAGGGAATTTCATCAGTTCAAAAAGGTCGTTCTGATGCTGGATATGGTAATCCATGGCAAAAAAATGGTTCAGAAACACCTGTGCCGGTATGCTCTTCCGCCAGTTTTCGTCCATCATCTGACCATCGGCCAGAGGCACTTGATTGTTTACTGTGTTCATCGCCGGAATGTTGTTGTTTACCTATAAATTTAACAAAAAAACGCCGGATTCTGTTCAGTTTAAGGAGATAAATATTGATATATAAATATCTGATTTTCAGTGATTTATAGTTGAAAATTAATAGTTGCGGATTACCGTGGAATTACCGCTGACAGAACGCCGTTCTGCGGGTAGCTTCTAAGGCCGGAGAGTAGTATACCGGCTCAATAAAGACCGTAATATGAGAGCCGGATACCTAAACGATTTATCTTTGACGGACGGATAATCTATAGGTGCTATGTACACGGTACACGGGTGGCAAAGGAAATGGAAGACAGCATGGCTTTGTCTGTATATGCTGTGGTGGGGGCAGGTATCGGCTCAGACCGGGCAACCCTCAATGGCCTCTGTTGAGGGATTTGTGGTGGACCGGCAAACAGGCCAGCCAATTGCCTTTGCGAACCTGTCTGTTCAGGATGAACAGGGCCAGACCGTTGCCCGTCAGCAGACAGCTGCCAACGGTGCTTTCCGGATGAGGCTCAATCCGCAGCAACGCTATATGGTTGAGGTACATGCAGAGGGCTATCAAAGCGCGCAGGACGTGATTGACTTCACCGTTCCCTACGTCCGGCAGGTAACCGGAAAGCGGTTCCGGCTCTCACCAGCGACCGGAGGGATAATACAAGCTTCCGGCTCTCAGACTTTTTCTGTTTATTTTCAGGCCCGTAGTGCGATATTGTCCCCGGTGGCGCTTCAGTTGCTGCAACCCCTGCTTAAACGCCTGACGGCTTCCAATGAACGTCTGGTGCTCACCGGTTTTACCGACGGCAAGGGTAACGTAAACCTGAATGAGTTACTGGCCGGTGATCGTGCCGCAGCTGTAAAAACCTTTTTCCTCCAAAATGGCATTCGCAGTGAGCGGATTACCATTCGTAATGCCAACCCTGAGCAAATGGAGCCAAACGTACCCTTAGCGCAAAAACGGCGTGTAGACATTCGAATTGAGTAACAGCTCCAACACCTTTTATTTTTTTGCTGATCGCCCTAGCCATAACCCGCCGATAACCAGCGCGGTTCCGGCAACGGTATACGCCGTAATGGGCTCATGGAGCAGTACGGAGGAATAAACGAAACCGAAAATCGGGCAGAGGAAAAGCCACAGCGAAGCCTGTACGGCATCCTGCCGGACGAGGTAAAACCAGAGCTGTAGCGCTGCTACCGACACCGGCAGAATAAGCCACAGCACCGAAAACCAGAACGTCGTATTGAAATGACTCTGGCCGGAATCAGCGGTCAGCAGGGTAACGGGCAGGAGCAAAATGCCGCCGATAAATACCTGCCAGCCGTTGATTACGACATTGGGGAGCCGCCAGTCAAAGCGGGCATAGTATACCGTTGCCAGAGACACCGATACCATTGCAAAAAGCAGAATCAGCAAGCCCTGTACGGTTGCATAGGCTTTTTCGAGTAACGGGTAGGTGGCCACTGCTACCCCCAGAAGCCCGAGTACCAGACCACCGCCTTCGTTGAGTTTCAGGGGACGGCGCAGCCAGATGGCCGACATCACCGAGATAAACAGCGGATTGGTAGCCGTTGAGAGGCTACCAATCCCTGCCGATACCTGCTGGAGGGCCAGTACGTAAGCACCGAGATAGATCGTGGTATTCAGTAAAGCAAAGATGGTCAGACGTTGCCATTCGGTTTTGGTCGGCCAGGCGTGTTCATACCGTTTGATGCCATACGCAAAGAGCAGCATACCGCCTCCGGCTATGAAAAACCGCACATTGGCTAAAATAAACGGGTGTGCCACCTTAACCCCGAATTTTGTCGCGGCCGATGCCGATGCCCATAGTGCGGCAAAGAGCAGACCGGGAACGAGTTGTCTCATGGGTTAAAAACCAATTTTACCCTTGCGTCCTTTGCCGCTTTCACCCGCTGCCCACTCCTTCATCTGCGCGATTTCCTTGTCAAAACCGCCCGACAGAATCGGGAAACGGCACCACATCCGTGGGTCCAGATTATGGTCGTCGAGGTGGAAGGAGGGGGCATAACGCTCCCGTTTCCATTGATTGCGGCTCCAGAGCCGGAAGAAACGCTCCACCCAAAACAGCAGCCGGTCGCGCGTATAGACCCCATCGAAATGTACTTCCATCAGTTTCAGGACATCAACCGGAGGCTGCTTATCGCGGATCGCAGCGTTCTCAATCTGGTTGAGGACATCATACGGCATCAGGTCGTCTTCGTCGGTCTGCTTTTTGTCAAGCGGCCGGAGCTCGGCCGTTGGCTGGAGATTGTTCACACGGTGCAGACCGGCCAGCCGGATGGCGGTTTCGGTCGACGGGGTGCTGGCAATATTCAGGCCAGTTGTTTCGAGCCAGCGCAGCCACCCCCGCAGAAAATGCTTGTCGATGCCGGTAATCGGGCTGATGCTGCCCGCCGTGTCACCATCCATGGTGGCGTAGCCGACAGCGGCTTCCGACCGGTTCGAGGTCGACAGTAACAGTGCGTTCTGTAGGTTGGCCAGCATCCAGACACCCGGCGCACGTACCCGTGCCTGAATATTCTGCAAGGCCAGATCGTCGGTGTCCCAGCTCAGCTTCCGGCCCAGCTGTTCTTCGATTAATCCGCGGTAGGTTTCGACCAGCCCGTTGATGTTAATATTGTAGAACGTCGCGCCGATGCTCTCCGCAAGCTCTTTGGCCGACAGATAGGTGTCATCCGACGAGTTTTCGGTGCCCTGGTAAATAACTGTCAGTAGTTTACCGACCAGTTCTTCGGCCGTCCGGCAATCCTGAATGGCTTTAATGTAGCTCAGTTTACGTTTGATCCCGTCAAGGCCAATATTTTCGATGGCCATCCGGACCATCAGAAACACGGTTGCCGCAATGGCCGATGAGTCAGCGCCCCCGCTCAGGGATAGTACGTAACCGTGTGAGCGGCTTTTGCGCAGGTAATCGAACAGTCCCAGCGCTACAGCACGGGCAAATTCTTCTTCTTTGATGTAGCCGCCGCGTTCCCACGATTCGAGCTCAGCCCGTTGCAGCACCGGCTTAACTTCGGGAAACGTAAACAACGACTGGACCTTAAGGTTCGGGTAGGCCATCGCCATATTGACCCGGTTCTGGGTCTGGCTCAGCCGCGTATTGTCGACATCAATAACCGCCGTAACAATATGGTGATCCTCATAGCTGAGGCGCGGGCTCGATACCAGCAGCTCGCCGTTGGAGGCAATCATCGCATCGCCGTCGTAAATCGCCCGGCCGGATTCGTTGCCCAGCATGTTGGTGTAGACGTAGCTGACACCGAACGACCGCGAGGCATCAATCACAAACCGCTCGCGGACGACCGATTTATCAAAGCCGAAATGGCTGGCCGACGGGTTCATGATGATGTCAATACCCCGTTCATACAGCGCCCGTCCCGGACGGCTCGCAATCCAGGCATCTTCGCAGATTTCAAAGCCGATCCGGACGCCTGACAGGTCAAAAACGAGGTCGCCGATGGGATACGACATCTCGCTGTGGCCGGGAGCGGCCAGCCGGATTTCGTCACGGAAGCCTAACGTCCAGGGCTGAAACCAGCGGGTTTCGTAATGGATGCCGTTATTAGCCAGATTCTGCTTACAGGCAAAACCCAGAATCTGTTTGTTGGCCACCAGACAAACCACATCGTAGGTCCGGTTGTTATAGCGTAAGGGAAGGCCCAGCGCAACGGCCAGGTCATGCGTATGTTCCGCAATTTCGAACAGCGAAGCAACCGACTGGTCAATGGTATTCTGCGCAAAAAAAGCATCTTCGCAGCCGTAACCGCAGATGCTGAGCTCAGGCAGGCACAGAATACTAACCTCTTGTTGACGGGCCGTTTCGATGGCCGCAATGATATTTTTCTGGTTATGTTCCCACGCCAGCGGAGTCTGATTCAGTACGCCGGCTGCAACTTTTATCAATTTCATACGTAACCTCAACGGGTGTTTGGCAGTTAATACAGCGTTATAACAAGCCTGTCTGCAAAAAAAGCACAGAATTTAATCCTGTGCTAACGAATCAGTGATTCCCGATAAAACTATCCACACAAGAATAACCAAAAGTACCGGGGTGACCTGTTACTATTCCCGTTTGAGTTGTATTAAACAACCGGTCTATAGGTATACTTATTTTTGAGTACCATTAGATCAGAAAGTAAAACGATAAAAGAAGAGGTAATGTGACTTAAATCAGGGAGTTGAGGTCTATTATAAGCTACCGTGTCAGGTATACACAAAAAGATAATTAGAGATATTTTTCCGCAGCAACCAAAAAAAACGTAAAATTGGTCTAATAATTGTGGATGGGCGTAAATGCAGCCCGCTTCATACGACTCAACGTTCGATAAGACCTTAATCCCGTTTATGTACTATGCAGAAATTGAGCCTAAACCAGTCGTTGCAACAGAAGCTGTCCCCCCAGCAGATACAGTTTATCAAACTGTTGCAAATACCGACGGCCGAGCTGGATGCGCGAATTGAGGAGGAATTAGAGATTAATCCAGCCCTGGAGGAAGGCGCAGAAGATTACGACGACAATAGTCAGTCAGACGATCCGTTTGCAGATGATTATGATGATGATTACAAAGACCGGTCCGACGATTTAGACATTGACAACTACCTGCATAACGAAGATTATACAGGCTATAAAATGCAGGGTGATGCGTACGGGGACGAAGACCGTGAGATGCCTATTGCCATGCGGTCAACGCTGTCGGATTCACTGATTCAGCAGTTCGGTTATCTGGGTCTGGATCCTGAACAACATGCGATCGGATTGCAGCTGATCGGCAGTATTGAGAGCGACGGTTATATCCGGCGGTCGTTGCAGGCAATTGCCAATGACCTGGCGTTTGCACAGGGTATTTATACTGATGTTGAAGAGCTGGAACTGGTGTTACGAAAGGTGCAGACCTTTGACCCGCCCGGCATTGGTGCGCGTACCTTGCAGGAGTGCCTGTTGCTGCAGCTGGACCGCAAAGACCAGACCGACGAATGTGTACGGCTGGCGAGTAAAATCATTCATGAGAGCTTTGATGAGTTTTCGAAAAAACACTTCGATAAAATTCAGAAGCGGCTTAATATCAGCGATGAGACGCTGAAAAAAGTTATTGCCATCATCACCAAACTGAATCCCAAGCTGGGGTCGGTAGAAGGTGAAGACGGAACGGCCCAATACCTGATTCCGGACTTTATCCTGACCAATAGTGGTGGTAAACTCGAACTGACGCTAAACTCCAAAAACGCGCCGGAGCTGAAAATCAGCCGCTCGTTTGCGGATATGCTCGATACGTATGACAAGAGCACAAAGAATAACAAGAATCTGCGTGAAACGGTAACGTTCGTTAAACAGCGCCTGGATGCGGCCAAGTGGTTTATCGACGCCATCAAGCAGCGTCAGCAAACGTTGCTGAAGACCATGAACGCCATCGTAAAGTTTCAATATGATTTCTTCCTGACCGGCGATGAATCGAAACTGCGGCCAATGATTCTGAAAGACATCGCAACGCTGATCGACATGGACGTCTCGACGGTTTCGCGGGTGGCAAACAGCAAATCGGTGCAGACTGAATTTGGCATCTATCCGCTGAAATACTTCTTCTCGGAGGGGATTTCAACTGATTCCGGAGAGGACGTCAGTAGCCGGGAAGTGAAAAATATTCTGAAGGAACTGATTGATAATGAGCCTAAAATAAATCCGCTGTCAGACGATAAGCTGGAGAAAATGCTGAACGACCGGGGCTATAACATTGCCCGCCGGACCGTGGCCAAATACCGCGAACAACTGAACATTCCGGTAGCCCGCCTGCGCAAACAACTCTAAGACGACGAATCATTTTGCTGATACCAATGGCGAATCACTACTTTTTGTAATTCACGTTTGATAATCAATTCCGCGATCACTGGTAAGGTATCGCCCTGATGGTTATGCAGGGCCTTCCTTACCAGTTTTTCTGTTAGATCAACCCGGTAAAAAACGTTCTGGAGCTGAGCGGAGTGCGGTGCCTGATCGCGCAGGGTATCGGCAATGACCTGTTTCAGGCGCTCAAACGAATAGTTATCTTCACAAACAACCGGCAACTGCACCCTTGCCATCGAAAAATCTTTAATCAATTGCTTCAACAAAGCCTGTAACAGCGCAGGTGTGCGCAGATACGGCTGTAAGTCATTGCCGGAAAGAGGGGAGATATCGTCGGGTTCAGGGGGCATATCGTCAAAATTAGCCGGCCAATATTAAAGCTTTCCGACTGATTCAACAAGCGCCGGTCAGGAAGGCTAGGTATTTGTCTGCTGAATTTTAACTTTACAACAGACAACTGCTTCATCTGATGCTGAATCGCTACCTGCTTTCGTACGTACTCTGTTTTACGCTTCTATCAGGCGTTGCGCAAAAGCTTCCCGGCCTGCAAAAACCGGTTGAAATTATCCGTGATAAATGGGGGATCGCGCACATTTATGCCCAAAACGAGCATGATCTGTTTTTTGCGCAAGGGTATTCTGCTGCGCAGGACCGGCTGTTCCAGTTTGAACTCTGGCGGCGGCAGGCCACCGGAACGGTAGCCGAACTGCTGGGGCCGCAGGAGTTAAAGCGCGATATCGGAACACGTCTTTTTACATTCAGAACCAACGATCTCGATGCTGAACTACGGCATTACCATCCGCACGGGCCGTTGATTGCCCGGGCGTTTGTGGAGGGGATTAACGCCTATATCCGCGAAGTGCTGAAAACGCCGGAAAAGCTGCCGTTCGAGTTTAAAGTCCTGAACACAAAACCCGGCTACTGGACCCCCGAGGTGGTCATCAGCCGTCATCAGGGGCTCCTGAGCAACATCCGCGAAGAACTGAATTACGGGCGGCTGGTACATCTGCTGGGTGCCCGAAAGGTGAAAGAATTGCAATGGTTTCACCCCGTAACCAAAGACGGCGAACCGGACCTGACGCTGCATGTCGACGGTGAAGCCCTGTTTCAGCCGATTCTGGAGCTTTACGAAGCGTTCCGGCTGCCCCTGAAGTTTCAGAAAGAGCAAGGAAAGGTAGGGCTGTCGCAGCAGGAGGTACAGGAGTGGTTTGATACCGAAAAGCAATATGTGGGCTCCAATAACTGGGTCATCGACGGCAATCAGTCGGCAAGCGGGTATCCGATGCTGGCCAATGACCCGCACCGGACTCAGTCGACGCCCTCGCTCCGGTATTGGGTCCACCTTGATGCACCGGGCTGGCATGTAGTCGGTGGCGGAGAGCCTACGTTACCGGGTATCTCCATTGGCCACAATGACTATGGTGCCTGGGGACTGACGATCTTTGATACCGATAACGAAGACCTCTACATCTACGATATCAATCCCCGGAACCCCGCGCAGTATCGTTACAAAGGCAAATGGGAAACCATGCAGATACGGAAAGAAACCATCAGGGTAAAGGGGCAGCCCGATGTGACCGTAGCGCTGAAATACACCCGTCACGGGCCGGTTGTGTTTGAGGATAAAGGCCGTCACAAAGCGTATGCCGTACGGGCAGGGTGGCTGGAAAAAGGCTGCGCTCCGTATCTGGCGAGTCTGCGGATGAATCAGGCTAAATCGTGGACAGAATTCAGACAGGCGTGTTTGCAAAGCCGGATTCCGGGCGAAAACATGATTTGGGCCACGCGGCCTGCTGCCGGCCGGAAGCCTGAAATCGGCTGGCAGGCGGTCGGACTGGCACCGGTCCGGAAAAACTGGACAGGGCTGGTACCTGTTCCCGGCGACGGCCGGTACGAGTGGACCGGGTATCTGCCTGTCGCTCAACTACCGCACAAGGAGAATCCGGCCGGTGGAATCATTGTAACAGCTAATAATAACCTGACACCGGTCGATTACCCGCATCGGAATGCCGTTGGCTGGATCTGGTCGAGTCCGTCGCGGGCGCACCGGATTGAGGAAGTGCTCAAAAACGGTCAACGTAAAACCATGGCCGATTTTATGCAGCTTCAGGCGGATTACCTCGCTTTACCGGCCCGGACGCTGGTTCCCTTTCTGGCCCTGCTGTCGTCGCCCGACGATAAGACCGAACGGGCCTTGGGCTATCTCCGCCGCTGGGATTTCCGGCTTGAGCCGAATTCGGTACCGGCGGCCATTTATGTGGCCTGGGAGGGGCAGCTGCGCCGGTTGCTCTACGAAGAAGCTGTACCCGAAAAAGCCAGGACTTATTTCACAAACCTGCCCACTAAACGAATGATTGATTGGGTGGTGGCTGCTCCTGTCGTCCGACGCGACAGCCTGCTGTTAACGAGCCTGACGCGTGCGACCGATGAACTGACCAAACGCCTTGGTGATGATATGGATGAGTGGCAGTATGGGCAGACCAAAAACAAACACATTACCCTGACGCATCCGCTGAGCGCACTGGTTGATGCTGACATGCAGAAAAAGATTAACCTGGGACCGGTCGCGCGGGGCGGGTATTCCGAAACGCCGAATGTGACAGGGCCGGCCTTGAACCAGACGCACGGGGCTTCCTTCCGGATTCTGGTGGATACGGAAGACTGGGACCGGACCATGGGTATTAACACCCCCGGGCAGTCCGGCGATCCTGACAGTCCGCATTACCGCGATTTGTTTGGCTTATGGGCCGAGAACGGGTATTTTCCGGTCTATTTCTCGCGGGAAAAGATTCAGTCGGTGGCCGAAAAAACAATCCGGCTGACCCCTTAACGGCGTTTTCCGGCAGGGGTAAAGGAGAGGGCAGTGCCGTTCATGCAGTACCGGAGTCCGGTCGGTTCGGGCCCGTCGGTAAAAACATGGCCCAAATGCGCATCGCAGACCGAGCAAAGCACTTCAGTGCGGCGGCCGTCGAAGTCGGTATAGATGGCGTTCTGAACGATGGGGGCGAAGAAACTCGGCCACCCCGTACGTGAGTCGAATTTGGTGGCTGAGCTGAACAGTGGATTGTGACAGCAGACACACGCATAAATGCCTGTCTGATGCAGGTTGGTAAGCGGGCTGCTGTTCCGGCCCTCAGTACCTTTTTCGCGCGTTACATAATACTGTGGCGTGGTCAGGGTATCTTCCCATCCGGCATCGGTTTTAACCACGCGGCGGCCATCGGGCGGTACAACGCCTGACCGCTCAAAGGCTGACTTCCTGACCGCTTCCGGATGCAGCCATTGCCAGCCGAGTAGTCCGCCGATTAGTAGTATGCCAACCAAAAGAAAGAGATAATTGGCTTTCATGGTTAGGTAATATAGTTAAAACTCCCCGAAAGTTCAAAACTTTCGGGGAGTTCCGGTTGTCAGACCTTCCAGGAACAGGGCCGCCTGGCGGTTCAAAACTTCCTGGAAGGTCTGACAACCTTTAGTTCCGGCCAAACTTAAGCGTGGTCCCTATCCGGAAGCCGAGGCCTTTATAGGTCGCGTTTTCCCACTGGCTGATTACCTCAACGCGGAAGAACGGCAGTACGCCCGGAATAAGCCCGTCCAGCCCGTAGCCGACTTCGGTATAGTTCCGGGAGCTCGGAGTAGCCAGATAATGCACAAACAGGTTCTCTTTCAGGCCAACTAGACGGGCTACTGTCAGTTGGGTGATCAGGAATTTCCGGTGCTCGCTCAGCACGTGGGCTTCAAAGAAACGTTTGCCGGTGCTGTACTGGTAATACGGCAGCATCCGGAACACACTCACCGGATCGCCCTGTTGCAGGAAAAACTCGTTACCCATAAAGTGCTTGAAATCAGGTGTGTATACCCGCTGACTGGTCAGGAACGCACCGGCGCTGACATCATAACTCAGGCGGCTGCGGATACCTGTCTCAAACGAATGGCTGATCCGTGCCTGTAAAAAGTCGTAATTAGATGCCTCGCTGTTGAGCAAACTGCCGAATGACCGCCGGTAATTGACCGTCAGCTCAGGAGCATCGCGGTTGGTGCGGGTAATTTTCCGTCCGTTCCGGATATAATAATGCGGCGAGGCCAGCCGCATCGTCGCCGACAGATTCAGTACCAGGGCTTCATGGTTGGGGAACGCCGTTGTCCCCACCTCATTGTTTGGCAGGCGGTTAGGCGTAAAGGCGTAATTTTTCCAGTCGATCCACGGTTTCAGGTTTTCGCGGTAGTTGGCGACTTCCGTACGGTTGGCATATTCCAGACTACCGTTGAGCTTGAGCCGGCCTTCCATGGGGTTGACGGCAACATTGAGCTGAACAAAATCCTTCTGATAAAGCTTCATCAGGTTCCGCTCAAAGAGTAGTGTCGTAAACGAGTTCATCTGCGGGCTGATGGGGTTTTCCGGGTTCAGTTGAGACATAAACCGTCCGCCCGACAGATTGACGGTCGTGGTTTTGAACGAATATCCCGCCTTACCATACCCGACAACCTGCTCACGACCAAACTGATAACGGGCATTGCCGCCAATGTACCAATTAGGAGTAGCCATCACCGGATAAACCGTTTTCCCGTTTATTTGTCGCCCTTTGGTCGAGTCAACGCGTATGCGGCGGTAATTGAGCTGAAGACCGGCCGTAGCGTGATAGCCTTCAACGGTATTGTAGTTAATGGTGGTAAGAATGTCTTCCCACCGCAGCGAGGTCGTTTTGCTGAGTCGCCAGGTATTACCGGTCACAAGGTCAAACGGAGAGAATTTGTGTTTGCGGTTCGGGTTTTTCATGCCCGGATTTTCCTTTTTCACGCTGTCGGTTTTAGCCTTCACCTCGCGGACAATCCGGACACTGTCGCTGCGGACATAGCTCTTTAGCTCGGCCGTTGTCAGGGGTACCGACCGGAGCGAGTCCCAGAAGGAATTGGACCGTTTAAATGCGAGGGAATCGATACTGACCGAATCATTCCGCGTAACATCCACATCTTCTTTCTTCTCTTTCCGCTCCTTGTATTCCTGCTTTTCGTACTCGCGGACCATTTTCCGCAGGTTCTTCGTCGAGAATTCTTTTTGTTTGGCTACCAGTTCATCCAGCTTTTTGCCCTTAATGTCGCGGTTGGCCAGCACATTAGCCGGTTTGTCGATCTTCTCGTCAACCACCTGTACATCTTCGACGAAGGCGGGGTTGATAGTAAAGTCCTTGTAGGTCAGGTTAATCACATACTGGGCGGTAAATTTCGCGCCGTAGAACGAGCCTTTTGCGTCGAACCGCTGATTGGTCGGCATCCAGACATTCCGGACGGGGTTATAAATCTGCTTGATGCTGAGGTTAATGCCCGGTGGAATCTGTGTTTCCAACTGGAGACTGTGAATGGCCCAGGTATTTTCGATGATGTAAATAAAGCCCCTGAAAACCCCTTCGCCATAGGCGCGCGGAATAACGTTGATGCGACTGATGTCGACGCCCTGCTCGCGGAAAGTGCCTTCGTACTCAAACTTGTAATAGGCAAATGCTTTGGGCGAGAGCGGCGATACCACATTGACTACTTCCGGCTGATAGAAACTGCTCTGGTAGAACCCGTTTACGGCCACTTTAACCCCCTGCGTATTGCGGTTGGCCAGTACCCGTTCGCGGTAGGTATTCGGCTGCTTAAACGTTACTTCCGATACCGACTCGTTCAGAATCGGTACGCCTTTTTTAAAGTTCGCTTCGGTTTCCGCTTCTTTCAGCTGCTTTTTGTATAAAAATTCCATCGGCAACTCGGTAACAGTCATCGAGGCCTTGGTATACACGCGGGCGGTGTAGCTCTGCACTTGTAGCTGATGGAACTTGGCCTTGGCAATGGCCCGGCGCATGATGCTGTAGGCCGGGTCTTCGTTGCTGGTCCGTGCATTAACTTCCTGCAGATTATAGACCTGCTCTTCCAGAACAATATCCAGATTAACAAAACCGTTTTCGACCTCGATGGCTTTCTGCTGACTCTGAAAGCCGAGGTACTGAAACAGCATCTGATACTTACCGGGGGTGAGTGTCAGTTCATAACGTCCTTCTGCATTCGAAATCGTTCCGTTCTGGGTCCCTTTTACCACAATGGCGGCATAGGGAAGCGGGTCCCCGCCCTTGGTTTTAATCGTTCCCCGGATTCCGGTCTGGGCAAGGGCAATAGTTTGAATAAAGAGGCAAATACATACGATCGTTAAACGCTGAATCATGTTATGCGGTGTTAGTACGATGACAAAATACGACAGAATGATGGTTAAATCATCTACTTTTCAATGAAAGGACGCTGCGGGAGGCCGAGCGGGGCCTTTTATCAATAGATGCACATTCCGACAGTTCGGTTGCCTGTTCCGTTTCTTAAAACATGTTAAAAAAAATCCCCGTCTCGCAAAAGACGGGGATCAGAATCAGTTGAGAGTACAACCAGGCAGTATGACCATTACGCCAGACGGTTGATGCAGTTCAAGTCTTCGAAAGCAGCTTTCAGACGCTTAGACATGCTTTCTTCGCCTTTACGCAGCCATACGCGCGGGTCGTAATATTTTTTGTTCGGTGAATCCGGACCTTCAGGGTTGCCCAGCTGCGATTGCAGATACGCTTCTTTTGCCTGGTAGTAATCCTTAATACCTTCCCAGGTCGACCACTGCATATCGGTATCGATGTTCATCTTGATCGCACCGTATTCGATGGCCTCGCGGATTTCTTCGCGGCTTGAGCCTGAACCACCGTGGAATACAAAGTTCACCGGCAGCGGGCCTGTGCTGTATTTTTCCTGGATATAATCCTGTGAGTTTTTCAGGATAATCGGCGACAATTTTACGTTGCCCGGCTTGTATACCCCGTGAACGTTACCAAATGCGGCTGCAATGGTGAAACGGTCAGAGATTTTCTTCAGCTCTTCGTAAGCATAAGCTACTTCCGACGGCTGGGTATACAGTTTCGAGTCATCAACGTCTGAGTTGTCAACGCCGTCTTCTTCGCCACCGGTTACCCCTAATTCGATCTCCAGTGTCATGCCCATTTTCGCCATGCGCTCGAAATACTGGCAGCAGATTTCAATGTTTTCGTGTAGCGGCTCTTCCGACAGGTCGATCATGTGCGACGAGTACAGCGGCTTACCGTGCAGGTCAAAGTATTTTTCGCTGGCTGTCAGCAGACCGTCAAGCCACGGAAGCAGTTTTTTGGCGCAGTGGTCTGTATGCAGAATCACCGGAACACCGTAGTATTCAGCGATATTGTGAACATGCAGGGCACCGGAAATGCTACCGGCGATTGCCGCTTTCTGACCTTCGTTTGACAGGCTTTTGCCGGCGTAGAAAATCGCGCCGCCATTCGAAAAACTGAATGATTACCGGTGAATTTACCGCTTTCGCTGTTTCCAGAACAGCATTTACCGAGTTCGTACCCACGACGTTTACGGCCGGTAACGCGTAGTTGTTTTCGTTAGCGTGACGGAAGATTTCAGAAACGCCGTCACCCGTAATAACGCCAGGTTGGAAGCGCGGAGTTACTTCGCTCATAGTAGGTTATTATTGTAGAATAAAAAGAAAAACTTTGCTAATGTATAGAACGGTGGCTGATGAAGGGTAAATCACTGCAAAGTACTATTTTTTTGGATTACCCCGCTAATTGTACTTTGTTTACGGGCATACAAAGATTGACTTTTACCTTTGTAAGACTGAATTGGCCTGGTTCTGAGTTGCTGATGGCACTACAGTGGTGGCACGACTTAGAGTCGTGCCACCACTGTAGTGCAAGCCCGCTCTTTCACTCTTTAGCCGTGAAACGGCCACTTTTTCACTCTTTAAAACTATGTATTACCTGATTTATAAACCGTACCTGATGATGTCGCAGTTTAGCCGGGAGGGGGATAAGCCAACCCTGGCCGATCTTCCGTTTGCATTCGGAAAGGATGTGTATCCCGTCGGGCGGCTGGATGCCGACAGTGAAGGGCTCTTACTGCTGACAAGCGATAAACGCCTGAACCACCGCCTGCTGGACCCGAAGTTTAAGCATCAGCGGACGTATTATGCACAGGTCGAAGGTGAGGTAACCGACGAAGCCCTGCGGCAACTGTCCGCCGGTGTGACCATTTCAGTCGATGGAAAAGCGTATCATACCTTACCGGCGCAGGCCGTGCGCATTGATGAGCCCGGATTGCCGGACCGGAATCCGCCCATCCGTTACCGGGCCAATATTCCTACCAGCTGGATTGCGCTGACGCTGCATGAAGGCAAAAACCGGCAGGTACGCCGGATGACGGCGGCTGTCGGGTTTCCGACGCTCCGGCTGGTACGCTGGGCGATCGAAGGCGCAACGGCCGCCGGTATGCGCCCCGGCGATGTGCGGGAGGTTGGCCGCAGTGAGCTTTTACAGGCCCTGCTTATTCGATAATGATTCATAACAACCTGATTAATGGCGATTGATAAACCTGTATTGATCTGTCTGTACGGTCCGGAAAGCGTTGGTAAAACCACATTAGCCCATCAGCTGGCCGACCAGTATCAGACTATTTTTGTGCCCGAGGTGGCCCGTGATCTGATTACCTCCAACGATCTTACACCCGGCGATTACATCCGTATCGGCGAAGCGCAGACCAATGCGGTAAAAAAAGCTGTGTCCGTGGCTGATAAATTAGTAATTTGTGATACGGACCTCATTACAACCGAATTGTACGCACAGATTTACCTGGATGAGGTGCCGCCGGCTTTGTATGAACTGGAGCAGGAAATTTCGTATGACCGGCATTTCCTGCTCAATGTAGATGTCCCCTGGATTGCCGACGGACTGCGTGATCTGGGGCACCGTCGTCAGGAAATTTACAGGATGTTTCAGGAAGCGTTAATCCGGCGGGGTATCAATTACGTAGATGTTTCCGGAAACTGGGAAGAGCGTTGGGACATTGTAACGCGTGAAATTGACCGGTTACTGAACAAAGAGATGTAGAACCGCTGTTTGTCCGCCGGATCATACAACCGTTTGTACATTGATCTTGTCTGATAATGAAAGCAAGTAAAGATGAAGGATGTATGGCATAGCTATGGGCAGTTGCGGATACTGCTGGATGGGATGCTGATTATGATGGTGCTGTACGGTTTACTGTCGTACTGGCAGCAGCGCAAGGCTATATACTGGCAATATGCGCTGTATATCGTCTGTATGATGATTACATTCTGGCTGCTGGACGGAGACTACGGGAAGGCAGATTACCTGCCGGGTATGAACTACATGGTCGTATTCATGGAAACATTTGCCTTTAGTTTTTACATGCAGTTTGCCATCCTGCTGATGAATATCCGTGAAAATGACCGGTTCAGTTTCCTGTTGCTGCGGGGGATGATCGGTGTGCTGGTGGTACATCTGTTTATTGACAGTATACTGGTGCTGGCAGGGGTGCCGGATACGATCCGCAGTGAAATCTACACGCTTGACCGCTATCTGCTAGGTGCCGGCGCGCTGGTAATTGTGCCGCGGATTATTCGTTTGCGGCATCAGGTCATGGTTTATTTTATCGTTGGCTCCTTCTTTTTCATTTTTGCCTGCATCTTCGCCCTGTCTACAAACTTTTTTCCGACCGTTTTCGTCCGCCGGCCTGACCTGCCGTTCGGGTATCCGGTAACATACATTGAGCTGGGCGTTGTAGCGGAAGTGCTTTGTTTTACCCTGGGCATTTCGCGGCTGAATCACCTGACCGAGCTGGAAAAAATCAGTGTCCAGGCGCAGTTGATCGATCAGTTGCAGGAGAATGAAAGGAAGCAGCAGAAAATCAGCCGGATACGGGATGAGATTGCCCGTGATTTGCACGATGAGGTCGGCTCCGATCTGAGTGCGATTACCCTGCTGAGCCAGTCGGCCCGAAAGCAGGTGTATGCTCAGCCGGAGCAGGTCGGGGAAACGCTGAAAACCATCGGGCAGACGTCGAAAAAGGTCCTGGGAGCGATCCGGGACATCGTCTGGAGTCTGAACTCTTCGCAGCGGACCTACGAAAATCTGACGTTCCGGATGCGGGAAATGGCGTATGGGCTGTTTGAAAAGACCGCTACCTCGCTTCACTTTGATTTCATGGCAATTGCACCGGACGAGCTGATTCCGGTCGACCAGCGGCGTGACATTTTTCTGTTTTACAAGGAGTCACTCCATAACATTCTGCGGCATGCACAGGCTAAAACAGTGTGTATACGGCTGTCACAAACCGACGATAAGCTGGTGCTGGCAATTGACGACGATGGGGTCGGGTTTAATGCGGCGGCACAACGCGGGGGTAACGGGCTTCAGTTTCTGCGGCAGCGGGCGGAATCGCTGGGTGGTGTGCTGGAAATACATTCGGTAGCCGGGCAGGGCACGTCGATTGTGCTTACCTGCCCGGTTGGTATTCCGGCCTGATTACATGGCTTTGTCGATGTTCTTGATCGCATCGTAATGCTTCTGTAACGTAGGCAATGTTTTCGCCGCGAACGCTTTGATCTCCATATCTTTGGCATCGTCGGCAGCTTCTTTGAAGTGGTCGATGTCTTCTTTGTGGTCGTCAACCATCATTTTCACGTATTTCTTATCAAATTCAGCACCTGACAGTTTGCTCAGTTCATCCACATGTTTCTGATGATCTTCGCCCATCGTTGAGGGCAGCGAAATGTTTTTGCTGGTTGCCAGTGTTTTAAGCTCTTCGTTTGCTTTTGAGTGATCTTCTACCATCATCGCCCCGAAATCTTTCACGGCCTGGCTCTGGGATTTTTCCTGTGCCATACGGCCCAGCTCTACTTCCATCATACCGCCGCTGGCAGCTTTCACGGCAAACTCAGAGTCATCATCATCTTTGGTCGGCTCGTTGGCCTCGTTCATATCTTCAGCCTGTTCGACACTATCTTCGTTTTTCTTTGATTCGGAACTACATGCCTGGAATGTGAAGACACCAAGCGAAAAAAAGAACAATAGGGTTACCCGTTTCATGGTCATATCTGTTTTGTTGAGTTTTGAAACAAAACAGTCTATAGGGTGGATAGTTTTTATAGCTTGATTTTAATGAGCCAACGGGAAAGGAGAGGAAACAAAAATAGCTACCGCTAAGGACCCGGTAGCTATTATAAAACACCTAAAAATCTATAACCTGAATGATGATTCGTTTGTAAGAGAAAAAAATAGCCATCTGGAAACGCCAGATGGCTATTCAAATCAGACAGTAAGTAAATAGACGTGTTACCGGTGTTTACCACTGTGCTAACCATATTGCTAACCACCTATGTACGAAGTCTATACGGCACTATATCCTTCGTTTAGAATGCATGATACAAGATTACGACATCAGGGTTAGACCTTCATTACAAAAGAATTAGAAATAAATTAGATTTAGTTTTTGTGGTCCGGAAGTGCCCTTTACGGCCTGTTTCAGGGCTTTAGCTGTATCTGTAACGGTGTCTGTAATTGTTTGCTGAATGTGCTCAGGTAAGTCATCCACGCCTCTCCGGACGTAATCTGACCGGCTTTGTCCCAGGCGCCTCCCGAATAATACGTCACTGTTTCGCCGGACGGAATAGTAAGTTGAGCCAGTCCGTGCTGGTATTGTTTACGCATCGGTACATTGCCTTTCGGGAAAACACAACCCACCCCGATTGTGCCGTCTTTGCCGTGCCGGGGTTCCCAGTAAGCCAGAATACCGGCCTGTTCGTTCAGCAGTAATTGACCCGGTTCGGGGCGTAGCGTGATACCGGCGACCAGCGGCAGGGGCTTACCGTGTGTATGCTGCATGGCCACTACAATCTTGCTCAGCTGTGAACCGGCATCCAGCGAGATGGTTTTTGTCGTGTTTACCGTCATCCCCTTGAAAGTATACGGGGCATAGGTAACCCGGAATGTCGAACGGAGCGGGCCGTTGTCGAGGACTTCCCAGGTTTGGTAATTGTGCACAAACTGAATAGAGTCGTTCAGGAAAACGCCGAGGTCGCCCGCGCCGAGCGTCAGGCCGACGTGGTAATAGTCCAGGCCTTCGCCGTAGTCTTTGTGGTAGTCGTTTTGTTTGTACCACTTGTTCAGAATCAGCTGATCAGTGCGTTTCGCCCAGATATCGCTACCGTAGGCGTTGTCGGAGCGGCCGTTGAGGGCCTTGCCGTAAATCCGGAATGCTACTTTATCATTTTCCCATGCAAAATCATCGTAGCGCTCCGGCACATACCGGCAGTACGTTTTAGCGGTAACCGGTGTCGGTTTGCCCTTGCGGAGGGTTAGTGTGAGGGTTTGTTTGGGGGCAGCGGAGACCTGTACCAGCAGATTCTGAATGGTGTTGGTGCCTCTGTGTTCAAACTGATAGGGGACGGCTTTACCGGCCAGCAGGATCTGCATTTGACTGGTATCGGCTTGCGGCCAGGCACTGAGAACGGTCTGCCACGGAATGTCGACAACGGCGTCGGTAAAGGCAACGTCACTGGAATTGGTAATGGTTAACGGCTTCTGCGCGTAGGCGTTAAGGGTACATATGCCGGCAATCAGCAGGGAAAAGAAACGTTTCATAGGCGTTAAAAAACGTGCTCTCGTTGAGGAGAGCACGTTTTGAACAAAAGATCAGGTTTATTTTGATTTTGAGAATTTCGCACCGAACAGGAAGATCACTGCGTAACAGACAATCGGCAGATAATACGCCGTTGCCACGTCGGTTTCGGCCACACGGCCCATCAGCGGCGGGAACAACGCGCCGCCAACAACACCCATTACAATGAACGATGAGGCCTGCTGTGTGTGTTTGCCCAGGTCTTTCAGGCCCAGACTGAAAATGGTCGGAAACATGATGCTGAAGAAAAAGTTGAGCATCAGCAGCGCGGCAAATGACGGCCAGCCCCAGCTTTGGGCAATGATCACGCACATAATGATGTTAGCGAACGCAAAGGCAGCCAGTAAACGGTTCGGCGCAATAAACCGCATGAGGTACGTACCGACAAACCGGCCGATCATCATCATGACCATGCTGGCGGAGAAATAGTAAGCCGCCGATGTTTCGGGCAGGCCCATTTTTTCGACACCATAATTAATGAAAAATGCCCAGGTACCACCCTGTGCGGCCACGTTGAATAACTGCGCAATGGCCGCCCAGATAAAGTGCCGGTGCTGGAAAAGGCTTTTGCCCGCCTTCAGATCGTGGGGAGTCGTCGGCACAGCATAGGCGTCGGCTTCTTCAATCTCCACCGCATGCGCATCCTGAACCGGCGGCACTTTAACGAACGTAAAGGCGACGGCAATTGCCAGAATGACGGAGCCAATGACCACATACAGCAGTTTCACCGAACCCAGATCATCGGTACCGGTTGTGTTGCCGCCAAGGATGAAATAACCGCCGATGGCTGGCCCGATTACCGCACCGAGTCCGTTAAAAGCCTGGGCAAAGTTGATCCGCTGATCGCTCGTACGGACATCGCCCAGACCGGCGACAAACGGGTGGGCAACGGTTTCCAGCGTGGCCAGACCGCAAGCCAGAATAAAGAGGGCGATCCGGAAAAAACCGAACGATTCGGCATTGGCCGCCGGAATAAACAGAAACGCACCGGCCGCATACAGTGTCAGGCCGAGCAGTACCCCGTTTTTGTACCCGAAACGCTTCATAAACAAACCGGCCGGAATACCCATGACGGCATAAGCTCCGAAAATCGAGAACTGAACCAGCCCTGACTCAGCTTTACTGACGTGGAGTACGTTCTGAAAATGCCGGTTGAGTACGTCGCCCATCGTAATGGCAATCCCCCATAGCATGAACAGGGACGTGACAAAGATGAGCGTCGTGATGTATTTTTTTTCGGTAAATGCGGCCGGTTGGCCGACTGCAGCAGGGGTTGCTTGCATGGAAGAATCGGGTTAAGCTTTAACGTTTGTTACAAGGTCAGTCTAGTATAGACAAAAAACAGGACAATATACCCTAAAGCGGCAGGTATAAACTGAAAAAGAATAAGAAATAAACTAAAAAATTGTAACATTCAGGTAATAATCAGGAGTATCCGGCGCTTTGACTACGCTTTATTGACTAGTGTGTAGCCTAATCAATCCGGCATGGTCAAGCCCGTATTCTCACTTACGTTATTAGGTTTAGGTCTGGGGTGTCTGTTGAGTTTCACCCCGAATTTCCGGACTTTCCCGGCCGATGAGCTGTCGCCGGTCCGTACGCCGGCCGATGAACTGAGTACCTTCCGGCTGGAACCCGGGCTGACGGCTCAGCTTGTGGCCTCCGAACCGATGGTGCAGGATCCGGTCGTGATCAGTTTTGATGCCGATGGCCGGTTGTGGGTTGTGGAGATGCGCGGTTTTATGACGACTATCGACGGAAAAGGCGAGAACCAGCCAACCGGCCGGGTGTCGGTGCTCGAAGACCTGAACGGCGATGGCCTGATGGACAAAAGCACCGTTTTTCTGGACAGCCTGGTCATGCCCCGCACCCTCGGCTTTGCGCCCGGCGGTGCGCTGATCGGTGACTATAAATCGCTATGGTATGCGCAGGACCTGAACGGTGACCTCAAAGCAGATACCAAAACACTGGTCGATCCTGCGTATTCGGCGGGTGGCCTGCCCGAACATGCGCCGAACGGCATGTGGCGTAACATAGACAACTGGTATTACAACGCCAAATCACGGATACGATACCGGATGCGGCCCGGCGGGCAGTGGCAGCGCGACACTACTGAGTTCCGGGGGCAGTGGGGAATCAGCCACGACGATAAGGGCCATTTATACTATAACTACAATTGGTCGCAGCTGCATGCCGATCTGGTACCGCCAAACTACCTGAACCGCAATAAACATCATACGCCGACAACAGGTATCGACTATGGCGTAACGACCGAACGCCGTGTCTATCCCATCCGTGCCACACCGGCCGTCAACCGTGGCTATATTCCGGGAACGCTGGACAAAGACGGTCGTTTGCAGGAGTTCACGGCGGCCTGTTCGCCGCTTATTTATCGCGGAACGGCCTTGCCGGCGTCGTTTCACGGGAATGCATTTGTATGTGAGCCGGCGGGCAACCTCATTAAACGAAACCGCATTGACGTAAATGGCCTCTTACCGGCCGGATACGACCCGCACCCCGGGCAGGAGTTCCTTGCTTCTACCGATGAACGCTTCCGGCCGGTGTCTCTGGCAACCGGCCCCGACGGTGCGATGTATGTGGCCGATATGTACCGTGGCCTGATTCAGCACGGAGCCTATATTACGCCTTATCTGAAAGAACAAACGCTGGCCCGTAAGCTGGATGCTCCGGTGCACGGCGGCCGGATCTGGCGGATTGTGCCGGCAAACCGGCAACCCGCCGCCCCGAAAAAGCTCTCAGCAGCAACAACAGACGAGTTGGTCCGTGAGCTGACCAGCACTGACGGCTGGCACCGTGACATGGCCCAGCGGCTGCTCATCGAGCGGGCTGACAAAAGCAGTAAGGCCGCACTGGTGCAACTGGCGCAGAAAGGAGCGAACGAATATGGCCGGTTCCACGCTCTATGGACGCTCGACGGTCTGGGGCTGATTTCGGCGCCGGTGCTGGTCCCGCTGCTGAGCGATAAAAGCCCGCTGATACAGGCAACTGCTCTGCGGTTACTGGAACCGCTGGCAGAAGCAAACGCAGGAGTCAGGGCGCAGGTCGCTACGCAGCTGATCAGCCGGATAAAAACAATGCCGGTCGATATGGCGCTTCAGGCCGCGTTGTCGGCGCGGTCGCTGGATACGAAAGCCGCTCATACGTTGCTGGCCTACCTGGCGGCCCGGTTCAGCGATCAGGCCCTGATCCGGGATGCCGCCATGAGCAGTTTGCAGGATCAGGAACTCGTGTTTCTAGGGAAACTGCGTGATTCGCCGCACTGGCGGACCCGCGAAGCCGGTAAGGAAATCCTGCTGGAGATGCTGACCTCGGCCATTATCCGGAAGGGAGATGCTGCGGAAATGACGGCAATGCTGGGCTTACTGGAAACAAATATACCGGTAACAGGCTGGCAGCAACTGGCTATCTGGAGCGGTATGAGCGCCTATGCCAACGATAAGCAACGCAAGCCGACAAAACTGGCTAATGCGCCTGCCTTATTGTCGCAAAAGCAAAAAGTACTCACGTCTGAACAGCAATCCGCGCTGAACAGCCTGTTTGAATGGCCAGGGCATACGGGACTGGAAAACCGGTCGGCGAAGCGGTTTGCCTTATCCGGCGAGGATCAGAAGCTGTTTGTGTTGGGCCGGCAGCACTACCTGACCACCTGCGCGGGCTGTCACGGCAGCGACGGCAACGGCCTGAAACGGTTTGCTCCGCCGCTCAACGGCTCAGACTGGGTCACCGGCGACGAAAAGCGGCTGGCGTTGATTGTGCTCCACGGCCTTGAAGGCCCGATTGACGTAGCAGGCAAGAAATACGATTCGCCGGATATCCTGCCGGTCATGCCGTCGCTGGCAACGATGGATGACGCCTCGATCTCAGCAGTGCTGATGTATATCCGGAATGCCTGGAGCAACGACGGCGGCCCGATCAACCGGCGGACGGTTAGCATGACCCGCGTCCTGACACAGGGCCGCGTGATGCCATGGACCGCCAAGGAATTAAACACCCATACGGGCGACCCCACGTGGTCGCCCAAATCCAGTGATAATTGACACGTGGTCGCCCAATTAAATCACATGGTCGCCAAAACCAACGAACAACCATACAACCCGATGAATAGACGTACGTTTTTGCATCAATCGGCAATCGGGGCTGCGGCCTTGTCTGTACCAGCCTGGCCGTTAAAGGGCTTTGCCAAAGAGGTGCCGATGGGGGTGGTTGTCCATTCCTACGGCTTCCGCTGGAACTCGAAAGTGGGTAGCCGGACATACCCGGGGTTTACCAACGCCATTGACCTGCTGGAGCATTGCCACGACATCGGCGCCGGCGGCATTCAGGTAGTGGTAAAGGACTGGAGTGCTGATTTTGCCAGTAAAGTGCGCGACCGGCGCGAAAAACTGGGCATGTACCTCGAAGGATCTATCGGGATGCCGAAGAAAGCAGAGGATGTGCCTGCCTTTGAACAGGACGTACAGCGGGCCAAAGAGGCCGGGGTGCAGGTGCTGCGGACGGTCAGTCTGGGCGGACGACGGTATGAGACCTTTAAGACACTTGACGAATTCCGGCAGTTTCAGAAAAGCGGTCTGGCTGCGCTGCAACTGGCTGAACCGGTGCTGCGGAAACATAAGGTCAAGCTGGCCGTCGAAAATCATAAGGACTGGCGCGCACCCGAGCTGGTGGCCGTCCTGAAGCAGGTCAGCAGCGAATATATAGGTGCAACAATTGATTTTGGCAACAGCATCGCACTGCTGGAAGATCCGATGGAGGTTATGCAGGCGCTTGCTCCCTACGTGATGAGTACCCACATCAAAGACATGGCTGTGGCCGAATATCCTGACGGTTTCCTGCTGTCGGAAGTACCGCTCGGTACCGGCATTCTGGACCTGCCGAAGATGGTGGCCCTGTGCAAAAAACACAATCCGGCGGTAACCTTCAATCTGGAAATGATCACCCGTGATCCGCTTGAAATACCTTGTCTTAAAAAAGAATACTGGGCCACGTTTGCCGATGTACCGGGAGCAGAACTCGCCCGAACGCTGTCGATGGTCAGAGCCCATAAGCCGGTGCAGGCACTGCCGCGTACAACACCGCTGTCGCCGGAAAACCGACTGGCCGCCGAAGAGGAAAATATCGTTTCCTGCCTGACTTACAGCAAGAACCAGCTGGCGATGCGGTGATAAATGAATGTAATAGGCTGACATTATACATTTTTCATTACTCATTTTTCATTAAAAAATGCCCCACGAACCACTGCCCGGACTGAAACAATTTGATCTCTCAGGCCGCGCTGCCATTATAACCGGTGGCTCCAAAGGACTTGGCCTGGCGATGGCCGCCGGACTGGCTTCGGCCGGTTGCCGGATTATGCTCGTGAACCGGAATGCTGCCGAAGGAGAGGCAGCCGCACAGCAACTGGCCGCCGATTTCGGGGTTGAAGCCCTCGCCCTTTGCTGCCGACATTACCGATCAGGCGCAGACCGAAGCCATGGCGCAGGCCGCTATGGATGCTTTTGGCCGGATCGATATTCTGATCAATAGTGCCGGAATCAACATCCGGGGCGCAATCGACGAACTGACACAGGATGACTTTAACAAGGTCATGCAGGTCAACGTCAACGGTACCTGGCTGTGCAGCCGGGCCGTGACGCCGTTTATGAAAGCACAGCAACGGGGGAGTATCATTAACCTGGCCAGTACGCTCGGGCTGGTAGGTCTGTCGAACCGGACGCCGTATACGGCCAGTAAGGGCGCCGTGGTGCAGATGACCCGTGCGCTGGCACTCGAACTGGCCCCGTTCAATATCAATGTAAATGCTATTTGTCCCGGCCCGTTCCTGACCGAAATGAATCTGCCGATTGCTGATACCGACGAAGGAAAACGCTTTGTGGTGGGAGCGACAGCACTCGGGCGCTGGGGGCACATGCGCGAAATCCAGGGCGCTGCCATTTATCTGGCCAGCGATGCCGGCAGCTACATGGTCGGCTCCATGCTTACCGTCGATGGCGGCTGGACGGCGGGGTAAAAAGGGAGTGGAAAATGAACAATTAAAAGAAGGAATCATGCGGACCCGTGTACGTTACGGCATGTTGGCACTGGTGTTTGTCAATGTTGTCATCAATTATCTTGACCGGACGAATCTGGCCGTAGCGGCTTCGTCATTAAGTAAAGACCTGCAACTGGACAAGGTCGAAATGGGGCTTATTTTCTCCGCCTTCGGCTGGGCCTATGCTTTATTACAGGTGCCCGGCGGCTTGCTGGCCGACCGGGTGGTGCCGAGGGTACTGTACGCCTTCTGTCTGATTACGTGGTCAATAGCTACTATCGGGCAGGGGTTTGTGCGCGGGTTTGCCAGTCTTTTTGCGCTGCGGGTAGCGACGGGTACCTTTGAGGCACCCTCATATCCGATCAACAACCGGGTCGTCACGAGCTGGTTTCCGGAGCATGAGCGGGCATCGTCGATTGCCATGTATGTGTCGGGACAGTTTATCGGCCTTGCCTTTCTGACCCCCGTACTGGTTACCTTGCAGGCATACGCCGGCTGGCAAGGCTTGTTTGTAGTAACAGGCCTGGTCGGGATTGTCTGGGGTGCTGTGTGGTACCTGTTTTACCGCGACCCGCTGGACCATCCTGCTGTTAATGACGCTGAGCTGACCTACATAGAAGAGGGGGGCGGCCTGTTCCGGGGGCAAAAAAAGGGAGGACCGGCTGTGTGGAGCTGGCACAATCTGCGGCAGGTGTTCAGCAGCCGGACGTTGTGGGGCGTTTACATCGGGCAGTTTGCGGTAAATGCCACGCTCTGGTTTTTCCTGACCTGGTTTCCGACCTATCTGGTAGAATACCGTGGCCTGAGTTTTATCAAATCGGGCTATCTGGCGTCGGTGCCGTTTTTGTCGGCTTGTGCCGGTCTGCTGCTTTCCGGTTTTCTGTCCGATTATTTTACCCGCAAAGGCATGTCGGTCAGTGTGGCACGGAAAGCGCCCATCATTGCCGGATTGCTGTTATCGGTAAGTATTGTCGGCGCCAATTACAGCGACGATACCAGTGTGATCATTTTCTTCATGGCGCTGGCGTTTTTCGGTTCGGGTATGGCCTTAATTTCGTGGGTATTCGTATCGATTCTGTCTCCGAAACACCTGATTGGCCTCACAGGCGGGGTATTCAATTTTATGGGTAACCTGGCATCGATTGTGGTGCCGATTGTGATTGGCTTTCTGGCCAAAAACGGTGATTTTAAGCCCGCGCTGGTATTTATTGGTGCCCTGGGCCTGGTCGGAGCCTGTTCGTATATTTTTCTGGTCGGTAAAATCGAACGGGTGAGCGTGCCGGAAGAGCCGGTTGTGGCGGCGTAGCTGATTCAGCGTTTCGCCGGTGCATACACGCGGGCTGCTGCTACGTTTATGAGCGCATTGACTACAAAGGCCAGCAAGAATGAAATGCCGACCGGAAATATAGGTAGCAGAAATGCCTGTAAAAAGAGGAACGTGGTAAAGCCAAGCAGTCCGATAACGATACCGCGCATGGTCGCAATTGTAGCGTCGCTGCCTTGCAGAATGTGGGAGAAAATAGCCAGAATAGACGTCAGAATCGGGAAGGGTGTCAATACCCCGCTCCAGGTCGGGCCCAGTAACTCAGCCAGTCCGGTAATTACCAGCGTAAACAGCGTAGCGACGATCATCCGGATCAGGATGTCGTATTTCAGGCGTTTACCGGCTTTGGGAATACCTGCCGGAACCGGAAAAAAATAAAGTGCCACCACAATGCTGATCATGGTAACGGCATAACTGGTCACCAACGGGAGGGCAAGGTAGTTGAGTGACAGGGCCGTAAGGGTATACACAATGTACGACAGCATGAGGGTCATTACCCATTGGTACCGGCCGGAAAACCATGCATAGCTAAAACAGAAGGCCAGCAGGGCAACAATGCCCGTCATAATCCCCTGAACGGCATTAATACCGAATCGAACACCTTGCTCCAGAATGAAAAAGAGCAGGATGGCTCCTGCTACCCACGGCATACTGCCGATCAGGCCGCCGATCTGATGCCCCCAGCGCCGGATCGCCAGTGTAATCAGGGCGACAACCGAGGGCATTAAGGTGAGTTTGAGCAGCAAAACAGGCATAAGCAGCGCAGAAAATAAAGATACTGTATAGATCCGGAACGTTGTCCGGAAGCAAAGTAACGGAATTATCCGCCACGACACTGCATCTGACCAGAGCAAAAGAGCTGCTCCGGCGTTTGGAAACTGCGCCATCTCTACTGTTTATACACAAAAAGGCCAGACTCAATGCGGTCTGGCTTTAGGGATTACTTGCTTATTCCCTTTTAGGGTATCTGAAAGGTTGACGATGTATTTGCATGAATATACTACCGCCAGACCAGAATTGCACTCTCTGTAATGCAAGTATAAAGATTGTTTACTTCATGACGCAAACATTGAGCTGTTCCATACGTTATATAGCCGGTTTATTACGCTGACTAAACCGGAAAGTAGCATGAATGAATAGTTTAATGGCTTGATATACAAAGGGTAGTGTCTGTGTATGGTACTTTGCGTACTTGTAGTACTCATGACTGGCCATCAATTGTCTTAGAAGTGAGTTGGTATGGTATACCGGTGAATTATACCATACCAACTGTGAAAGAATTAAACAGGTTAAGTAGCCGGCTTGCTCAGCGAAAGGCCTGAGTTAACAGCGATCTCCTCAATAAAATACGGATCATGCGAAATCACCAGCAGCGTTCCGGTGAAGCCTTTGACTGCCTGCGTCAGTACTTCCTGACTTTGGTGGTCCAGATTGTTGGTAGGCTCGTCCAGAATCAGCAGATCCGGTGTTTGCTGACTAATCATAAGACAGCAAAGGGCGAGTTTCATTTTTTCGCCTCCGCTCAGGTCAGCACATGGCCTGTCCCACTCATCTTGGGTAAACTGATGATAATGCAGGAGCATTTTCAGATCATGTTCCGGTAACAGGCGTGTATTAAACTGCTGAACCTGCTCAAATACCGTCAACCCGTTCTGAATAAGTGAATAGTCCTGATCCAGATACGCATACGATACCGGTGCCAGCGTCAGGTGGCCGGACACCGGTTCTAACTGCCCGGTCATCAGCTTAAGTAACGTGGTTTTGCCGGAGCCGTTGTTGCCTTCGATCCGGATGCGGTCGCCGGAGCGTACCTGAAACGTAAGCGGCTCCGGCCATAATGTGCGCTGACCAAAACTGAATTGCACCGCCTGCGCATCCATCAGCAGCTTGCCACGATGCAGATCTGAAGGCCCGAACCCGGTTTTGAGTACCTGCGACGCCCGAATCCGGGCTTTTATCTGCCGGCGGTTATCGGCCATATCCTGCAACTTATCGCCGTGTATTTCTTTCAGCTTTGCCGTACTCTGTTCGGCGTGGCGTTTCAGATGACCGGCCACAATGCGCGGCAATCCCTGCGTCTGACCCTGTGCTTTTCCGCGGATTTCCTGTCTCCGGCGCTGTTCCGCCAGATCCTGTGCCTTTTGCCTGGCCTGCCTGAGTTGCTTTTCCTGTTCATCGAGTTGGTTGTGCAGCGCCTTGAGTTGTGCTTCTTTTTGTTCGCGGTAAAAGGCATAGTTACCGCCAAAGACCTCAATACCCGACGGACTGAGTTCAAGAATCTGGTTTAACTGATTCAACAGCGTTCGGTCGTGGCTGACAACCAATATGGTACCCTTAAACTGGTGAATCATGGTATAGAGCAGCTGTCGGCTAGCTGCATCCAGATGGTTCGAAGGTTCGTCCATAAGCAGTACCGAAGGCGTATGAATCAGCGCACCGGCCAGCAGGACCTTCGTTTTTTCTCCGCCCGATAAGGTACTTACCGGCTGATCCAGTGTCAGATGCTGTAAGTGCCAGCAGGCTAATGCGGAGTCAATACGGTCTTCAATATCCCAGTTGTCGTTGAGAGCAGCAAAGTGTTGTTCGGCTGCGTCGCCCGCCAGAATGGCTTGTAAGGCCTGTACTGTTGGCGCTACGCCCAGCAAACCGGCAACGGTCATGCCGTCGAACTGACCGGTATGCTGGGGAATATACCACAGCTTGTCCGAAAGTGAAATAGTGCCGTCAGCGGGCAGGAGTAGCCCGGCAATCAGCTTCAGGACGGTAGATTTTCCTGCACCGTTGTTCCCGACAAGCGCAGCTTTGTCGCCGGAACCAATGGCAAACGTAAGACCATCAAACAGCAATTCGCGGTTTGGGTGAGTATAGGTAAGTGCGTTCACGATAATGGACATAATCGTAACGGAGAATAGAATGGAACAAATGGACTACAGATGTGCCGCGCTGAACGGGCAGCAAAGGGGAGAGCAGGCTCCGGAAAAAGAATGGATTACATGATTCGTAAGTAAGGGCCGGTTAACACAAATGCGCGTTAACGGCGGTTGACCATTGTTTGTCAAAACGTTCTGAGGTAGCCGAACGCCGGATAAATCCCTGTTTACTTAATTATCACATGCAGAAGAATGTCTTTTATGCTTGCCCTGACCCTGTTCGTGGTGGTAAAAGATAGCAGCAAGCTATATGGAATAGTTAAAATGGATGCGAAAAGTTCCCATAAAGCTGATATTGGTTAACTTTCGGACTTCAATCCAACCAATATCTGTTTTATGACAAACACCATGCTGACGTTTATCCACCACGCGAAAAAGGCTTTTATGGCTAACCTTCTTATCGGTAGCGCACTGTATGCCGGAGAGGCCAGGGCGCAGGAACCCGTACGTGTTACTACCGGCCGGATGCAAGCCATCGCCCGGTTCGATGAAAATACCCCGATCTTTGAAGAAGGAACAGGTAAACGACTGTCAAAAGAGGAGTTCCGTACCCTGGCCAGGACCAATTTCAGTGGCTACCGTCTGATTCCTGATATTAATGAATACGGTGAGGTTGGCTTTTACTCTATTCGCCTGCTGACGGAAGAAGAGCGGCAAAGCAATCGTTTCAGTGACCGCGATCCGGCCCGACGGCCAAATGAAGGGACCCCTATGCCTGAACTGGTGTTCCGATCAATTGACGGGAAACAATACAGGCTGACCGAACAGAAGGGAAAGGTGGTATTGCTGGGTTTCTGGCTGTCCACAGAAAAGCCGTTTTGGTCAGCGGTCAATAATCAGAAGTTTACTGAAGCTGTTGCCCCCGTTTCTGGCCAATACAAATTTTCTTTCGCTGGGTATTCTGCCGGATGGTAAAGAACAGCTTCGCAAAGTCATGGAAACCGAAACGTTTTCATTTATTCCGGTGCCGGATGGGAACGGATTTCATCGGAAACTGCACCTGACCAGATTCCCGGCTTTTGCTGTTATTGATCAGAACGGGACTATTGCGGCATGGCATTACGGCGGCAATTTTGATGAGCTGAAAAAGACACTCCAACGGGTCGTTAAGTGACAAACCGGTTGGGAATACTGCTTTTTTGCCGCTAATGCGGTATCTTCGGGGTTGTCAAATGCCACTGTTGTAGAAAGCTGATTCCCACGCACGTATGCACGAAACGTTACTACTCTGTTTATCGCTCCTGTTATTGGTGATGGTGCTGGTTATGCTGGCCCAGCGCCTTCGGGTGTCCTATCCCATTTTTTTAGTCCTCGGCGGATTACTGATCAGCTTTATCCCGGGCGTTCCGGTCATTAAAGTCGACCATGAATTAATCTTTCTGATCTTTCTGCCGCCGCTGCTCTACGAAGCGGCCTGGTTTACGTCCTGGAAGGCCTTCTGGAAGTGGCGGCGGGTTATTTCGACGAATGCGTTTCTGCTGGTCATGCTGACGTCCTGTGTGGTTGCCATAACCGCTCAGGCCTTTTTGCCGGGCTTTACCCTGGCACTTGGTTTTCTGCTGGGCGGGATCGTTTCGCCGCCCGATGCCGTGGCCGCAACGTCCGTAACAAAAGGGCTGAAAGTACCGAAGCGGGTTGTCACGATCCTGGAAGGTGAAAGCCTGGTCAACGATGCATCCAGTCTGATCATTTTCCGGTTTGCCCTGGCCGCCGTACTGTCCGGAACGTTTATCTGGCAGAAAGCCGCTACCGACTTTGTGCTGGTAACGGGCGTCGGGATTATCGTCGGGCTGGTAATCGCTCATATTTTTTATGTCATTCACCGCTGGTTGCCAACTACGCCCAGCATTGATACCGCCCTGACGGTGATTGCGCCCTACCTCATGTATCTGGTGGCTGAAGAATTTCATTTCTCCGGTGTCATGGCGGTGGTCAGCGGCGGGTTGTTCCTGTCTTACCGGAACCATGAGATTTTTTCGTACCAGACCCGGATGCAGTCGTACAGCCTGTGGGCTACGCTGGGGTTTGTGCTCAACGGAACGGTGTTTATCCTGATCGGACTCGAACTGCCGGTGATCGTTGACGAACTGGGGGAATACTCCAAATGGGAAGCCATCGGCTACGGGGTGTTGATTACCGGTATCCTGATTGTCACGCGGATGGCGGTGGCGATGGGCACCTCATTGTTTACGCGGTTTATGAGCCGCTTCATCTGGGTGAATGATGCCAATCCCGGCTGGAAATACCCGCTGGTCATCGGCTGGGCCGGTATGCGGGGGGTGGTATCGCTGGCGTCCGCGCTGTCGATTCCGCCGTTGCTTGACAACGGACAGCCGTTTCCGCAGCGGAACCTGATTCTGTTCATTACGTTTGTGGTTATTCTGCTGACGCTGGTTGTGCAGGGACTGACCTTGCCGGCGATCATTAATTTTGTGAACCTGAAAGAACAGGACATGGCGCCGGAAGAGGAACAGGAAGCCGAAATCCGGGTGCGGCTGGTGAAGGTGGCGATTGAGGCGCTGGAATCACAGTATGCCGACGACATGGCGACCAACGAGTGGGTGAAGAACCTGCGCCGCCGTATGGTCGCCGATCACAGCCACGCCGAAGGTTATCTGGCTGCCGTCACCTGTATTCCCGAGCAGAAGGAGGCTGTAAGCCGGTACCGCGAAATTCACGCCGATCTGCTGAAAATCCAGCGGCGGGAGCTTTACAAAATGCGCAAACGCGCCGAACTCGACGATGAAGTAATCCGCAAGCAGGAAGCGCAGATGGACCTCGATGAAGCGAGCCTGTCGATGCTGCATTGAGGTAATAAAGGTAGTGGTGGCACGACTTTGACAGGGTCGCCCGGCGGTCGGGGACGCCCAGTCATGCCACCACTGTGAGCATTACGCATTCATGGCTGTAAACGTGTCGGCGAGGGCAGCGTGCGAAAGCGCAGCGACATTCGCCGTATCGCCGACATGGATTTCGTAGGTATCAGTAGCCAATGCCTTGAGGAGATCCTGTGCCACTACATCGGGAGAAATACCCCGATGACCGCCAATGCCTTGTGAAAACGCAGTGTTTACCAGCGGTGGCATCACTTCAAACACTTTCACCGCCGATGTGCGGGCCAGCGTTACGCGCAACGACTGCGTATAGGAATGCAGCGCGGCTTTGCTCGCCGAATAGGTCGAAACCTGACTGAACGGCAGGAAGGCGGCAATGGACGATACATTGACTACCGCCGCTTCCGGTTGCTGCTTCAGTACCGGCAATAATTTTTCGGTTAGCCGGATGGCAGAGAGATAGTTGGTCAGCATTTCTTCACCGGCTTTGGTATAGGCATCGGGTTGTTCGTCCAGATTATAGGCAAACGCCTTGCCGGCATTATTGATCAACAGATCCAGTTGCGGAAACTCCTGCTCAATCCGGGTAACTAAACGGGCTACGTCTTCTTCTTTAGTTACGTCACTGACAATAGCGGTCGCGTTATGGAGCTGCGCCGCCGCCTGTTGGAGTCGGGCTTCATCCCGCCCCGTTATAATCACACGATTGCCTTGTTCAGCGAATGCTTTGGCGAAGGCAAAACCAATGCCGGCACTGCCGCCGGTAATCAGGACTGTATGCTGTGTAGTGTTCATGGGAGTTAATCTGTTTTCTAATAAAATACCGATCGGTATATTTTAGTTCAAAAAATTTTAACTTTTCTGATGGGTGATCAAAAGCTCAACGGTTTTGAGGACTTTGTTCAGGCTGTTGGGGGAGTTGGTTGCTTTGGCAATCATGATCCCGCCCTCAATCAGGGCGATGATGGAAAGTGCCAGTTGTTCGGATTGCGTGTCGGCTTTTAACTCACCGGCATCTATCCCGCCTCTGATTAACTCAATCAGCCGCTTTTCCAGGCCAGAATCGCTTTGGCGGCCCGGTCCTTCAGCAGGTTATTGGTGTCATCGGCATCTATAGCCGTGTTCAGAATCGGGCAGCCACCTTCCGGAAAGTCAATGCCGGTCAGGCTGTGATAGGCTTGTGTATAGACCAGCAGTTTATCCGTAAAGCTACCCGCTTCGGAAACAAGCCGTTGAACGGCAGTATTGATCTTTGCCAGATTATAGTCGAAACAGGCCAGGGCAACCTCTTCCTTGTTTTCGAAATTTCCGTAGATACTGCCCTTGGTCAGACCGGTGGCATCGGTCAGGTCCGATAACGACGTGCCGGCAAACCCCTTAGTATTAAAGATGCCGGCCGTCTTCTCGATAATCAGCTGACGGGTACGTTCTGCTTTGGAAATTTCATTTTTCATACTACAAAAATACTGATTGGTATTTTTATTTCCTACATTTGCCTCCGTTTTCGGCTGGAACACGTAACAGGCCGAATACTAAAACGCAGGTAGAGGATTCAGATAATGTTACATAGAGTAGTAGTTACGGGCATTGGGGCTATCACACCCGCAGGCAATGATGTACCGGCGTTCTGGCAGAATGTAGTGGCCGGACGAAACGGATTCGGACCCATTACCCATTTTGATGCATCGCTGTACAAAACGCAGTTTGCTTCCGAAGTAAAGGCGTTTAATGCCGTTGAACGGCTGGGCCGCTCCGATAGCAAAAGAACCGATTTATTTACGCAATATGCGCTGGCGGCGGCCGAGGAAGCGATCTGGGACGCCGGCTTTGACCTGAACCGTATGGACCCCTACGAGGTAGGCGTAATCTGGGGCAATGGGCAGGGCGGTATGGAAACGTTTGAAGAACAGGTAATTGAGCATGCCAAAGGTACGGGTACGCCACGCTTCAGCCCGTTTTTGATTCCTAAGTTTATTCCGAATATGGCGTCGGGCATGATTTCAATCCGCAACGGCTTTCAGGGAATAAACTACACAACCGTTTCGGCCTGTGCGTCGTCGAATACAGCGCTGATGGATGCGTTTAATTACATCCGTCTCGGTAAGGCAACGGTCATTGTGGCCGGTGGCTCCGAAGCACCGATCACACCGGCGTCGTTTGGCGGGTTCAGTGCCTTAAAAGCGCTGTCCACCCGGAATGAAGACCCGGCAAGTGCTTCCCGTCCGTTTGATGTTCACCGCGACGGGTTTGTGATGGGCGAGGGCGCCGGTGCCCTGATTCTGGAGGAGTACGAACACGCCGTGAAGCGGGGAGCAACCATTTACGCCGAAATGACGGGGGCGGCTATGACCTCCGATGCTTATCACATGACCGCCTCGCATCCGGACGGGGCCGGAGCGGCCAAAGGCATGGAACTGGCCCTGCGCGAAGCCCGGTTATCCATTGATCAGCTCGATTACCTGAACGCCCACGCGACCTCAACGCCGGTCGGCGATCTGTCAGAAATGAATGCCCTGGCGCGGTTGACGGCAGGTAAGGAAACCCGTCTTCAGATCAGCGCGACCAAATCAACAACCGGCCACCTGATGGCCGCAGCGGGCGCAATCGAGGCCATTGTGTGTTTGCTGGCGATCCGCGATCAGGTAATCCCGCCAACTATGAATACGACTGAGATAGACCCGCAACTGCCCAATAAACAGGCAATTGTATTGGGTGAAGCCCGTCAGGCAACGCTCAGAACCGCTATGAGTAACGCCTTTGGTTTTGGTGGGCATAACGGCGTTGTCGTGTTTCAGGCCATATAACAAAAAAAGCCCGCCCGGTCGGAAGGCTGAGCGGGTTTTAAGAACGAAAACAACAAATACTAACTTAATTCGGGTACTATCTTATTGAGGTTGTAGAAGATGATGTCGGGATTACCGGTTTCGTCTTCGTTCATGATCATACCAACTACCGCATCTTTCTGAATCCGGCCGGCCAGAATTTCTTTCGACAGCGCATTCAGCACCCGGCGTTGCAGTACCCGTTTCAGCGGACGGGCGCCAAACTGCTGATCAAACCCTTCGTTGCCAATGAAATCAAGCACTTCGTTATCGGCCTCAATGGCAATGCCCTGTTCGGCCAGCCGTTGCTGAATCTGCTTGAACTGAATGTTGACAATCTTGCGGATTTCCTTCCGGGTAAGCGGCTGGAACATCACAATTTCGTCGATCCGGTTCAGAAACTCAGGCCGGATGGTCTGTTTCAGTAGTTCAAACACCTCGTCTTTGGTATCTTCCACAACCTGTTCCTGGTTGTGCGCATCCATCTGAGCGAAACGATCGCGGATGATGTGCGAGCCAATGTTGGAGGTCATGATGATAATCGTATTCTTAAAGTTGGCGACCCGGCCTTTGTTGTCGGTCAGACGGCCATCGTCCAGCACCTGCAACAGGATGTTAAACACGTCCGGATGCGCTTTTTCAATTTCGTCCAGCAAAATAACGCTGTATGGTTTCCGGCGGACGGCTTCGGTCAGCTGACCACCTTCGTCGTAACCCACATAGCCCGGAGGCGCACCGATCAACCGGCTTACGGCATGACGTTCCTGATACTCAGACATATCAATCCGGACAAGCGCGTTGTCGTCGTTGAACAGAAATTCGGCCAGGGCCTTCGCCAGCTCGGTCTTACCAACCCCGGTCGTACCGAGGAAAATAAATGAACCGATCGGACGTTTGGGGTCCTGCATACCGGCACGGCTCCGGCGAACGGCGTCGGCCACGACCTGAATCGCTTCTTCCTGACCAGCCACACGCTTGCCGAGTTCGTCTTCCAGGTGCAGGAGTTTTTCCCGCTCGCTCTGCATCATCCGGCTGACCGGGATACCGGTCCATTTAGCTACTACTTCGGCAATATCGTCGGCGGTTACCTCTTCCTGAAGCAGGGTTTTGGCATCCGTATCTTTATCTTTTTTGGTCAGATCGTCCAGACGGCTCTGCATTTCCGGCAGACGGCCATAGCGGATTTCGGCTACCTTGCCGTAATCACCGGCACGTTCGGCCTGTTCGGCTTCGAGCCGCAACTGATCCAGCTGTTCTTTGAGCGAACGCACTTCATTGACCGACTGTTTTTCGGTTTCCCAGCGCGCCTTGAGGCTGTTGCGCAGCTCGTTCAGATCAGCAATCTGTTTGTTCAGCACCGATTCTTTATCGACATCGTGTTCGCGGCGGATGGCTTCGCGCTCAATTTCGAGCTGCATCACACGGCGATTCAGTTCGTCCAGTTCTTCGGGGACCGAGTCAATTTCCAGCCGCATTTTTGCCGCTGCCTCGTCCATAAGGTCAATGGCCTTGTCTGGCAGGAAACGGTCCGAAATGTAGCGGTTTGAGAGCTCTACGGCCGCAATCACAGCGTCATCCTTAATCCGGACCCCGTGGTGCAGTTCGTATTTTTCCTTAATACCCCGCAGAATCGAGATGGCATCGGGTACATCCGGCTCATCAACCAGAACAGTCTGGAACCGGCGTTCGAGTGCTTTGTCTTTCTCGATATATTTCTGGTATTCCTTCAGCGTGGTAGCACCGATGGTATGTAGTTCGCCACGGGCGAGTGCGGGTTTCAGCAGGTTGGCTGCGTCCATAGCACCGTCGCCGGCACCAGCACCGATCAGCGTATGAATCTCGTCAATGAACAGAACGATTTCGCCTTCTGAGTCCGTAACTTCCTTAATAACGGCTTTCAGACGCTCCTCAAATTCACCTTTATATTTAGCCCCCGCCACGAGCAAGCCCATGTCGAGCGAGACAATCGTTTTTGATTTCAGGTTCTCCGGCACGTCGCCCTGCACAATCCGCTGGGCAAGTCCTTCGACAATGGCGGTTTTACCGACGCCCGGCTCACCAATCAGCATCGGGTTATTTTTGGTCCGGCGGCTCAGAATCTGAAGCACGCGGCGGATTTCTTCGTCCCGGCCAATCACAGGGTCAATTTTACCTGCTTTAGCCAGTTCATTTAAGTTCTTACTGTATCGTTCGAGCGAGCGATACTTAGCTTCTGCATTTTGATCTTTCACAGGGTTATTTTTACCTCTAAGTTCTTTGATCGCTTCTTTTATCGCTTTTTCGCTGAATCCGGCGTCCTTCATCAGCGTGGCAACCGAATCTTTACCGCCTGCCAGTCCGACCAGTAAGACCTCGACACTGACATAGTCATCGCCGAATTCCTTAATCAGGCTGGTGGCTCGTTGCAGGGCGGCATTCAGGTCGCTGCCCAAATAAATATTGGCCGATCCGCCTGCGCCCACCGATACTTTCGGATAACCGTTGATGATGGCGTCGAGCGCCAGTGTCAGCCGGTTTGGGGTAATGCCCGTTTTTTTGGCAAGGTAGCCAATGGTGTTCGGATCTTCATCCAGAATCGCTTTCAGTACGTGCCCTGTTTCGACAGCCTGCTGCTGGTTCCCCTGCGCAATTTGAGCTGCCTGCTGAATAATTTCCTGGGCTTTTATGGTATAGTTATTAAAGTTCATGGCCTTAGGTATCCTTATAAATTATGGATTTGTTGTTTGCTACGGGTATATAAACAAATCTCAGGCCAGGGGTGTTATGCTGACAATTTGACCAAAAACAGCACATTTTGTTGCTGAAAGGTGTCAATTTGACGTATTGGTCCTGAGTTTTGTAGTCAGTATGTCGGTCAATGCATTGTAGAGCCGCAACATCTTGCGGCTCAAACGCCGGCAGGAGGCGTGGAGGTAACGTTGAGTCGAAAAGTTATACGTTTGGCGGGTGATCTTCAATACGATTCGGACCGGATTCAATCTATTGAAATGGCACAAAAAAAGAGCCGCAAGATGTTGCGGCTCCGGTTCACTGGAATGGTATCAAAAAAAGCCGCAATATCTTGCGGCTCTACGTTATGCGGCGATAAACAGCTCTTCGGCGGAACGGCGTACTTTAGGCGCGCTGGCCAGGAAATCGCGCTCAGTGTCGCGGTAGCCTAGTACCAGAATCGACACACTGCGCAGGCCTTTGGCCGGTAGGTCCAGAATTTCGTCGAGGGCAGCACTATTAAAGCCTTCCATCGGCGTGGCGTCAACGCCTTCAGTGGCAGCAGCAACCAGCCCGGTACCTAAGGCAATATAAGACTGGCGGGCCATCCAGTCAGCATTCTGTTCCGGTGTACGGTTGAGAATGTTGCCTTTGATAGATGTCGCAAACGGAGCCAGTTTTTCAGGGTCCTGATGGCGGGTGTCGGCAATCAGCTGGATGTAGTCGTCAATTTGTTTTTCTTCCAGCTTTGTCCACGACGCAAACACCAGAACGTGAGAACCTTCAACGATCTGCGGTTGCGGGCAAGCCTTTTCGTGGATTAATCCTTTCAGCTCCGGATTGTCGATCACAATCACATTATACGGCTGAAGGCCAATGGAAGAAGCAGAAAGCCGGATGGCTTCCAGAATCGTGTTAATTTTGTCGTCCGGTACTTTTTCACCGGTCATTTTTTTGGCAGCGTACCGCCAGTTTAAGGCATCAATTAATTCCATAGGTTTAAAAAATCTTGTTTTCCAGGTAATATGATTTATGGATGGGTGGAGGCAAGTGGTATTCATTTAGATAGCGCAGCCGTCTTCAGGGGTGCAGGTAGAGGCATCGTCATTCAGAATAACGGGCTTCGGCTGCGTTTTTTCCCATTCCGACCACGATGTCTGCAAGGCATTTAAAAACGTCTGTGGCTGTTGTGCACCGGAAACGGCATAGCGGCGGTTCAGTACAAAAAACGGCACGCCACGGGCACCTACCTGCTGTGCTTCATAGACTTCACGCTGAACGTCTTCGAGAAAGCGGTCGGATTGTAATACGTCTGCTACCTCTTCTTTGGCCAGACCAATTTCACTTGCCAGCTCAACGAGGGTATCAAAATCGTCGATGTTGCGGCCTTCTGTAAAATAGGCGCGGAATAGCCGCTCTTCAATGGCATCGCCCAGTCCTTTTGTTTTGGCCAGCTGAATAACGCGGTGTGCATTGATGGCATTGGCCACCACGGCACGGTCAAAGTCATACGTCAGCCCTACTTCACGGGCCATGCCGGTTACCTGTTCGCCGATAGCCTTCGCCTGATCTACGCTCCAGCCTTTGTTTTCGGCCAGGTATTCGTGAATGGTCTTGTCCGGATCTGTCTGCATATCCGGGTTCAGCAGAAAACTTTTCCACGTAATCTTTACCTGATCCCGTTGCGGAAACTGGCTGAGCGCCTGCTCAAATTTACGTTTACCGATGTAGCAAAAGGGGCACATTACGTCGCTCCAGATTTCTACTTCCATGGCTGCCATATCTATTTTGTTTCTTTATTTTATGACTGTTATAAAAAATAACACTGTTAGCAAAAAGGCTAAAAAAATCAGACGACCAGCGCCTTGATAAAACCGTAGATGGCATCTTCCAACACTAGTTCACTGAGCTCGTCAGGAGTTGCACTACGGTTAATCATCTGAATGGAAACCAGACCGTGCAGAATCGACCAGAAGGTATGAAACTTCAGGAACGCATTCGTGTCCGGTTGTTTGCTGTGCGCAATTACTTTTTCAATCAGCGATATCATCATGACCGAAAACGCCTGAATCTCCGGAACCTGACGCGCCCGTTCACAGGGCGGAAGACCCATCCCAAACATCAGCTGGTAGGTCGCCTGATTCGCAAACGCGAAGTCCCAGTAGGCTTTACCGGCAATCTCCAGCTGCCGGCACGACCGGTCCTCTTCGCTTAACTGTGCTTCGATGTGCTCTCTCAACTGCCGGAATCCTTCCTTGACGAACTCCAGCATGATGGCCTCTTTGCTCTCGAAGTGGTTGTAAATGACCGGCACACTGTATTCAATAGCGTCGGCAATTTTCCGGATCGAAATAGCCTGCCAGCCTTCAGTCTGGATAATGGTCCAGGCTGCTGTCAGAATGCTGTTCCGTACCTCTTCTTTTGCCGTTGTTTCCGTTCTAATACGCCCATGATTGATGTGTGTTAGCCTTTATAACAGTGTTAACTTTTTTGATATGCGTTAAGTTCCGGCATACGATTAAATAGTGTATAGGGTAGTAAAATAACCGGATTTGACCTTGTTTCGCCCGTTTAGGTTGTCCATAAGCGAAACAATGCGTAGTATTGGCCGTTCTTACAAAAAAGACTTTTTACTCTAACCATCTCACGCGTATGAATCGCTCAGAATTTCTGAAGCTTACGTTTGGCATAACGGTAGGTATGAGCGCCCTGCGTTCATTTGCATCATCAACAGGTCAGGCTGGCGGTCCATTTACCCTGGCGCCGCTGCCGTTTGATTCGGGTGCCCTCGAACCTCATATCGATAAACTGACGATGGAGATTCACCACGGCAAACACCATAAAGCATACGTTGACAACCTGAACAAAGCCGTCGCCGGTACCGACATGGCTAAAATGTCGATTGAGGACCTGGTACGCAGTGTTGACAGCAAAACCCCGGCGGCCGTACGCAACAACGCAGGCGGTCACTGGAACCATACATTTTTCTGGAGCATTCTGGGACCAAACGCAGGCGGTGCGCCTAAAGGAGCATTGGCGGATGCAATCAACAAGAAATTCGGCTCGTTCGACAAATTCAAGGAAGAATGGGCGAAGGCAGCAACCGGCCGCTTCGGCTCGGGCTGGGTATGGCTGATCAAAAACGGCAACGATATCGAGATCGTATCAACGCCGAATCAGGACAACCCGCTGATGAAACTGGCGGAGAAGCCGGGGACGCCGATTATGGGCCTTGACGTGTGGGAACATGCTTACTACCTGAAGTACCAGAACAAGCGCCCTGACTATGTGGCGGCTGTCTGGAACGTATTCGACTGGAACAAAATCGGCCAGAATTTTAAATAAGCCGGTTCGTCAAATAAGACAAAACGGGACATCATCCGGCAGGGTGGTGTCCCGTTTTGTTAAGTAGTTACTGGTAAGGAAGTTATCTGGGTAATTTCTGTCTGCTGGTAAGGTCACATGATAAGCAAACTACCCGACAATTTGCAAAGGGGGCTTTCCTTGTCGTAACTTCGTACATCAACTGGTGTGATGCACGGGACGGGCGGGTCTTCATCCCCGCAGCTGTCTCCTGAAACAAGAAAATTATGGCAGAAGAAGTGTTATATGATGAAATACCGTCGCTCGATCTGGCGGATTTCACGTCGGGCGATCCGGCCCGGAAACAGGCGTTTGTCGAAGCACTCGGCAGCGCTTTCAACAATATCGGTTTTGTGGCTATCCGTAACCACGGCCTGACGAATGAGTTAACCGATAAGCTGTATGGCTCGGTAACGGAGTTTTTCAAGGCACCTGACGAGGTGAAACGCAAGTACGAACACCTCGAACTGAACGGGCAGCGCGGTTATGTCGGCAAAGGCCGCGAAACCGCGAAAGGCTTCAAAGTGGCTGATTTGAAGGAATTTTACCATGTCGGTCAGCCGGAACCGGTGGGTGAGATGCCCGACAACGTATTTCCCGACGAATATCCGGACTTTAAGGAAAATACGCTGACGGCTTACCAGACGCTGGAAGCTGCCGGTAAAAACCTGCTGCGTGCCATCGCTATTTATCTGGAATTACCGGAAGATTACTTTGAGGATAAAGTCAAGAGCGGCGACAGCATTCTGCGGGCGATTCACTACTTCCCGCTTGACCCGAATACGGTTCCGGAAGGTGCAGTACGGGCAGCGGCGCACGGCGATATTAACCTGATTACGCTTCTGATGGGGGCAAGCGCGGATGGCCTTGAAGTGCTCCGCCGCGACGGGGTGTGGATTCCGATTACGGCCCTGCCGGATCAGGTAGTGGTCAACGTTGGTGATATGCTGGACCGGTTAACGAACCATAAGCTGAAGTCTACCATTCACCGCGTGGTGAACCCGCCGCGTGAGAAAATGAATACATCCCGTTTCTCGATTCCGTTTTTTATGCACCCGCGCGGCAACATGAACCTGACGTCGCTGGCGAGCTGCGTTGATACTGAGCATCCTAAGTTGTACACCGACATGACTGCCGGTGAGTTTCTGGATGAGCGTTTGCGTGAACTGGGCCTGAAGAAAGCGTAGTTCCATAATTTTTTGTTACTTCGTGGGGTTAGAACCCGGCTTTTCGGCACTTTTGTGGCCATAAGCGAGGGTTCTGACCCTCTTTTTTTTTTCATCAATGGCTAGTTACTTACCTCACGTCAAACCCGTACGCAAGATCCGGTATCTCATCTTTCTGAAAGATGTACTGATTCTGGCGTTAACTACGTTTGGCGGACCACAGGTGCATCTGGCCATGATGTATGAGCGATTTGTAAAAAAACGCCATTATCTGACTGAAGATGAGTTGCTTGAGCTGAATGCACTCTGTCAGATTTTACCGGGACCAACGTCTACCCAGACTATTACCGCGTTGGGTTTCCGGATCGGCGGGCCGAATCTCGCTTATCTGTCGCTATTTATCTGGGCCTTGCCGGGTGTAACTGTGATGACCATCGCGGCAATGGGCGTGTATTATCTCGAAAGGCATAACCTGTCCCTACAGTTTACCCGGTTTATTCAGCCGATGGCCGTCGGGTTTCTGGTATCTGCCGGTTACCGTATCGGGAAAAAAGTGGTTAAAAACCGTGTAGATCTGATCCTGCTGGTGCTGGCGGCGGTAGCGGCTTATGTGTTCCGGTCGCCGTATATGACCCCCGTTGTGTTGCTGGTGGGCGGGATAACCACCGCGTTTACCTACGAAAAGCAGCAGGTTATGGATAAAAAGCCAATTCATATTGAATGGTCGAATTTCATTCTCTGGATCGGCGTGCTGGTGGTGGCGGCGATTATGGGTGCGTTGACGAACTGGCTGCCCATCCGGTTGTTCGAGAACTTTTACCGGAACGGGAGTCTGGTGTTCGGCGGTGGTCAGGTGCTGACGCCGATGCTGTATACCGAATTTGTTGAATTTAAACAGTACCTGTCGCCGGAAGAATTTCTGTCGGGGCTGGGGCTGGTGCAGGCCATACCCGGACCGGTATTTTCCTTTGCCTCCTATATCGGGGCGCTGTCAATGCGGCAGGAAGGCTTTCACGGTCAGCTGCTCGGGAGTATGGCTTCGACCCTCGGCATTTTTCTGCCGGGTACGTTTCTGATCTTCTTTGTGTATCATTTCTGGGATCAGCTGAAGCGTTACCGGGCCGTCCGCGCGTCACTGGAAGGCATCAATGCTGCCAGTTCGGGCCTGACCGCAGCGGCAGCGATTGTGCTGTTTGAGCCCATGGCGCTGGACTGGCAAATGCTGCTGGTTGTCCTGGCGACCATTCTGCTCCTGGAGTTTACGAAAGTGCCGCCTTTTGTGCTGATTATCGGAGGCCTGCTGCTGGGGTTGGTGATTTGAGACGGCTATACAATCAACTTATACCCTACACCACGCACATTGACGATCTGCACCTGTGTGTCGTTTTTGAGATAGCGGCGGAGGTGGGTAATGAATACATCGAGACTGCGGCCGTTGAAAAAGCTGTCGTCGCCCCATAGCTCCAGTAACACCGTCGTACGTTCCAAAACCTGATTCCGTTGTTCGTAGAGGCGTTTCAATAACTCGGACTCGCGGTGGGAGAGGGTGGTTTCCTGACCGTCGAAAATAAGCTTCTGTTTTGGGTAGTCGAACTCGTAACGCCCGATGCTGACACGGTCGCCGGTCGGGACGAGCGTAGTATACTGGCGGTTTAGCAAGGCTTTCATCCGGACAATCAACTCATCCATGCTGAACGGTTTTTTCAGGTAATCGTTACCGCCAAGTTCAAACCCCCGCACTACATCCGCCGTCTGCGAACGGGCGGTCAAAAAGATAATCGGGATATGCGTATTCACCTGCCGGATGCGTTCAGCGAGGCTAAACCCGTCGAGTTTCGGCATCATAATATCTGCCACAACAATATCCGGTGGCTGCTGCCGGAACAGCGCCAAACCTTCTTCACCGTCGCAGGCATAGTTCACCGTAAACCCCCGTACCTCCAGACTGTCTTTCACAATCATGCCAAGGGCCTGTTCATCTTCAATCAAAAGTACTGTTGCCATGTTAAAGGGGAAGCCATATGAAAAATTCGCTGCCGCGCCGGTCGGATGCACCGGTTTCACTCTGTACGCGGATGGTACCGCCGTGGCGCTCAATGACCTGCCGCACGTAATAAAGCCCGAGCCCGAAGCCTTTCACCGGATGCAGATTGCCCGTCGGAACCCGGAAAAAGCGGTCAAAAATTGCCTCCTGATACCCTTTCGGAATCCCCGGGCCATTATCAGCAACCGTGAGCTGCCAGCCATCCGGCGTAGATACACCGCTGATCCGGATGGTTACGTCATCGTCTGAATACTTAATCGCATTGTCGATCAGGTTATTAATTACATTGGCCAGGTGCATCGGATCGGCTTTGATCATCTCCGGCTCAATATCTACCTGAAACGTAACGGGTTTCGGCGCTTTGAGCTGATGCCGCTGCACCAGCTCCTGCACCAGCCCGGCAGGGTCAATCCAGTCGGGTTGCAGCACCATCTCTTTCTGCTCTTCGACCGCCATGTTCAGTACCTTTTCGACCAGATCCGACAACCGGCGCAGCTCGTTTTGTGAGATCGTCAGGTAGGTCTGGGTTTTCTTCGGATCGTTGAGGGCTCCGAAATGCTGCATGGCCTCAACGGCTGCCGACACCGTAGCAATGGGCGTCTTTAGCTCGTGGGTCATGTTGTTGATAAAATCATTTTTGATGTCTGATAGCTTCTTCTGCCGCAGAATAGTCGATAACATGAAGAGAAAACAGCCCGTCGTCAGGATTAACAACACAACGGATGTCGCCAGTAACCAGCCCATGCGTCGGAGAATATAGGTTGTCGGGGTTTTGAAAGACGCCTGGACGAACTGCCCCCGTACCGGATTAATGGGTACCAGCGGTGTCTGCACCCGGTACCCCGGCCGCTCAATGGCCGGCTGGTCAGTCGTCTGAATAAAGCGGCTTTTGCGCGACAGCGTATCGAGCACAAACTCAGGGTCGGTAATACCCCAGTTGGCGAGTTCGGTTTCGTATTGTTTTGTAAACTGTTTCAGGTTGAACTGATCCTTCCCCGACCAGCGGTAAATAAACAGGTCGGAAAGTTTGCGGGCCAGTGTATCGGCGTTTTTCGATGGTTTTGCCGACTTGCCGCTAAGATTGATAATAACACGGCGTACACTGCTGCCGTTACCGGAGTCGAGCCCGGGTGGTAGCCCTTCGCTATGTTGCTCGCTGTAAAAAAAGGCTTTAGGCCCCTTTGGGTCCTTATCGGACATATCGCGGTAGGTGACGCGGGCCGTGACTTGTCCGTTATGGCGTTGTTTCACCAGTTTCTCAACCGCCGACAGCTGGTTATTCTGGAAGCTTTCAAACAGCGCCTCGCGTACGGCCCGTTTAAACTGCTCCAGCGTCAGCTGGTAGGTCTGAAACAGCCAGTAGGCCTGGAACAGGTTTATGCCCAGGATACAGACGGTCATCAGCCAGAATATGGATCGGATGCGTGTTTTCATGGATTGACGAGTGGTGAACTCCCCAAGGGTTTTAAACCCTTGGGGAGTTGAACCTACACCACAAAAGTAACGCGCGATCCGACAGAATCCGCAGCGTGTTAACACTGCTTAACACTAGATAACGAAGCTTAACCGCAGATCCGGTCAAGGCCATTGGCTGAGTGGCTTAACGGCGGCCAGGTTGGCTGGTTTTCCATTCTCAGGAATAAGCAGTACCGTCAGGGTACCTGCCGAATTAGCCGGTATTTTCACCTCAAAACCAACACGGATGGTGCCGGGATTAGGCGCATCGTAGTCGTGGGTGGGTGTGGTTGGCCAGGTTTGCAGGGCGATGGTAGCGGGTTCCTGTACCTGAAGCAGCAGCTTTTTGCCGTCTTTGACCAGTTCGGCGCGGTTCGGGCCAAGGAGGTTAACCGTTGCGGGCGTCAGCAGCGTCCAGCGCACGGTAGCCTCAGCAGGACCGGCCTTCAGTTCATCGCGCACGGCAACGTACGCCTTGTTGACGATAGCAATGCCCCGGTTGGCCTCTGCCAGAGCCCCTTTGTAAATGTCGGTCAGGTCGATGGTTGTCTGCATGAAATCGGGCGAACTGCCGTGGCGTTTAATGGGAGCGAAACCGTCTACACGCTGAAGCCCATCATTGATAGTCAGTGTATTATGTACGGCATTGCCATACCGGAAAACTTCCCACCGCTGGGCGTTCTGACCTTTGTCCCAGATTTTAACGCCCTTTGATTCAAGCGAGTTGTAGTCCTGCATGCCGAAATCCATGGCCCAGCGTACGCCATTAGCATCCATCACAAACGATCCGGCGTCCATATGGGCATGGTTTACCGACGGAGAGCCACCCTTAGCCCCCACGAAAATAGCGTTCGGGTCGGTCCAGGAAGTACGCATCAGCGTCAATGGATTCTTGCCGTTGCCGGTCCATGCGAGGCTTTTGGGAGCGGTAATTTTGTCGATGCTGAGGCCGCTGTTCCAGACCATGATAGCGGGCAGCAACCGGTTTTTTACGAACGATTTGCCTTCGGCCGTTTGCAGCCGTTCGCGTTCAACCCAAAGCAGTGACGGATTATTGGTTTTGTTGGCAAACCAGAACATGGCCGGCTGTAGTTCGCTGCCTGTTCCGGCATCCGAATAATTAAAGGAGCGCCCGGTTGGCCCCGTCATATTTTCCATGTAGGCAGCCGTTTGCAGAAAACCCGGTTGTTTACTCAGACCGAAATCCTGTCCGTAGGCTTTTTCCATGGCGCTGATAAACATCACGTTAAAGCTGGTGCCGTAGCCCCAATAGCCATAGCCTTCGGGATAAGCCCCGTCGGGTCCGTAATCGCCCATTGACAGTACAATGGTATCGAGTGCACGGTTGATGATTTGTTTCGCCAGTGCGGGTTCGTCTTCGTAGATCGCCAGCGCGCCGAAAGTCATGCCGGCATTACAAACCTGATTCCAGTTGTGGGTAGCCTTCAGCCAGCTGTTATTTTTAGGGTCGAGGGAGGGTTCGATGCCTTTTTTCAGGATGGCTTCCTTAATGGTTGCCCGCGATTGGGGCGAGAGGTCATTGTACAGCCAGTCGTACCCGATGGCAACGGCCATGGTCATTTCGGCCACATCCAGAAAATGCGACGGGTTCCAGTCACTAAAAGCGGCGATGGCCAGCATTTCCTTTTCGGCGCGCTGGCGGTAGGCGTCCTGACGGGTCATCCGCCATGCGTAGGAAAGCAGAAACAACCGCCGCAGCGCCTCCCGTGACTTATCCAGCAGCCGCCGGCCGATCTGAATCCGTTCGACGGGGGGAGTATTGAGCAGGGCATCGCATTCGGTCAGCATGGCCTTGTGTACCTTTCCCCAGGTCTGGTCGGTACCAACAACCTGCCGGATCGCCGCTTCATCGCGGGCGGGCAGGAGCAGACGCGGGTGACTGCCGGGAGCAGGAACCGATTGCAGATGATCAGTCTGGGCAATAGCCAGAGTAAGAGAAAGGCAAAGCACTAACAGGCTGCTTACAAAAAGGATACGGGCGTTCATAACGGGCTTATTTCTACCAAAACCCGGATCAGGTCACTTTCTACTACATAGGCTTGGGTTGTGATCTTAACACTGTTTAACACTACATAACGGTTCTTTACAGTACTTCGGCTGACCTTTGCTACACTAAAATCAATCACTGACATTCCATGAAACAACTATTAATTGCTGCCACCTTACTCCTGACCGGACTGACAACGCAGGCCCAGAACAGCGGCCGGATATCGTACGAAGCGATGGTTAAAGTCGATCTGTCGAAAATGCGGATTAACATCAACGGCCAGGATATGAAGCCTGGTGATCCGGGTTTTCCGGCAGAAATTCCGGATACCCGCACGTTTGAAATCAAAACCAGTTTTAACGGGGCCAATGCGAAAGAAGAACGGGAAGGGGCGGGTGGCGCTACGATGATCCGCCGGTCATTTGATGGCCCGGGAGGCGGTGACGCTGCACCGGCACAGACGACACGTATAGAGGCACCGTTCAGCGAAAAGGCCTATCTCGATCTGGCCGGACAAAAACTGATTACTGTCCTGACGGTCGGGAAGGATGCCGAGGCAAAACTTTATAAATCGGAAACCCCGTTTAAAAAGCCGGCAGCCTGGCAACCCGCCGATCAGACGAAGAAAATTGCGGGCTATGTTTGTCAGAAAGCCGTTGTACCATACAAAAATGAAAACTATACCGTCTGGTATACCACTGAGCTACCCATAACCTACTCACCTGTGCGGGAGCTGATGCCGGAGAAAGGGGTTGTTTTGTCTGTTGAGGGTAGCAAAGAGGCCTATAAAGCCATAAAAGTGGATCTGAAAGCGTCGGTGTCTGAACAGGATGTGTTGCCTTCAGCATCGGCTAAGGCCGTATCGCCGGAAGAAATGAAGGAAGTGCGGGAAAAAGCCATGGCTGACTTCCGCGCCCGGATGTTTGAACGGAATAATAACTAGGACTATGATTCTCATGATTAAATGATTACTGTGATTAATGCTAAGTAGTCTGCTGGAAATAGTTTCCATAATTCTTCCTCCCCCTAGCTCCCTCTGTGGAGGGGGTTAGGGGGAGGAAAGTGAAAAAAGTACTATAAGATAAATACAATCAGGCACTTAATGCTAATCACATTGATCAACTTTAGTGCCTTCCTGAGGCCGGAGATTAGTCATTTATCAATGTCATCAGTAATCACGGCTTATTATGATCAACTGCCCATAATAAGCCGTCCCGCTAATCATTAAATCATTCAATCACAGTAAACAATCATACTAATCCTTAAATCATTTAATCACAGTAAGGGATGCGCTACCTATACGTTTTACTGTTGCTGCTCGGTCTGCTTCCGGCTGTGCAGGCACAGCAGGCCCCGGTCAGCAAGGCCGGGAAGGGCACTATACGCGGTGTAGTCATGGACTCCACAACAGGCAAACCCCTCCGCGAAGCATCGGTCTCGCTGCTGCATGCCCGCGACTCGTCATACCTCGCCTATACCATCAGCGACGGCGACGGCAATTTTCTGCTCCGGAATGTGGCGCCGGGGCGTTACCGGCTGCTCGTTACGTTTGTCGGCTACGAAAACGGATCGCGCAGCATTACGGCTGAAGGGACATCGACCGACGCCGGTACGATCCGGATGAACCCGAAAATGACAACCCTCAACGAGGTAACGGTGGTACAGGAGCGGGCACCGATTACCGTGAAGCAGGATACCCTCGAGTTTAATGCCAATTCGTTCAAAACCCAGCCCAATGCTGCCGTTGAGGATTTGCTCAAGAAGCTGCCGGGCGTTGAGGTGAGCCGCGACGGTACGATCAAGGCCCAGGGGCAAACCGTGAACAAGGTACTGGTTGACGGCAAACCGTTTTTTGGCAATGACCCGAAAATGGCTACCCGCAACCTGCCCGCCGACATCATCGACAAAGTACAGATGTATGACCAGCAATCGGATCAGTCGTCGTTTTCGGGTATTGATGACGGCAACCGCGAACGTACGATTAACCTGACCACCAAGCGGGATAAACGGAAAGGGTACTTTGGCCGGAATACGGCCGGGGCCGGTACCGATAACCGTTATCTGGCTAATCTTAATCTGAACCGGTTTAACAATGGCCGGCAGATGTCGCTGGTCGGCATGGGCAATAACCTGAACAATCAGGGCTTTACAGCGCAGGACGGTGCAGGGATTAATGCGGGCGGCGGCCTGGCCGGCGGGGGCGGAACGTTTATGGTCAGCGGTGACGGTGGCAGAGGAGGGGCCGGCGGTAATCAGCAGCCAAGGAACATCACCAATGCCAAAGCGGGCGGGATGAATTTCCGCGATGGCCTGGGAAAAAAAGCCGAAGTGGCGGCCAGTTATTTTATCAATGATGTCAGCGTCAGGACGGAGCAGATCAGCCGCCGGCAAAATGTTCTGCCCGCCCAACCGGCGGGAGGAGAAACCGCGGTTAACCGGTCGTTTCTGACCAATCAGGCCCTGAATTCGACCAGCCGGAATATCAACCACCGGTTTAATATGCGCCTTGACTGGAAGCTCGACAGCCTGACCAGCCTGCGGTTTACACCCAATGTGTCGTATAATCAGTCGCGGTTCAACAGCCTGACCAATCAGGAGGTACAGAACCAGTCGGGGGCAGCGCTGAGTCAGAACAAGACCGATTACGGCTTGACCGGTAACGGGCTGAATGGCACGAGCAACCTGTTGCTGATGCGGAAGTTTATGAAAGAGGGCCGGACTTTTTCGGTAAACCTGAATACGGTGCTCAACCGGCAGGATACCCGTGGCATCAATCAGGCGACGAACACGTTCTTTGGTGGTACGACCGGCGACCGGACGACGCGTATCAACCAGCAGAATGAGCAGGGTAACAACGTATGGGCGCATAACCTGATGCTGTCGTTTACCGAACCGTTGTCGCTGAGTAAAAAGCTGGAACTGCGGTATAACTTCGCGAACAACCTCAATCTGTCAAGTCGCGATGTGAATGACTTCGACGAAACAACGGGGCTATATTCCCGGTTAAACACGCTCCTGACCAATGATTTCCGCAACCAGTACCAGACGCACCGCGTAGGGACAACGTTGCAGAACCGGCGGTTGCGCTATACCTACTCTCTTGGGTTTGACGTGCAGCAGGCCTCGTTGCAGGGTAACAACCGGACCACCGACACGACCCTGAACCGGAACTTCACTAATTTCCTGCCGGTGGCGATGTTTAATTACAACTGGACCCGCAACCGCACACTCCGGCTCAACTACCGGACGCGGATCAACGCGCCGTCGGTGAGCCAGCTGCAGCCGGTGCCAGACAATACCAACCCGCTACAGATCCGGCTGGGCAATGCCGGGTTGCGGCCGGAATACTATAATACGCTGTCGCTGAGCTATAACACCTATCGGTCGGCAGGGTCGCAGAGTTTCTTTGCGATGATGAACGTTAATCAGGTAAATGACCGGATCGTAAATGCGACGAGTTTTAACGCCTCAGGGGTGCAGACCACGCAGCCGGTAAATGCCGACGGCTACTATGCCGTAAACAGTTATATGTCGTTTGGCCGCCGGTTGATGCCGTGGAAAATCAACCTGAACCTGAATACAAACCTGGGTTTCTCGCGCGGGATCGGATTTGTGAACGGGCAGACTAACTACTCGCGCAACATGACGCTGGGGCAGGGGCTGAGCCTGAATTCAGCGTTCAACGGCAAGTTTGAGTTCGGGCTGATGGGCAATGTAACCTATCAGCGGGCGACCTACTCCCTGCAATCAGCGCAGAATAACGCGTTTTTCACGAATATGGCCGATGCCAATATCCACTGGCAGCTGCCGTTCCGGTTTGTGCTGACGAGCGATGTACTGTATCTGAACAACACCGGGCGGTCGGCAGGCTATAACCAGAATGTTACGCTCTGGAACGCCGGTCTGGCCCGTCAGTTTTTCAAAAACAAACAGGGCGAACTGAAACTACAGGTGTATGATCTGCTGAACCAGAACAAGAGCATCATCCGGAATGTGACGGATACCTACGTAGAGGACGTTCAGAGCCGTATTCTGCGCCGGTACTTTCTGCTGAGCTTCACGTATAACCTGCGGAAGTTCGGGGTGTGAGGCTGTTTCCTCCGGCAGGGTAGACCCCTGCCGGAGGAATGTTTAAAACAACGATTTTATCAGTCTTCTGTGCTCTATGCGCCTTTGTGGTAGGATTAAAAGTTAAGACAACCGGAACCTGCTTCCGTAGATTTATCCCCCATAAATTGCGGCTGTTTGGGTAAATGTAGTAGATTGCTGTTCATTGCATACCGCTACAGTTATGGAGCAGCACGAGATTAGGGAATACTTCGATCAACATAGTATACAGAAAGTAAAATTTGCCTTTGCCGACATCGACGGGGTGCTGCGGGGCAAAGTCATCAGCCGCCGGAAATTTGAGGCCGGCCTCAAAGCCGGTTACGGCTTCTGCAACGTAGTCTTTGGCTGGGACAGTGCCGATAATCCCTACGATCAGGTCAAACTGACAGGCTGGCATTCCGGGTATCCCGATACGCCCACCCGCATCGACCTGTCTACCTTCCGCCGGATTCCCTGGGAAGATAACCTGCCGTTTTTTCTCGCCGATTTCAGCCATGCCGACGGCAACGATCTGGTCGCCTGTCCCCGTAGTCTGCTGAAACGAATCGCGCGGCAATGCGAAGCACTCGGTTACCGCGCCGAAATGGCCCAGGAGTTTGAATGGTTCAATTTCCGCGAAACGCCGCAGTCGCTCCACGAAAAAGATTTCCGCAATCCGGAGCCGCTAACACCGGGTATGTTCGGATACTCAATTCTGCGGCCGTCGCTCGAAACGGCTTTTTACCACGACCTGTTTGACCTCCTGACCGAATTTGATGTACCACTCGAAGGCTTGCATACCGAAACCGGACCGGGCGTTTATGAGGCGGCTATCCACCACGACGAAGTGGTGCGGGCTGCCGACAAGGCGGTACTGTTTAAGACGGCGGTGAAGGAAATTGCCTACAAACACGGCATCATGGCCACGTTCATGGCCAAGTGGCATGCTGATCTGCCCGGGTGCAGCGGCCACATTCATCAGAGCCTCTGGACGCCCGACGGGTCGAAAAACCTGTTCTACGACCCGACGCAGCCCGATAATATGAGCGAACTGTTCCGGCAGTACCTGGCCGGTCAGTTGTATTGTCTGCCGCATATCCTGCCGATGCTGGCCCCGACGGTCAACAGCTACAAACGGCTGGTCGAAGGCGCCTGGGCACCGACAACCGTTACGTGGTCGGTCGATAACCGGACAACGGCCCTGCGGGTACTGAACCATGCCGAATCGTACACGCGGCTGGAGCAGCGCGTATCGGGCTCGGACACCAACCCGTATCTGGCCATTGCGGCCTCGCTGGCGTCGGGCCTGTACGGCATCCGGCATCAGCTGACACTGGATGTACCGGCGACGGTCGGAAACGGATATGCCAACAAAACAAACGGCGTCATTCCGGCGAATCTGTGGGAAGCGACGCAGGTGATGAAGCAATCACCGGTGGCGGCGGAACTGTTTGGCGAAGGCTTTGTTGACCATTTTACGCAGACGCGCGAATGGGAATGGCGGCAGTATGTCCGTCAGGTAAGCGATTGGGAACTAAAGCGTTATTTCGAAATCATCTAGTACAACAAAACAGATACATGCGAATGATTGATTACCCGGCCATTATCCGACAGGCCTGGGCGGCTTTTGATGCCTCACATACGATTCATACCATTGAAGACATCAGTGCAAAGGTATCGACCAACCACGTGTTCCGGGTGCGGTTCGATAACGACGATATTGTCATTGCCAAACTGTCTTACTTTGGTAAATACGAACACTTTAAGGAAGACCACCGGATTATTCATGCCCTGGCCAATAACCTGCTCTACCCGTTTGAGAATGTGCTGGCCAAGTCGCTGCTGAAGAATAATCAGGTATTTACGTACCGCTTCAAAGACGAGCTGATTGATACGTGGGTGGTGTTTTATAACCCGATCCGGACCATGCACCGGATGCCGCGCCGGCTCGACGAAGAGCACATCCGGAAGCTGGGCGGTGAGATCGGCCGGTTTCACAAGGCGTGTTCACGGGTGGCAAACGTGCTGCCGAAATCGTCGAAAACCCTGCGGAGCGATATTCAGAGCCTTGTGGATATGCTGGATACCGAAGCGGGTCAGTATGAGCACCGGAATCATGTTGATTACCTGAAGAAGCAGTGCGAAACGTTCCTCAAAAACCGCCAGAAACTGGTACACGGGTCGGTCGAGACCATGCCGGTATTCGTAGACTGGAACATCGGAAATTTTTCCGTAACCGATGACCTGAAGCTGTACTCACGCTGGGACTATGACTGGTTCCGGATCAGTTACCGGGTGATGGACTTCTATTTCTTCAGCCGAGTCGTATCCGATGCGGGCGACCGGACCGTATTCAGTTACCTGATCGGGCCGATGATGGAAGAGCGTTTCCTGATGTTTTTACAGGAATACCACAAGGTCTATCCGCTGACCGAAAACGAGGTGCGGTTCATGAAAGAGGCCTACCGGTTTTTTATCCTGAATTACGTGATCAAGTACGGGCGGTATTTCTTCCACCGGACCTATGCCACGAAGCTGCAACGCGAGGCCTACGATATTTACCTGCCTTCCATCGACAAGCTGTTTGATGCCGATGTCATCCTGAAAGCGCTGAAAATCTGATGCGGGCGGGTAACACATACCTGCCCTTGTACACCATTTTACCGGAAAAAAGCAAAAGCCGTACTTACCGAATTTTACCTCCATATGTCGCAGTTCGAGTCATTTAAACACGTTGTCGATCAGTATAAAGTGATTTTTTTCGATGCTTTCGGCGTCCTGAAAAACTCAAACGGATTGATTCCGGGAATTGAAAAAACGTTTGCCTACCTGAAAGAGCAAAAAAAGGAGTTTTATGTCCTGACGAATGATGCCTCGCGGAGTCCTGAGGCACTGGCGCAGTCGTACCACAAGCTGGAGATGTACGATATTGTGCCGGAGTGCATTATTTCGTCGGGAATGCTGGCCCGCGAGTACCTGCAACTGAAAGTAAACCACGGGACCGTTGCCTATCTGGGTACCGAAAAGTCGGCGCATTACATCGAAACGGCGGGGCTCAAAACGCTGTCGATCCGCGAACTCGACCTGAACGATATCGACGAGGTTAACGCCCTGGTTTTTCTGGACGACGAAGGCTTCGACTGGAACACCGACCTGAACAAAACCGTCAACCTGCTTCGCCGCCGGAACATTCCGGTGATTGTGGCTAACACCGACAACACCTATCCGGTCTCGAAAAACCAGATTGCGATTGCCATCGGCGGGGTGGCCAAAATGATTGAAACCATTGTCGGTAAGCAGTTTATGCGTTTCGGGAAGCCCGACGCCCAGATGTTTATCTTCGCCTACGAGCACATCAACAGTTATCCGGCCGTCGGCCGGAAAGACATCCTGATGGTGGGGGATACGCTGCATACCGACATTCTGGGCGGCAACAAATTCGGCCTCGACACCGCCCTGGTCCTGACCGGTAATACCCTCGCCGACGACGTGGACGTCCGCGTCCGCAGTACCGGCATCATCCCGACATACATCTGCGAATCAGCGGTGATTGAAGATTGAGGTTGTAAACGGAGTAGCACTCCGTTTTTTTATGTGATTTGGGGGGGATCGAATCGGCTGTTGGTCGCTTCCCCGTCACGAAAGCATTCTGACGACGATGCGCTATAGACACGTGACAGCTGATAAGATCAGCAAGCTCAAGAGTCCGCTGGATGATCTGTAGAATAGTGCCGCCGTAAGAGGGGACGGATTTGGGCAAGGCTGTAGAATTTGCTTTTCAGGATATAGCCATGCGTATAACGCTTAACCAATCGGCGATTAATGAAAAGTACCCACGGGAGTCGATACGATATAATTGTTTATCAGTGCCAAAAAAGTAGTTAGGAGACCCTTCAATATTCCATTGTCGTACAATATGGCTGGGCTCAACGCTTTTTAGGTTCATTTCGGGTACACAGGTTGTTGGCGGAAAACGTGAAATTTACCGAAAAATACGGGAAATTTCACGTTGCGTTTTTGTGTGGAATGTTAGTATTTAGGAGCGATTAAGGGGCAAGCCGTAATGCTCATGTTGACAGTAGTAAAACACGTGTACGGAACTACAATAGCTTGATTGTGAGTTAGAAATAGATCCGCGAGTTTGCGTACAATAGTATGTTGGGTGTTGCCACGGGTGTCAGTATATCCTACAGATACTAAAGATAATGATTAGCTCGTTTGCCGGGTTGCTGTTGACAAGTTGACTGCCCCGACTGGCCATCTTCAAAAAAGACTTGTCAGAGAGAATATGGCAAAATACCCCATAAAATATGGGAAAAACACCTTACTTCAAAGTCATTTATACTACTAACTTTGGCCAATCAGCATAAACGTATTATTTCTTATAAATCAAACAAGTTTTCATAAGTCATGGACAAGCAAATTGGATTTGACCCTAATGGCGGACCTTTATGGATTAGCATTGACATGCAAGGCCTATACTTTATAACCTATACTTATCAACTCTGGTCAGCTGATGCCACTAGTTTACCTATTCTAACAAATCCTATAAGGTTTGGTAGTAACGAAATTCCACACGATGATAATTTTTTAGTAATAAATGACTTCGGGCCTACTGAGCCGGTAGCCAATCATAGAGGACGTATAATTGACGTTCGGTTTTGGGTAAAAAAAGGAGACGATGATAATGGTTTTAATTTGACCGTTACCGTTCTCCAAGGAAATTCTTTAGGTGAGGCAGCAGTGCTGGACAGTGTCTCAATTCCAGGACAGGTAGGAGAACTATCCATTAAAGAAGAAATTATTGTCATTGGTCTTATATAATGCTCGAAAAACCATGAAAAGGATTTATTACTGCCTTTTTACAATACTCTTATGCTTGTCTGGACATATACAAACTATTGCTCAGTCCCAACCAGATAGTACGTTAATTGAGAAATACCTATTAGATTTTGTTGTACCCGACATGCCTGCCTTCAAAGCACTTGGCACTGATGCAAGCAACATACTTAGGCCATCAGACGTAAAGAAGTTTGCAGCAATGTTAACTCCTTTTTACTCGAACCGGGCTGGCGTAATTCCTAAAAATTTTGCAGTAGAATTTGCTCCTTGGAAGCTAGCTTCTAAAAAGTGGACACTTAACGATTATAATACTGACCCTGGTAAGCGATTTCTTTATCGTTCCTCATTCAGTATAGGCACGATTAACGATACGACAAGATTTCCTGCAAAACTAGCGATTGGTTACCGTGTATCTTTCCTCTCGAAAAGAGCAGATATATATAGAGCTCCAGAAGTAAAACATGAAATTTTTAACCAAGAAGGTAAGCTTAAAGTAAGTGGCTCAATGACAAGTGTTCAAATCGCTTTAAATAAATTAACTGATTATTGGGTTAATAATAAAGTCATGCCTTCTCCACCAATAGTTGAAAGACCTAAATATTATATAAACCATAGAAGCGATTTCAATAAATTTCTAATAAGTATCGACGACTCAACATTAAATGCAGAGCCAGCTCTTAAAACAGTTTACGATAATTTTATTAAAGAATATAGAGGGCCTGATAAAACTATTTCAGAGAAAGAAATTAAAGATCTTGTTCAGTCGTTCGGTAAGCGGATCGATGAATACATAGAAGAATATAAAAAAAATAATTGGAATGCAAGCAGGTTTGATCTTGCACTTGCTTGGGCTGCTCAGTCACCAGATACACTTATTGCTAATGCCCAATTTTCATTATTTTCAGCATGGGCAACTTGGGCATTGCGTATTCATAAGGGTGGTCAACTATTAATTGGTGGTAATTTAACCCTACCCAGAACAGAGAAAGTGCTCTCTACTTCCGAATCAAGCCAAACTACAAATGTTAGATATAATTTAAATTTGAGATATTATTTAGGCACGCAGGATGTTAGGGGTTTTCTTGAGGGTCAATATAAATACAAAAATTTCGTTACAGCAAATGAGTCCCTTTTAATAAATTTAGGAGCCGAATTTAAATTAGGAAGTACATTTTGGGTTGTTGCAAGCGCAGGGCTTGATAACTACTTAAATGAACCTAAGCCTTTGAATAAGTTCGTTTCGAGTCTTGATCTCAGGTATTTCTTCAATAAGCCAAGGTGAAAATAGGCAAATATTAGATCTCCATGTCTATCCCAAATCACTTTATCGATGAATCTACTAACTTTTTTTGATGTTCTACTTAGCCTAACATTTATATTTTTCATAGTTAGCCTGTTTGTCTCTGGAATTTGGGAGTTTATTGCTACTATTATTCAGGATAAACGTTCAACATTACTTAGACAATCATTACAGAACGTTCTCTCAGATCCTAAATTTGCTGACCTAATTTACGAACATCCATTAATTAAAGGGCAGACGGTCCGGCGTAGACCTCAATTTTTAGAACGCATTTTTGGCTGGATGCTTCACCGTGATGTTGAATCTGGCTCAGGTGAAGTTACTCTTCGGCCTTCATATATAACAGCTAATGTTTTTGCTAAGGTGCTGTTGGGCTTGTTACAGCAGCATGCTGCTACTCCCGCACCAGTTCCAGTACCACCTCCAGCATTAGGTATGGTACAGGGTATAAATCCTTTTACAGTGTCAGGAGGGTTTAATAGTATTCAGCAGGTTAGTCAATGGGTAAACACACTATCAGCTAGTTCACTTGGACTGAACGCCGATGCTCTTGAAGAATTGAAAAGTATTCTCACTGCTTTACTACAAGACTCTAAGGATATATCAGGCGCAATTGCATCTATTGAAAAGTGGTATAACGCTCACATGGAAAGGGTTTCTGGTTATTATAAACAGTATAGTCAAGAAGGAATCCGATGGGTATCAATTTTCATTGTTGTTGCATTCAACCTTGATGTTATTAGTGTTACTGAACGACTTCAGCGGGATACTGAACTCCGTAATCTAGTGGTTGGTCAAGCTGTAGAGATTGTACAGAAAATAGGCAATGAGCTAAATTTTACATCCGTTAGAAGCGAAGTTGCCCGCAGAGGAATTGTAAATCAATTTAAATTAGATTCAACAAAACGAGCAGGAATGCATCCTGATTCATTAAAATTTATAAAGCAAAAGAGAGATTCAATATTGGCTGCAATAAATAAGCAAGCAAAGACTAAATCAGATAGTTTGAAACAACAACGCGCAATTTTAGTAGGAGAAACTCTGGGATTGCAGCAATTACCATTTGGCTGGGCTACAATTTGTGACGATTTAAATAAAGCTCAAGGAATAGATTGTATTTTTATTATGTTCAAAATGTTTATTGGCTGGCTACTGATGATAGCTGCTGTTTCATTTGGAGCCCCATTCTGGTTTGATTTATTAGTAAAATTTGTCAATGTTCGTAATGTAGGTAAGCTTGAAGATACAGGTAAACCTGTATCTTAGTGATTTGGAAAATTTCTTAGCTATAGCTCGTGTACTGGGTTACAATCTGTGGACACACCTTTCAATAAAAGCGAACTCGAAATTAGGTTCCCATCGGCGAAATTTACATCCTGCAATCCAGCAACCTGCCCAACATCCCATGTGCGTCAAGGCTTCCTTCGGTCGCCAGCGACACATGGGGTCGTTGGGTGCGGGTCCATAAAGTGCGTGTTTGCTGGCTTCGTGCGACAACTTGTACGTCCCGTGACAGGGTGGTTTAGGCTCGTTAGCCAGCTTTGGTCGACACGAGAAACGCCTAGGCTGGGCAAGTAAGGTGGGTTTCGTGCGACATTTCAACGTTTTTAACACACAATGGAAGACGACAGATTAACGGTAATTTTCCTCGCGCAAAAAATCAAGGAAAGTCGAAAAGAATTGGAGAAGGATTTTAATAACAATTTCGACATTCAGGAGAAAACGTTATCTATTATCGTCGGAGGCTTGGAACACGCCAATTTCAACAGCTTTACGACCGCCAGCATAGTCTGGAACATTTCAGGCTATCTAAATCTGGTCTCTTATGACCTCAAAATCATCGGCAGAGATTTGATGTTTGCCGAAAAAGACTGGCAACGGAAGTTATACGCCCGACAAGCCTATTTGTTGATTTATGAGAGCATGAACGACTTTTTGGAACTCTTAGGTAAACCATTACGAAAGGCAATTAATGAGTTTTCCGATGCAGAGGTTTACAGGCAAAAAATACAGGTTATTGCCAGCCAGATGAATAAATTCAAAACGGAGCATGAAAGCACTATAAAGTCAGTCAGGCATTCGGCTATCGGGCATCGTGACAAAAATATGCTTACCCAACTTCAGGCCATTCAGTCTATCAGTTGGCTTGAAGCAACAGGCATTTTGTCAAAGTATGACGCTATTGTGCGGGACTTGGGGGTAGTTTGTCAGCAGCTAATGAACCGGACTAACGACGACTTAGAAATAAAAGAAGGCATTCGGAAGTGACTGGGGCGGTGACAAAGCCAACTCTCTTAGCTGGTCAAAAATGCGCTCCGCGTGGGTGGGTTACCGCTGACAAGACGCCCGTCCCGTAGGAAGGTCGCAGCCCAACAAGCAGGGGGTGTAAAGGTTACAGGTACGTGTGTTCGGTCAAGTGGCTTCCTCATCCATCAGCCCCCTGGGACGTTGGGTGGCGGTCATCAAATACTCATTATCCAGCGTCTTGGCAATAGGCAGCGCATGTCAAAGATCAAGCTCTGACTTCCGTTTTAGTGTCTTTGGCGACAAGCGGGACGTCCTGACAGGTGACTTTGTATTGCCCTTTCAGCGTTCCGGTGACAGGGTAGTATGTTTGACAGCAAGCGTTTTACTGCCAGATCGGGCATTCCGGCGACAGAGCCCTTGATAAATGAGTTAACAGGACCAGTAAATTTGTAAGAAAATGAAAGAGTATAAAGTTGAAATCGTGCATTATGTCCAAAATGGATTCGATTCCAAAAAGGCTATCGCGGAAGCCAAAGCTGAAGTTCAGACAAAGCTCGATGAGTATGCTTCAAAAGGGTACAGGTTGGTTTCCACAGCGTCCCCGGATTCATCCAGAGTATACCTGTTCTTTGAAAAAGACATTTAAAGCAATGATGAAATCTGGTTTGTTTCGTCTTTTTGTTAACTTTAACATCGTTCATGTACAGGCAATTACAGGCCGGCAGGACAGAGGGAATGCGCCGCTTTTCGGACTGCAAACAGCTTACGTTGCCACGACTAATTTTTAGAACAGAAACAAGTCACAAATTCGCTGATGAAAACTAAAATTGTATTGTGTTTATTGGTATTAGGCGCTGCTTTTCCGGCATTTTCCCAGCAGAAAACCACCAGTGGTGACAAAAATAGCGCAGAGTACGCCGAAAAAGGCTTGGTCAAGGTATCGGTTCTATATCCCTACGCAGAAGGTAAAACGTTTGATATGGACTACTACGAAAAAAAGCATATGCCCTTTGTGGCCGGTTTGTTAGGGTCTAATTTAGTGCGGTACACGATTGAAAAAGGTATGGCAAGCGGAGTGCCCAATACGCCGCTTCCCTTTATGGCTATCGGGAGTTTTTATGTCAAAAGTTTGAGTGACTATCAGGCCGCTATTGCGCCAAACCGTGAGGCGATCCGGGCTGATTTTCCGAAGTACACAAACGTAACCCCGACGATATTGATCAGCGAAGTTGTAAAGTGATGCGAGACTACTCACAAATGACACCCGATGAATTGGTGTCGGCAGCGGAAAAAACCAAATCGCAGAGGCTGTTAGTGGCGCTGTTGATCGGATTTTTGGTGGGTATGGCCATCTGGTCGGCAACGCACGGCGGTGGTTTTCTCATGACAACCGGGTTACTGATTGCCGCCGGCCTGATTGGCTCACGCTATACCAGAAAAGTAAAAAGTCTTCAGGCCGAAATAAACCGGCGGAATACAGCCCCTTAATGGTTTTTTGTCGCTGACCGGTAAGCTTTATATGTTGAGGAAAAGTGGCTCTTATCGCATCAACCACGTGATAAGAGCCACTTTTCGTGTTTAAAATAAACCATTGCAACAAAAAAGTAAACAAAAACTTGAGTTTATGCATTTTATCGATTAAATAGGTGGGATAGTTAGACTTTCTTCGCGGAAAGCGGCTGGCCTGCCCGTCCGTTTCGCTTTCCAGTTTTTGAACATGAAAAAAGTCTACTGCCATGAACATCTTCAGATCTGTCAGGGCGCTGGCGGCTTGCAGCCGCTGGTTATCCTCCGTGTACCACATCGCCGGTATTTGCCTGCTTCATTTCTTACTTTCAGGACTTTCGGTACAGGGCCAGACTTTGCCACAGGGCTTTAGTCTGGTTACCGTTGCTTCGGGCCTGAACCAGCCGACCATCATGGCTACCAGTCCGGATGGCCGTATCTGGGTGGCCGAACAGGGCGGGAACCTTCGTATTGTCAAAAACGGGGCATTGCTGCCCACGCCTTTTGTGAGCCTGTCCGTCGATGCCAGCGGCGAACGGGGTCTGATTGGCGTGGTCATCGATCCGGCGTTTGCTACAAACCGCTATGTGTATCTGTATTACACCGTGCCGGGCAGCGGTACGGTAGCTCCTCATAACCGCGTCAGCCGCTTTACGGCTTCGGGTGATCTGGCTGCGGCGGGCAGTGAAACGGTGCTGCTGGATCTTGATCCGCTGAGCGGTGCAACCAACCACAACGGAGGCGCGATGGCCTTTGGTCCCGATGGTAAGCTGTACATCGGTGTCGGTGAGAATGCCAATGCCCCCAACGCCCAAAGCCTTAATAACCACCTTGGTAAAGTTCTGCGGATCAATCCGGATGGCTCCATTCCGGCAGATAATCCGTTCCCGACCGGTAACGATGCCCGGCGGCGGATTTGGGCATATGGCCTCAGAAACCCCTATACCATTACGTTTCAGCCCGGTACCGGACGTTTGTTTGTGAATGATGTCGGCCAGGACAGCTGGGAAGAAATTAACGACGCCACAGTCGGCGGCCAGAACTTTGGCTGGCCCGTTGCCGAGGGCGCAACGGGCACCCCCGGCCTTGCTAACCCGGTCTTTGCTTATCCGCACGGCAGCGGCGACGGGAAGGGGTGTGCCATTACCGGCGGAGCTTTTTATGACCCTGCAAACGGCACCTATCCGGCAACCATGACAGGCAAGTATTTTTATCAGGACCTCTGTAATAACTGGATTAACTACATTGATCTCTCGGCGGGGGCAGCCGTACGCTCAGCCTTCGCTGCCGGTATGCCGGCAGGCGGGCTGGGCCTGACAATGGGGACGGATGGGGAGCTGTACAGCCTTAGCCGTGGTAGTGGCAGTAATGGCGGAAGACTTTACAAAATCCGGCACCTGATTCCCGACGTACCGGAAGCGTTCCGGATGGTAGCGCCGGTGTATAACTGCCAGACTGGTGCCATCCAGTTTAAAACAACCGGCGGTAACGGAACACCGGTCGAGTATCAGGCGGTGGGTATTACGGACTGGACAACCGACCCGAATCAATTTATCGAAGCCGGTCTGCGGGCCGATCCGAAACCCATGATGTTGTGGGCGCGCCAGAGCAATTTGGTGGTCAATTACATGTTCAATCTTCAGGGAGCCTGCAACGGTACCAACCAACCGCCAACCTTTGTCGGTCCGCTGGCTAACGTATCGCTGTTGTCGGGGCAGTCACTGTCGCTGACGATCCAAAACAGTATTTTCTCGGATCCCGAAGGTGAGGTCCTGGTTTATTCGTCGTACGGATTGCCGCCGGGTATGTCGCTGAACGGCAATGTCATCAGCGGATCAACGACCCAGTCAGGCAATTTCCCGATAACGATTCAGGCAACAGACCCGTGGGGACTGGCCGCATCAGGGCAATTTACGCTGACGGTGCAGCAGACAATCCCTATGGAGCCCTTGCGGCTGACGGCTCCGGTCTATAATTGTTCGACCGGTTCGCTGGTTTTTCAGACGTCGGGGGGCAACGGATCGCCCATTGAGTTTTTTGCTATTGGCGTAACACCCTGGACGCTCAATCCGATGCAGTATGTAGAGGCTGGATTGCGGGCTGATCCGAAACCGGTTACGCTGTATGCGCGGCAAAGCGGTATGGAAACCTCGTTTACGTTTAACCTGCCGGCGGCCTGCGGTCAGGCACGGGTAGCTACCGGCGATGACGGAAAACCGTTCCGTACGCGCTTGTATCCGAATCCGGTCGGGCCGGCTGTAGTGGTAGGGATTGAAGGCGCAGCAGGACAGCGCATCCGGTTGCAGCTCACCGACCTGAGCGGGAAACCCATTGCCGAGAAACAGCTGGATGTGACAGAAGCCGATCAGCGCACGAGTATGGATATGATCCGGCAGCCGTCGGGGATGTACCTGTTGCGTGTCAGCAACGGACGGCAGTCCGAAACACTGCGGGTGTTGAAACAGGAGTAACCATTTTTCGTGAAAATGTACAGCGATGGGGGCTTGGCGACTTTGGCCGCTCATGGCGACAAGCCAGGCTCAACTGGCAGGCAGGCTTTTTTACTTTTTAACGAAACAAGCATAGCTATTTTGCCTTATGGTACTTATTAGTAACCGCTTATACTTATATTGGCTTCTGCTGTCATAATGAGAATTATATTGCCGTATCAACCAAATCAGTTCGTTTTCCACGTTTCAAATCACAAAACCAATGGAAGTTGCACTAATCATATCAGGTATAGTATTAGCATGGTACTGTTCAAAAGCACTCAGGGCTAACGCAAATAAACCCAATTGGAACAAAGCTATTGCTGCGGCTGCTTTATGGCCATTTTCCTTATTTATCAAACGATTCAGGCAGTTCTAAACGGCGGATTTTAAAATTTTGTCAGCGATTCGCTCCGCGTAGGTGGCCTGTTGGTCGATAGGCAGTACTTGAGGATGTGATGATTTTCACCCCAATGACAGCAGGTGAGTAGATATCCGTTTGGTCAGGTTGGAGCTTCGCGGTTCGTCTTTCGGCTGACAATTCGCACGCTCCTGTGAGTCAGGTTGACTGTCTTAACAGGTTCGTCCTGTCTACGGGCACCGGAAGCTGTTTTTCTAAGTTGTTGCAGCCATTCGGGCAGGGGCCACATCTGATGGAGTGTGATCCGTAGTACTGTATCGGAATAATACATAAGCTCATGACCAGATGCTTTATAACTCTCTGATTTTAGGAAAATTAAGCGGTTTGCTATAATATATCTGAATCGCCGTTGCTATAAACTCCCTTACCGGGGTATATACTTGTTCGTCACCTAATTGGTATTGCTGTAAAGTTGTCAGCGCACTAGTCGCCAATTGAGCCGCCCGGAGTGGATCCTGAAATACAATCTCTTTGGCCATGTTGATTTTGCCCATTGCAAATAAAAGGCGTGCCTGCAACGTATGCTGGTCCATAAAACTCCGGCGTTGAGCAATTATTTCCTCCAGCATCACACGCATTCGTTCGATTGCTTCTATCTGTCGTGAAATTACCTGATGCTCAATGTCGACCGAAGTTTGTGAGTAGGTAGGAAAGGCGGCAACAGCCATAAGCAGTAGTGTGATGATTGATACGAATTTAGTTTTCATGGCTTTACGTTTTTATTGTTAAACATGGTGGCAAAGCTAACCGACGGGCAAAGCGTGCGCTCATAAAAGGATGTGAGCGCCCCGTTTCTGATGGTGAACAATGGGATTTATGTATGGCAAACAGATTAGCGGCCTGACTCATTGCTGACCCGGTTTGTGTTGTCTGTGCCCGTACAGCCTGTTTTCGGACAAAAAACCAGCGTCACCAACCTACACCATACCGCCCGCACGGGCTTTCGGCTGCATACTCGGGAGTTACCGCAGTACCCAATAAATACTCTCCCTTCTTTTCAGGCTTCGCACCCCAAAACAGGGCATTTACCTACTCGAAGCTAGTATTCACCTACAATTCCGGGTTTCCGCTTTCCGACCACCGTAATCTTGTATGGGATTCGCAACGGACTTAATCCTTCAGGCATATCCCTTATGGGTCCTCACCCGAAAAAGTAATCAGACCAACTCATTTTTTAAAACTATAAAAGATAATGAAAAAGCAAATTACGTATGCTGCTATAACAGCCACGTTCCTGATGTGGAACTGTAAATCTACTGATATCGAGAAGGTTGATGTGACGGAAGCGACTAATATTGTCCATTCAGGAGGGCGGATAGCTCCACCGCCTAAGGTATGGGATTTAACGCTGGGTGGATCCGGCATTGATATATTGACTGTCGCCGTAAACAACCCTACGACTTCGGGAGGGTATATTTTTGGTGGTTCCTCTAATTCGCCGGTTTCTGCGGGCTTTAACGATAGGTTTGAGGCCTATGGAGGGAATGATTACTGGGTGGTTAAAGTAACCGCCGATGGTACGTTTAAACATTATAACCGAGCTATAGGTGGTTCCGGAGAAGACCGGTTAGCGTCCATCGTGCCGCTGTCAGACATGACCATGGTACTGGGCGGGTCGTCTAATTCGCCGGCTGAGGATATGTCTAAAAGCCAGGGTTCCAAAGGGGGGTATGATTACTGGATTGTCAAAGTAAACCGCTTTGGCAACGTGATATGGGATAACGTACTCGGGGGAACCAATGAAGACCACCTGACCTCGATGGTGGCCACCAACGACGGGGGCTTTCTGGTAGGGGGCATCTCGGCCTCGCTGGCCAATAAAGTTACGCCGGTAATCGGAAACCCGCTGGGAGGAATAAGCTCTTTCCAACCCCAGCCAGTCAGCAGTGACAAATCAATGAACAGTTGTAACGGGAGCTACGACTACTGGATTGTCAAGGTGGACGGCAACGGCAAGAAGCAGTGGGATATAACCCTGGGCAACGGAGGCAATGACTATTTGAAATCGGTCGTCAAGGCAGCAGATGGAGGCTATCTGCTGGCAGGCTACTCATCATCTGAGGGGTTGGCAGGCAACAAAACGGCTGCCGGTAAAGGAGGTTATGACTACTGGGTCGTCAAGATTGACGCCAATGGTAATAAGCAGTGGGATAAGACGTTCGGAGGAACGCAGGACGATCAGTTAGCCAAGGCGGCCGCTACGCCCGATGGCGGGTTTGTACTGGGCGGTAGCTCGTCCTCGCCCGCCGGAGCTGACAAGACAGAAGGTCTGCGCGGTACTGCCGGTCAGAACGACTACTGGGTTGTCAAGATTGATGCCAATGGCAATAAGCAGTGGGATAAGACGGTTGGGAGCCCCGGCGACGATACCTTTAAGTCACTGGCCGTAACAGCCGATGGAGGGATCTGGCTGGGTGGCGAAACGCCTTCTGCTCCCGGAGGTGAAAAAATAGACATACCTAAAGGCGTTTTAGATTACTGGATTGCAAAACTGGAAGCGGATGGACGTTATCTGGGGCAGGATAAAACCCTGGGCGGAACGGCTACAGATAAGTTAGGCGATATGCTGGTAACCGCCGATGGCGGAATCATTGCCGCCGGTTCGTCTCAATCCCAGCCCGGAGGAATCAGTGACAAAAGTGAGCGGCCCAAAGGGATAATGAACTATTGGGTTATAAAGCTGAGATAATAAAACAGGTATTCGACAAAGGGTCTGTCTCTGAATGGAAAACAGACCCTTTGTTTTCGGGCAAAAAACAACGATCAGTGAATCAGGCCATTGCTGATTCTTTTTCCAGACCAGGTATTGACTTCTTTTCAGGAACTGGTAGAGTCAGCAGGAACTGGGTGCCCTGATCGGCAGTGACGTCCAGATGCCCTCTGATCTGTTTGATTAGGGAGCTAATGAGTCGCTTGCCAAACGAACGACCTGGCTTTTGCCACTGACTCACATCCATGCCCGGGCCATTGTCTTTGATTTCGAGATATAGCTGATCTTCCTTCCACAGGCTTATGCTCAGGCTTGGTGCATCAAGCCCTTTATAGGCATGTTTGAAAGCATTGGTAGTCAATTCGTTCAAAATCAAACCCAGCGGTACGGCCAGTTCTACATCCAAATCAATTGGAGCAACATTTAACCGGAGATTGAAGTTGTTCTGGTGGTTAAAGGATTGCATCAATCCGTGTACCAACTCGTCGATATAAGTCTGCATATTCACCCGGGTGACGTTATCGGTCTGGTACAATTGCTGATGAATCAACGACATGGCCTCTACCCGCTGTTGCCCTTCCCGTACGGCTCGCACGGCATTTTCGTCTTCCAGCCGGTTCGACTGCAAATACAACAGGCTGGACACAATGGCGAGGTTATTTTTGACCCGGTGGTGCAGTTCCCGCATGAGCTCTTTCAATTGGCCCGATTGTTTATTGATCCGTTCGTTGGCATCAGACAGTGTTTGGTTGGTTTCGGCCAGTTTGCCGTTAACCTGCCGAATAGTGCGGTACTGAAAGAACATAATGCCAAGTAATAGCAACAGAACAATCGTCCCGCCCGTAAGCCAGGCTAATTGTTGTTGCTGCCGGAGGTTGTCTTCATCCAGTTGTTCGATCTGACGTTGTTTTTCACGGGTTTGAAACCGGGTTTCTGTTTCTATGAGCTGGCGGCTTTTATCGGCATTAAATACACTGTCCCGATAAACCATACCCAGTTTTTGATACTGAAAAGCCTGCCGGTACTGGCCACGTTTTTCGTAAATAGCTGTTAGTGTCTCGTATATATTCTGGTAATAGGGAGGTGATTTTAATTGCGCGTTGGCCCAGGCCAGGCCCAGCCGGATATATCGTTCGGCCTCGTCGGGTTTATTGAGCAATAACAGCGTGTTTGGTAGATTCACATAAATCATGCCTTCTAATTCTACATCTTTTGCCGCTTTGGCTGCTTTTAGACATTGCTGATAAATGGCTGCTGACTGCTGGTATTGCCCCGCGTTTTTGAGAATGATGGCCCGATTAAATAATGACACTGTGTAAGAACCGTCTTCCCTGAGCGATTGGTAGATGCGAAGCGCTAAGTCATTATAGTGAAGTGCCTGACTATATTGTTTACGAATGTCTTCAATGGACGCCAGATCATTATAAATGTTGGCAATTTCTGACTCAAGCTTTTGCTGCCGGGCAATGGCCAATGCCAGTTCGCAGTATTGCTGTGCTTTTTCTAATTCACGAAGACTAATATACACGCCCTCAATTCGTTGCAAAGCCCTGAGTTGCCGTCGATATTCACCGGCCGACCGGAAAACAGATTGTGCTTTTAAGTAATGTGATATGGCCTTTGTCGGGTCATTCTGATTGCGTTCCATATTTCCCATGGCCATATACGTTCTGCCCATCTGAACCTGATTATTGGTGTGTCGGGCAATTTGGCTCATTTCCCTGGTGGCAATAGCTGCTTCCGGAAACCTGCTATGGTCCAGGGCCATTACACTATAATCATAGAGCCGTTCAAAACGGGCAGAGTCTGACAAAGCGGTAATCTGATTTTGCAAAATCTGGAAGGCAGGCAACGTGTCCGGTTGCCCCATCACATGCTGTAGCAGAGCCAGACAGAAAACAAGGCAGAAGAAAGGAAACTTCATGATACGTAACGTTAGGGTGGTTTTACGGCTAATCTCAGCGGGATTGAAAATGCCGCATGAAACCCTCTTTGTATTGTTGTCCGAACGGAATGGTCAGGGTGTCGATAAAAATTTCACGATCATTAAAGCCTTTCAGATGGTTTACATTGACCACATACGAACGGTGTACCCGCAGCAAGGATGGATACTCCAGCCGCTCGAGCAGGTTACTGAGTGATAAGCGAAGTACATACTTATGGTGTTTGGTTAAAATAGTGGTATACGTGTTATCGGCTTCCAGTAGCAGGATGTCGTTGAGTGGAACACCGACAAACTGATAATTGTGTTTGATGAAAACCTGATCACCACTGCGGAGGATAGATTCACGATGGCTGCTTTCCTTCTCCTGACTACCTGATTTTGGTTCTGACGTACTGGGTTGTGGTAGCCGGCGCATGACATAATTATGAATAGCGAGGTCAATCGCAAGCTGTAAGTTATCGGGTCGGACGGGTTTCGCAAGGTAAGCGGCGGGGAATGTCTCCTTGGCTCGTTCAACGGTTTCTTTGTCGGTTTGGGAAGTAAGGTAAATGACCGGAGCCGGTTTAAATGCTAAAATTCGGCGAATTGTCTCAATACCATCCCAATTGTCCTTCAGATTGATGTCGCAGAGAATCAGATCAACACGGTTTTGCTGATAGAGGGATAGGGCTTCCGGCCCATTGTCAGTCACGCCGGCAATGGTATATCCCTGGGCTTCCAGGAGGTCGCTGATATAAAGTGCCAGGACGGCCTCATCTTCGATAACCAAAATTTGAATGGCAGAATCTGACATATACATGAAAAAAAGATGGAGAGCAAATATAAAAGAAACTCCACTTATTCTACATGAACGGTCTCTACAGATGTTTCATTGGTGTATAACTGTCAGATTGGTGCCATTCGGTTTAAAACGACCGGACGGAGGCCGATCAGCGCACAAACATGGATATGATCCGGCAGCCGTCAGGGATGTACCTGCTGCGTGTCAGCAACGGACGGCAGTCCGAAACACGGCGGGTGCTGAAACAGGAGTAACCATTTTTCGTAAAAATGCACAGCGATGGGGGACCGTACACAGTATCCGGTCCCCCATCGCTTCTTTATTGGTAGTAGATCAACCAACCCTGCTGCCTGTGTTTCAACGTCTCCTGTTTCTGCTTTTTGTTGTAATAACTACTGCTGCGGCCGCTCAGCCTGTGGGCAAGCCGGCCGAAGGCTATCGGGGTATCTGGTATTTTATCGGTCCGACTAAAAACGAATATGCCTATAAATACAGTGGTGGGCTTGGTACGTATCCGGCTAACCACTACCCGTTTTCGGTCTACGCTCCGGCCGTAAACAAGACCTTTTTCTGCTACGGCGGCGTCACGGATTCAACCTCACGGGAGCTGTGTCATATGGTCGGGGTGTTCGATCATAAGACCGGTATGGTGTCGCGCCCGACGTTATTACTGAACAAACAAACTGATGATGCCCACGATAATCCGGTTATTCAGGTAGATGATCAGGGATATGTCTGGATTTTTTCGACTTCACACGGCACCGAGCGGCCATCGTTTATCCATAAAAGCCGTGAACCGTATCGTATCGATGCCTTTGACCGGATTGACGCTACGCGGCTCGACAAAGACGGCAAAACTGTTCCGTTCAACAACTTCTCGTATTTACAGGTCTACCGGCAACAGGGCCAGGCTTTCTAGGGCTGATGACTCACTATGACCGTGGCGTGCTGCTGTACGGGGCCAACAAACCCCGCCGGACAACCGCCTTTATCACAAGCCCGGATGGCGTAACCTGGTCGGCGTGGCAGGATATTGGTACCATCGAAGAAGGGCATTACCAGAGTAGCGGCCAGAAGGGGGCTAAGATCGGCAGTGCGTTTAACTACCACCCGAATACTAAAGTCGGGGCCGGGCTCGATTACCGGACAAACGTCTACTATGTTGAAACCGACGACATGGGGAAATCCTGGCATACGGCCGACGGCCGACCCGTTTCGTTACCTCTGTCCGACATTGCGAATCCGGCGTTAGTGCAGGAGTATAAGTCGCAGGGACTGAATGCGTATATCAGCGATGTGAACTACGATGCTGATAACCGGCCGATGATCCTCTACATCACCAGTAAAGGCCCGGAACCGGGGCCGCAGAGCGGGCCGCATACCTGGCATCTGGCTCACTGGACCGGTAAGGCGTGGGAAATTCTTCCGGGTAACTACGTCTGACCATAACTACGACATGGGTTCCCTGTATGTCGAAGGCAATACGTGGCGTATTATTGGTACCATCGGAGCGGGGCCACAACCCTACGGCACCGGCGGGGATTTGTTGCTGCTCGAAAGCCGCGATGGCGGAAAAAGCTGGAAAACAACCAAAACCATGACCCACGATGCCAAACGGAATCAGGGCTACCCGCGCCGGCCGGTGGCGGTGCATCCGGATTTTTACGCGTTCTGGGCCGATGGCAATGCGCGTAAACCATCGGCGTCGTATCTCTATTTCTGCAACAAGGCCGGCGAGGTATTCCGGTTACCGGCCGTAATGACCGCTGATGCCGTAAAACCCGAACGGGTGAAATAAGCCTAAAAGACTCGCTTCAGCACCTCGTAGCTGCTGAGCTTACCATTGATATACACCTCCGACCGGACATTGGGCAGGAGAGAAGCCGACCGGAAGGTGACTATTTCATGAGTCGAGTTACCGACCGCCAGGCCACCGTGATTCCGGACCTCCATGGTAGCCGTCAGCCGGTGGGCAGGGAATGATCCGGCAGGCGTATCCACCGTGCGGGCTTCATGCACCTGCTGCTTTGTCAGCGTAATCCGCAGGCCAATCTGATTTTTGACCAGCTCACCGGCGATGCTGCCCGCTGCGTCGATAACATAGGTTTCCCAGCTGCGGTGTGGCCGGTTTAGGGCGCTCCGTCTGGCTTTCGACGGAGGTAATGCACGTTGCAGGTCGAGCACAACGTCGGGCAGCAGTTGGCCGGTTTTCAGGCTTGCAGGGAGTACGTAAGCCTGGCTTGTGGTGCGCGGTAGCAGCAGAGCATCCATGTAGGTGTACATGAAATAACCGGAAACCGGCACCCCTGCCAGATCGGGCTGTATGGCGTCGGGTAGACAAACGGCCTGTACCCGTGCACCCTGATGCTGCTTGTTCTTTGTATCAAACGACTGAATATCAATCATAATCCATGTCGAGTCGTTGATGGTTTCCAGCCCGACGATGGTAAACAGCGACCGGCTGAAAATCTTGTTGTCCTCTGCATAGAGTTCTGTTTCCCAGCCGCTGCCGGTTTTCAGGGTCAGATCACGGCAGGTTATGGTGGCATCCATAAGGGGTACCACGGTCTTTGGCTGGGCCGTTGCGCATTGAGTGCCGAACAGAAACGATAGAAATGACATAAGCAGCAGGGTTGACAAAAAAGGTGTTTTCATGTTGGCATCATCGTAAAATGAGCAGTGCACTGATGAATATTGCCAACAGGACCAGTATAATCAACACCGGTTTCTGCCAGCGCGTGTCGGATGGTGGAATCGTCATGGGCTGTATTTTAACCAAAAATGCAGCCTGTTTCCTTACGCGGGCAGGTTATTGAATAAGTGGTGGCTTCGGGTGAGCGTGTGGCCGGAATCGGGGAGGGGAAAAAATAAACTCCCCGAGAGTTTTAAAACTCTCGGGGAGTTTGTGTGTAGTTGACCTTCCAGGAAGTTCTAAACTTCCTGGAAGATCAACTACAACGTCTTCAGCAACCCGCGGCGGCGGAGCAGCGGTTTGATATCCGGCTCAGCGCCACGGAACTTCCGGTACAGCGTCATCGGTTCTTCGGTGCCACCGCGCTCCAGCACGTTCTTCCGGAACGACTGCGCTGATTGCGGATCGAATAATCCTTTCTGCTTGAATACCTCGAACGCATCGGCATCTAGTACCGCCGACCAGATATAGCTGTAATAACCGGCCGAATAGCCGCCCGAGAAGATGTGCTGGAAATAGGTGCTCCGGTAGCGCGGCGGAATCTGCGGAATCAGGCCGATTTTGTCCATCGACTGTTTTTCGAAGGCAAGCACGTCACCTGGTGTCTGGCCTGGTTTCAGCGTATGGTAGTCCATATCGAGCAGCGAAGCCGCCAGGTATTCCGAGGTGGCAAAGCCCTGATTAAACAGGTTACTCTTCTGAATTTTGTCAATCAGCTCGTTCGGAATCAGCTCACCGGTCTGGTAATGTTTGGCATAGAGCTTCAGCATCTCCGGCTCAGTAGCCCAGTTTTCCATAATCTGCGACGGCAACTCCACGAAGTCGCGCGGTACGGCCGTACCCGACAGGCTGCCATACGTCACGTTAGACAGCAAACCGTGCAGCGCATGGCCAAACTCGTGGAAAAAGGTATGTACCTCGTCGAGGTTCAGCAGGGCAGGAGTGTTGCCGGTTGGCTTCGAAAAATTACAGACAATCGACACCACAGGCGTAACAAACTTGCCCTTATCGACTTCCTGTTCGCGGTAGCTGGTCATCCAGGCGCCGCCGCGTTTGCTGGCGCGGGGGAAGAAATCCATGTACATGATGCCGATCTGGCGGCCGTCGGCCTCCTTAACGGCATAGGCCACCGCCTCCTCGTGATAAACCGGCAGGTTGGCCAGCTTCTCGAATTTCAGGCCATATAACCGGCTGCACAGGGTAAAAATACCTTCGCGGACATTGTCGAGCGAGAAGTACGGGCGCAGTTCCTGTTCGTCGAGGTCGTACTTCGCCTTGCGGAGTTTTTCGGCGTAGTAGCGCCAGTCCCAGCCTTCGAGCTTTTCGCCTTTGCCTTCTTTATCCATCAGCGCCTGCAGGTCGGCTGCTTCCTGTTTTGCTACCGGCACGGTTGCCGTCCAGAGCTGGTTCAGCAGTTCGCTGACCTTAGCCGGTGTGGTGGCCATGCTTTCTTCGAGCACATAGGCAGCGTGGTTCTGATAGCCGAGCAAACTGGCTTTTTCGGCCCGCAGCGTTACAATGTCGGCCATGATTTTTTTATTGTCACGGGCATCGTTGTGGTTGCCGCGTTCGAGATACGCACGGAATATCTGCTCGCGCAACGACCGGTTATCGGCGTATTGCAGGAACGGCATCACACTCGGATTTTGCAGTGTAAACACCCATTTGCCATCGAGCTTACGTTTTTTTGCTTCGTCGGCCGCTGCCGCTACCACAGACGCAGGTAGCCCGCTCAGGTCGTCTTTTTTGTCGATCACGAGCGTGTAGGCGTTGTTTTCGCCCAGCAGATTCTGCCCAAACTTCAAGGTCAGCATCGACATATCCTGGTTGATTTTCCGCATCCGTTCCTGCTTTTCCGGCGAGAGGGCCGCCCCGCTGCGGACAAAGCCCTTGTACGTTTTTTCCAGCAGCATTTTCTGCTCACCGGTCAGTTTCATCTTGTTGCGCTGGTCGTAAACCGTCTTTACACGCTGGAACAGCTCCGGATTCAGCTGAATGTCGTCGCGGTGTTTCGACAGTTTAGGCGACAGCATCTGGGCAATTTTCTGAAGTTCGTCCGATGTATTGGCGCTGTTGAGGTTGAAAAACACCGTACCGACGCGGTCGAGAAGATCGCCGCTGTTTTCGAGGGCCAGAATGGTGTTTTCAAACGTGGGCATGGACCGCTGGCGGGTGATGGCCGCAATTTCGATGGTTTGTTGCTTCATGCCTTCCTCAAAAGCCGGTTCAAAATGTTCGGGCTTTATTTTGTCGAACGGCGGTACACCATAGGGTGTGGTGTAGGCACTGAAAAACGGGTTATCGGCCACGGGTGGTTGGTTCACCATCATGAAAGAGGTTAAAAACGTCGCAGATGCGAGAAGCACGGGCGTAAGTTTCATACTATGCGGTTTTGTGTTGACGATACCAGCCTGTTCAGCAGACCAGTCATGTCAAAGATACGAAGGGATTGCGGATGTTGTTGACGCCGGATATGCATGTTGCGGATATCTGATGCCAGGCTCGTTCATTGTCCGGTATCCGGCCTTCTGTCCCCCGCCAAAACATCCGGTAATTCGTCGTAACTTGGCGGATAAACACATGTACGGCCTTGATTGAGCTATTAGCACGACTGAAACGGGCGACGCCGCTTAGTCCGGAGGCGCAGATGGCGCTGGTTTCCATATTGACGCGGAAAGAACTTCCGAAAGGGCATCTGCTCCTTGAGCAAGGGACTGTCTGCAACCATTTTTACATCCTCGAAAAGGGCTTTGCGCGCGGGTATTACAACCATGAGGGTAAGGATGTAAGTCTTTGGTTCGCGTTTGAGGGCGACATCCTGACGTCGCTCTATTCGTATGCTACGGGTAAACCGAGCTATACCAGCATTGAAATCCTGGAAGACAGCGCCGTGATTGGTTTTACCTTCGATCAACTGAATGAGCTGCTGGAAAATTATCCGGAATTTAACCTGATCGGTCGTCTGCTGACCGAACAGTATTTCATTGAGCTGGAAGAACGTACACTCTCGTTTCAGTTTAAAACGGCCACCGAACGCTACCATGAACTGATCCGCAAACAGCCGCAGATTCTGCAACGGGCTTCTCTGGGACATATCGCTTCGTTTCTGGGCGTATCGCAGGAAACACTGAGCCGTATCCGCGCAAAACGAGAATAGCCGGTTTCTGATTTTGATAAATGTCAAAAGAAATCTATGGACAAAGCATAAACTTTGTCACATCGGTAACACGCAGACAAAAGCTTGGGATCTCAGCGTGATACCATGTGGGAAACTTTTGCAGTCAATAGATCATGAAACGTTCAGATTACCCCCTTTTTATTCTTACCGGCTCCACGGGTGTCTTAGGCTCTCACATTCTGTACGAACTATTCTGGAAAATCCACGCCGCCGGGTACCAGGGTCAACTGGTACTTCTGCTGAGGCCGAAACAAGACAAATCGATAGAAACCCGTTTTCTGGATTTGCTGAATCCGGCGCTGATGCCGGCGTTTATGCAGGAAATCGATCTGGACCGCATCAGGAAAGACCATGTCGTGTTACAGGATTACGACATCACGACATCAGAAACGCTGGATACCTGTTTTAAATCCGGAGAAGGAACGTATCACCTGATTCACTGTGCCGCATCGGTTAATCTGGGGACAAGTGCGGCGGCCTGCGAGGAGATCAAACAAACAAACTATTACGGTACCCTGCGGCTGATTAAAAAGCTGCGGCCGTATATCTATAAGGTTAGCTACATCAGCACCGCTTTTGCTTTCCGGCCTGAGGAATGGAAGGCACAGAATATGGTGCAGTACCGCAACTACTACGAAATTTTCAAGGCGCAGATTGAAGAAGAAATTCCGGCACTGTGCGAACAGTACAGCCTTGGCTGGCAGATTCTGCGGCCAAGTATCATTGCCGGCCGCCTGATGGATGCGCCTTATCATGTGGTGTACCGCTTCCTGGTGTTCTATCTGTTCGGGGCGTTTTTTTACCGGTCAAAACAGGCATACGGCGATATGAATGTCCGGATTGCCCTGAACCCGAACGGCGGGCTCAATATGGTGCCGGTCGATTATGCCGCTAAGGTCATCGTACGGGCGCTTGATTCCCCGATTCAGGACCTGAACATTGTTCACAGCAAATACGTCCCCAACACGTTTGCCGTGCCCAGAATGCTACAGGCGGCAGGCTGGACCAGATACGAATTTGTCAGCCAGATTCCGACCGACCTGAATCCGGTTGAGAAATTATACTACCGGACGGCGGGCGCCCAGTTAAGCCAATACCTGCTGGCCGATGATTATCCGTTCGACATGGCGGAGCTGAAAGATCTGATCCCCGACGTTGAAGAGCCAAACCTTGAAGCCAACTTTGCCGCCCTGTGTGATTATGCGGCCGAACATGAATTCAGACATGTAATGGAATAAAATCAGGAAAATTTCTTGTACGCCTAAGCCGCCTGGCAGCAATTTTGCTACAGGCGGCTTTTGGTTTAATAATAAGTTAATGTAAAAAAGAATAATAGATAGTAATCTATTGAAAGATAATGACTTACTGGTATTGTTTGTTATGGTATCGTTAAATTGTCGGACCAATATGAAATCTCAGCGCCGCCGTTACAAACTTGCAGTCCTGACAAAATTATTTTAAACTATTTAAAAAATAGTATAGGACATTATAAATGTTCTTTTGTACTCTGCGACACTTAATAATTCTTATTTTTCATGAAACATGTTTACACTTCACCACCGCTGAAACTTGCTTTTAGCTTGGTTTTTACGTTGCTGTCGGGGAGCAGCATTCCTGTATGGGCTGAAAAACCGGTCCGGTTTGCCGGCCGCGAGCCGGTCAATGCAACATGTGTGGCAGATATTACGGTTAAAGGACGCGTAATCGACGCGTCGACTAACGAGCCGCTGGCCGGTTGTAATGTGGTTATTAAAGGATCATCGAAAGGGGCAACTACCGATGCAAACGGTAATTTCTCGCTGGCCGTACCGGATGGGAATGCTGTACTGGTATTCGGATTCATTGGCTTTGAATCGCAGGAAGTAGCCGTCGGATCGCGTACAACACTGAACATTTCGCTTAAGTCATCGACCTCTGAACTGGCGCAGGTGGTGGTTATCGGGTACGGTACCACAACGAAAAAAGACGCGACCGGTGCGCTGAAGACGGTAAAAAGCACAGACTTTAACCGCGGGATTGTGAACTCGCCGGAACAGTTGCTGCAAGGCCGCGTGGCGGGTGTCAACGTGACCTCGGCCAGTGGCGAGCCGGGTGGCCGCCAGAGCATTACTGTACGGGGCCCCGGTGGTGTCCGGACGGGAAGTACGCCGCTGTTCGTATTAGACGGTATTCCGCTCGATAACTCCAGTACAGGTGGTTCCGGTAACCCGCTGAACTTCCTGAATCCGCAGGATATTGAATCGATTGACGTATTGAAGGATGCTTCGGCAACGGCGATCTACGGGGCGCGGGGTGCCAACGGGGTCATCCTGATTTCGACCAAAAAAGGCAAGTCAGGCTCGTCGAACCTGACTATTTCGTCAAACATTGGTATATCGAATATGGCCCGGCCGATTGCGCTATTCTCGGCCGATGAGTTCCGGAAGCAGGTAGTAGCCGTGGGTGGTACGCTTGATGATCAGAAGGCATCGACCGACTGGCAGAAAGTAATTTCGCGCACCGGCGTTACCCAGGATCACAACGTATCGTTCAGTGGCGGCGCTAATAAACTGACATTCTACGGTTCAGTAGGCGTACAAAACCAGCAGGGTATTCTGAAGGGCAGCGACCTGAAACGCTATACCGGCCGGTTCAATGCCTCGCAGAAATTTATGGACGACCGCCTGACGCTGGATGTGAACATGACCGCGTCGCAGACGGTCAATAACCGCCCGTCTATTGAAGGTATTGTCGGAGCAGCATTGTCGGCCAACCCGACCTATCCGGCCTATGATGCCAACGGGGTGCCGGTTCGCTATCAGGCCTTCACGAACCCGCTGATTACCTTGGAACTGCAAAAAGACCAGACAACAATCAACCGCGTAGTGGCCAGTGTATCACCTTCGTTCAAAATCACAAACGATCTGGTGTATAAACTGAATATCGGTGTTGATAATGCGTCGTCTGTCCGCGACCAACAGGCGCTGGCAAGCGCCATACCACAGCAGGATGGTCGTTTGGAAAGCAACTACGGTACAAACCGCAACATTCTGGTTGAGAACTACTTTACCTACACAAAAGCGTTTGGTAAGCACAATCTGACGGCTTTATTGGGTCATTCATACCAGAAATTTGTGATTCAGGGCCGGACGTGGAGCATCAACAAGTTCCCGATCTCACCGATTGAGCCGATTAACAACCCGGGGCTCGGTCAGGATCTGACACTGGCCAACAACCGGCCAGGCGGCTATGCTACGATCAACGAGTTACAATCGTTCTTCGGCCGTCTGAACTATCAGTTCAACGACCGCTATCTGCTGACGGCCACGGTGCGCGCCGACGGATCGAGCAAGTTCGGTGCCAACAACAAGTACGGGGTGTTCCCGTCGTTCTCGGCCGGCTGGCGTCTGTCAGAAGAAGAATTCCTGAAAACAGGGCCGTTCTCTGATCTGAAACTGCGCATGGGCTGGGGACAAACCGGTAACCAGGAGATTCCGTCGAAGATTACGCAGGCGCTCTTCACGTCGAGCACCGGTGCGGCAAACAGCTACCCGCTCGATAACACATCGGTATTCCCGGCTGGTACGACCTATACCCGTCTGGCCAACCCGGACATTCAGTGGGAAGTATCGACGCAGACCGACATCGGGCTGGATTTCGGCCTGTTCAAAGGTGCACTGACTGGCTCACTGGATTATTTCCGGAAAGTATCCGGTAAAATCCTGCTCGAAGTAATCCCGGCCGATCCGATTCAGCCGGCAGCGACCTACTGGACAAACGTGCCGAACATGACCATTACCAACCAGGGCGTTGAGCTTGATCTGAACTACCGCTACGTCAGCAACAGCGGCTTCCGTCTGGATGTAGGTGGTAACATTACGTTTATCAAAAACCTGGTGCAGAACTCGCCGTATACTGTAATTACATCTGGTTCAGCTTCAGGCCCGGGGCTGACTTCGGCAACCGTGAATGGCTATGTAAACGGACAGCCGATCGGTACATTCTACCTGCGCGAATTCCTCGGAGTTGACGACAAAGGCGTGAACAAATTCCGTGACATCGACGGTGACGGCATCGGCGGTACGGATAAGGACCGGATTGCGGCCGGCAGTGCCCTGCCAACGAAGCAGTTTAACTTCAACACCACGGCGTCGTTCAAAGGCTTCGACCTGACGGCTAACTTCAACGGTGTATCGGGTAACAAACTGTATGACAACACCGCCAATGCGTTCTTCTACAAAGCCCGTCTGGTGAAAAACCTGAACGGACCGGCATCGGCGGTTGGTGAGCCAAACGAATCGATCAATAACTCAGCGCCGGTATCAACCCGGTTCCTGAAAGACGGCTCGTTCTTCCGCCTCAACAACCTGACGCTGGCCTATAACCTGAGCCCGCGTATGATCGGACTGGGCAAGTGGGTATCGAATATCCGCCTGTCGGCAACGGGTCAGAACCTGTTTGTGCTGACGAAGTATGATGGCTACGATCCGGAGGTGAACATCGACCGGACCGTCAACGGTATTTCATCGTATGGTATTGATTACCTGAGTTATCCAAAAGCCCGTTCATTTGTATTTGGCGTTAACCTGACATTCTAGATTTCCCATGAAAAAAATACTTACCAGCTCGCTCGCTCTGGCAAGCCTGCTCTTCTTTAACAGTTGTACGGACCTGAAGGAACAGGTACTCGATGAATCATCGGTAACCGGCCTGACCGATAAGCAGGCCGCCGATGGTAACCTGGCGCCGGTATATGCCCAGCTGCCAACGCTTTTTACGCACACAAACTATTTCGCAGCCCAGGAGATTTCGACTGATGAGGCGATTCTGCCGTATCGCGGTGGTACAGACTGGGGTGATAACGGGATTTACATTGCGCTGCACCAGCACACCCATACCAGCACCGATCCGAACCTGCGGAGTATCTGGCTGCTGCTGACACAGGGAATTTCGCGCGCGGTTACGGCCATCAATGCCCTGCCAACCAACAACGATCCGAACGCAAAGGTGTACATTGCTGAAGCACGGGGTATGCGGGCGTATTACAACATGCTGCTGCTGGACCTATTCGGGGTTGTTTTCAAAAAAGAGAGCCCCGCAGGCCATTTCGGAAATCCTGCGCGGTGAACAGGCGTATGAGTACGTCAGGACCGAGTTTCTGGCTGTAGAGCCGGACCTGCTGACAACTGTAGGCTCAGGCCGTCTGACAAAAGGCGGGGTATGGGGGCTTCTGGCCCGTCTGTATCTGAACGCTGCCGTATACAGAGACCGTTATGCTGCGTCATTTACCTTCAAGCCGGAAGACATGGATAAGGTTGTGGAGTATAGCGACAAGATCATTAACTCCGGTCAGTATCAGCTGGCTAAGGATTATTTCGGGATTTTCAACGCTGACAACCACGACAACAAGGAGCTGGTTTTTGCGGTAGATCAGCGTGCCGAACTGAATGGTCACAACCGTCTGGCGTATTTCTCGCTGTCGGGTGATCAGTTTCCGCTGCCGGCATTCACGGGCGCCAACGGAACGGACGGCCCTGGTATTACGCCTGATTTTTACCGTACATGGGTGAATGCCTATGCACCGAAAGACCCTGCCGGAACCGATCCGCGCTTTTACAAGCAGAACCTGAACATTCCGGCTGACTCCTGCATGGCGGCGGCTGATTTTGTGTATAACCGTGGTATTCTGCGTGGTCAGCAATACGGATTAATTCGTGTAAACGGTGCGTTTGTCCGGTGCGGCAACAACTATAAAGTCGGGAAGATTTATAATGTGACGAGAAACCGTCCGAATACGCCGGTCATCTTTACGGAGGCCATTAACTATACAGTGGCGGGCAGCGATTACAGCACCGGTTACCGCGTGCTGAAGTATGAATTCAGTCCGAAATCACAGTCGGGTCGTAACCTGGGCGACGTAGATCTTCCGATTGTCCGCCTCGCCGACGTATACCTGATGCGGGCAGAAGCCAAACTGCGGAAGAGCAACGATGCCGCCTCGGCCCTGGCTGATGTGAACCTCGTGCGGGCTGCCCGGACGAATCCGGCACCGGCTCTGACGAGCATGAGCCTCGACCTGTTGTTCCGTGAGCGCGGGTTTGAGCTGTACTGGGAAATGGTGCGCCGTACCGACATGATCCGTTTCGGTAAATACGAAGGTACGTGGACGGAAAAAACCGATACAAACCCGCAGAAGCGTATTTTCCCGATCCCGCAAACGGCCATCGACGGTGCGTCGAACCTACCGGGTTATCTGGTACAGAATCCGAGCTACTAAACCGGACGTTGCCTGGTATCGGATGCGTGATATAAAACTCAGGTAATGCTGGTATCCTGCATTTAACGAAAAAGCCCCTGTTTCCGGAACAGGGGCTTTTTCGTTTATACAGTTACCTGTTCGAGATGTGTCAAAAGATGAACTCAGGGTATAAGAGCATAGCAAGTTGGTTATTTATAGAGATCTGGTAGATTTGCTGTTGAAATACGCCTTTATTAAAAATAAGTTACACTATCTGCATACCGGCTCCGAGGCTGGTAGAATCGTTCTGTTACAGAACGTACTGTTAATAAACACCTTATATGAGAAACCTTTGCTGTTTTTGTCTTTTCTTAATTTTTCTGTCTGGTTGTAAACCTGGTGAAGTTGGTTCAGAAAAAGGATCAATCTTTGTAAATGTAAAAGATTCGTATGGCAGGTCAGTAAGTGGCGCAATTATCTCAGCAGAACCGGCAATCCCTGAAGCGAAAACGGATAATCTTGGCAGCGTTCTGATTAAAAACGTAAATGTTGGTACCTATGAAGTGATAGCCACTAAAGATCAATACGGAAGCGGTAAGACTGCAACAGTTGTAAAGGGTGATGATATCGCAAACATTACCATATTTCTGGAATATGGAAAGTACGCTTCATTTGCTCCGTCGGCAAAGATTGAATTTCCCGTTCTGCCAGCCAATTATTCAACGGGTGAAGAGATACTTTTTAAAGGATATGTTTCTGATAATGATACACCAGCCGGAGAAATTGATGTCCGCTGGGAAAGTAACATCGACGGCGTTCTGAATACAGCTAAACCGGATAAAGACGGAATGATTAGCTTTTCGAGCAGCAGATTAAGCAGAAACAAACATGTTATCCGCCTTATTGCGAAGGATAAAAGCGGTAATATCGGGCGGGATTCGATCATTGTATCAACAATGTCTCCTAAATCACTTTCATTAGCCGAACCCCGTAAATCTAACACTGAAATCGTATTAAACTGGTCAAAATCAGACGATCCGGATTTCAAGGAATACCGGTTATACCGGATGAACCAGAGTTGCGAGGATAATTCAAAGGTTCTGATTGCGACAATTCAGAATGCAAACACCATAACCTACACAGACAACCGGCCGCCTTTTGCGACAAAAGTTTGCTATGCGGTTGATGTAGTAACCAATTCCTTATTAAGCCGCAGAAGTAATAGCCAGCAGGTAGATTATCCGTCCGGCTATTTTCTGGATTTTACACCTACTGAAGCAGTAATACATCCGTCAAAGCCATGGCTGTTTTTATGCAATAGAGATAAGAATAAAATTGTTGTATTTGACTATACAGAATCAAAAATAGTCACTGAAATAGCCGTGCCATCACCGTCCGGATATATACTGGTCGGTAATAACGGGAACGGAACTAATTTATATGTTCCGGGTGGTACAAATTCTGTTTTTATATATAGTGCGGACGATTTTAATCTGAAAAAAACACTGACTACGGAAGCATCTGCTGCTGATGTTGCCATCAGTGAAACCGGAATCGTATTTGTGACTGTCCGGAATCAATGGACGAATCCGATAAGCTCATTCGATGAAAAGACGGGACTCATAATCAGTGCCGGTGGGTCATGTATTTATGGTGGGGGACGTCTCAGAAAAATACCCGGGCAGAATACGTTAATGACAATCAGTACCGGTATTTCACCGGTTGATATGGATTTACTATTTTATGATGCCAAGGGGAATTTCACCGGTTGTAAGGATGACATGCAGCATGGTGATTACGCGCTTGATCCATCTATTTTCAGAGTTGCGCCCAAAGGAGATTATGTATTGACGTCAAGTTTAGGCGCTGCTTATTTATCTGATAACTCAATGAAATATCTGGGGCAGATTTCGCGCGGGGAACTCACGTTTTCGGATTTTGCCTTTAATGCTGATGGTAGTATTTTTTATGCTTCAACGACAAACCGCCAGTCTGTCCAGATCGGTAAATACCCTGAGTTAACACGATACAATGAGATTTTAACAAGAGGCTATCCGATCAAGCTGTTTGTTAGAGGAAATCAGTTAGTTACGCTTAGCCGGACAAGCCAATACGAGGCAAGTACAGCGGTGGAATTATTGACTATTCCATGATGAAGGCTTGTATTCATTGTTTGTGCCGGATTCAGGGCCATACTTTGAGTCCCTGAACTGAAGTTTGGGGTCAGATGGCAAAGGCGCAAAGAACGCTGCATTTAAAGGCTAAAGTTTGCTAAGGTAACCTCACAATATATGCATGATGGACTTCAGTAAGTTAGGGGTGATATATAATGCTCCCCAAAAACTGGACAGGTAGTATAACTTGAACTCTAAAGCGTTCAACTACAAAATGTCTAATTATGACCAAATCCCCACGTCGTGTTCACGACTCAGCTTTCAAAACAAAGGTGGTTCTGGAAGCCCTAAAAGGAGCCAAAACACTGGCTCAACTCGCCACCGAATTTGGCATTCATCCTCAGCAGATTACCGACTGGAAGAAACAGGCACTCGACGGCTTGCCCACTCTGTTCGATTCCCCAACAGCCAAACCCACACTGTCCGAGCAACAGCGCGAAGAGATCGAAGAGCCTCTGTTCCAGCAAATTGGAAAGCTGAAGGTCGAAAACGACTGGCTCAAAAAAAAATTACGAGCGAGTTGATCGTTGACCGACGGGTTCTGATCGACCCTGCTGATGGACAGTTCTCCATAGCCCAACAGTGCGCACTGTTGGGGCTGGCCCGCTCTTCTTACTACTATCAGCCCGTCGGCGAGTCAGCCGGGAATTTAGCCCTGATGGAACGCATAGACAAACTGTTTACAGCCCGGCCGGAGATGGGGGTTAGACGTATGTACCACGAGCTAAACTCGCCAGCCAATCCAGTCAATATCAAGCGAGTCCGGCGACTGATGCGCCTAATGGGGCTGGAAGCGATTGGGCCAAAACCCAACCTATCGAAACCCCAACAGGGCTACACCATCTACCCTTATCTGTTAAAAGGGGTGGTGATTGATCGGCCTAACTACGTCTGGTCAACGGACATCACGTATGTGCCGATGTCTCATGGTTTTTTGTATCTGTGTGCTGTCATTGACTGGTTCAGCCGCTACATTCTGAGCTGGCGGCTGAGCAACACGCTGCTGGCCGACTTCTGTGTAGATGCATTGAAGGAGGCTTTGTCAAAGTGGGGCAAACCTCAGATATTCAATACAGATCAGGGAAGTCAGTTCACTAGTCATGACTTCCTTACGCCATTGATAAGCAACGGTATAGCTGTAAGTATGGATTCTAAAGGCCGTGCCCTGGATAATATTTTCATCGAACGGTTTTGGAGAACGATTAAGTATGAGCATCTTTATCTGCGAGCTTACTCCGATGGTCATAGTCTGCATCAGGGGTTAACCGAGTACTTTCGATTTTACAACCACGATCGTAAACATCAATCCTTAGGCTACCAGACTCCGGCTGTCTGGTACGAAGGAAAACAGAAGTGAGACGAAAAGTACAATTTTGAGACGTCATCTAACAAGCTTAAAAACACCAAAATCCTGTCCAACGATTGGGGAGCCCTATAATAATCGAAACAAGAGTAGTACTCCTGACTTCTGATTTAATTATATCTGTTAAGGCCATTACAGTTCAGGCCAAAGAAACAGGAAAATTTGTAAAAGCCGGAAAACCGGTTCATCTTAGCGTACCTGCTGAAACGGAATATCCGCTTCCGGCAAAACTTATTTCTTCGTTGGGATATCGTTCTGCCTGACAGAAAAATGCCTGACCTTATCTTACCTCCTCTCCGATATGACTTTCCGTAAAGCAACTCGCGACGATGTCCCGTTTATTGTACAGATGCTGGCCGATGACCCGTTGGGGCAGAAACGGGAACGCTTCAGCGATCCGCTGCCTGATGTTTATTATGATGCCTTTGACCGCATTGATAGTGACCCAAATCAGGAGCTGATCATCGTCGAAAATGAAGCCGGTGATCGTATCGGATCGCTGCAACTGAGTTTTATCCAGTATTTGACGTATCAGGGCGGCATCCGGGCGCAGATTGAGGCTGTGCGGGTCCACAAAAATGCACGGAATAAAGGTGTGGGTAAACAGTTCTTTCTGTGGGCGATAGAGCGGGCCAAAGAACGGGGTGCTCATCTGCTTCAGCTCACCTCCGATAAACAGCGTCCCGATGCCATCCGGTTTTATGAAAGCCTTGGCTTCAGAGCAACCCACGAGGGGCTGAAACTGAATCTGTAAAAACAGTAGAACCCTATTGCTGTATATTAGCCACCGGACTGTGTTGTATTGACTGGATAAGCTTAATGATAGCCAGCTATTATTGTCTGTATCGCAGTCGACTGTTCTGGTTAAACAGGAGCCCTCCGCCCGGTTCGTACAGAACCGACTGGCAGGATGCCTCAAAGCCTTCGGGTAACGAAACCCGATGCCGGATAACCACCTGTTGACTGTTCACTGGAAGGCAGTTACAGGACCAGGTAGCCGGAATACTCCAGCTGCCGTCCTGTACGCTGTAAATACGCAGATCGGCCTGTGTCTGGTATTCAAAAGCACCGATGTCAACCCGGCTACCGGTAATCCGCGGTTGATTGGCAAGATCAGTGAGCGGAATTCCGGAAACCGAAAACGGTCCGGAAACGATGGTTGTTGTTGACGGATTACCGGTATCAATGGCCGGTGCGGAGGCGTTGAGCCTGAGATCAGTAGTGCTTACAAAAGGTGAGGACTCGGTCGTGATAATAACACTACTGCCGGTATAGCCGGTTACACCGCTGCTTAATAAACAATAGCTCAGCATGGTAGATGAGCCGAAGGTATTCACGAAATCAGCCCCTTTGTTCACCGGATTGTTAAAGATCACACAGTTTTGTAACGTTGCCCTGCTTTGACCCTGATAGGCGGAACTGTACATGGTGGGTCCGTTACTTCCTCTGTTGTTTGAAAATGTACAATTAACAAACTGCGGATTGCAGGTGCCATATTCGCCGGAATTGTACATAGCACCACCCATACACGCTGAATTACTTTGAAATAGGCAGTTGGTGATCCGCGCATTACTGACCGATGATGAAAAGCTTGAGTTTGCGATGGCACCACCTGCCGTGAGGGCCTTATTGTTCAGGAAATAGCAGTTGATCAGTTCCGGATTACACGCCCCCTTGTTCTCAGCCCTGTTAAAGATTGCCCCACCCAGATCAGCGGCATTATTAACGAACTGACAATTACGGATCGCCGGGTTACAGTAGCCGTTATCTGCGTTGTTAAGCATACCGCCACCCAGCCGTTTGGTGTCGTTCAGTACGTTATCAATGGCATTACCGCCCGTTATGACGAACCCATCGAGAATGGCGGATGAATTCAGACCGCCAGGATTATTAAAGACATGGTAACTGTTATCGGAAGGGTCGTTTTCGATACCGATGTCTCCGCTCAGTGTTGTGTTGAGAGGCTGTGTCAAGGCCATCGGCTGGCGCTCACTCAGCCGGGTTTCATAACCGGAAAACCCGCCATATAAGGTAATGTTATTGCGTAACGCAAAGCTTATCCTCCTGTCCATAGTTGCAGTTGGTTTATAAATACCTTTAGCAACCCATATCTCGAGGGTATCGGCAATACAGGGATAAAACAGGGCTGACTGCAAATCAGTAAAGGCATTTTCCCAGTCCAGACCCGAATTTGAGCCGGTTGCGGCAGCGTTGACATACAGCCGCCGGTGCCGGATCGCTGAGTTGGTCTCGGTTTCGTAAGCGCCCATATCTACCTGTTGCTGGATGATACGGGGATTCCCGGCCAGATCTGTTGCAATGCCTGTCAGACCGGTTGCGGTGTTCAGCCCGCTGTTAATGGCCGGTGAGCAAGGGGAGAGCAAGGTACTTACACTGTTCAGAAACGGAGATACCGTAGTTGTCAGGCTGTTCGTTGCAGTATAGCCAGTTGCTATGCTGTCGATCAGGCTGTAGTTGAGCTTAACGCTTCCACCATACACATTTGAAAACGTTTTGCTTCCTGCATTTTGAAAGAGCACACAGTTGGTTAAAACTGCTTCGAGCTTTGTCGCATAGTTGTGGTAGTTATAAACAGCCCCTTCGTTGCTGTAGAAGGTACAGTTGGTAAACGATGGGCTTGAGTCGCCCTGGTAAGACTCATTGTAAAACGCGGCCGTTCTGGAACCGTTTGTTGTATTGTTAAAAAAGGAGCAGTTTGTTAAAACAGGCTTACCGGTAGCTTTGTAGCCGCTATTGTTATAAACTGCTGCACCGCGGAATGAGGTATTGTAGTGAAAGATACAACTGATCAGCGTTGGATTAGCTATTGAATTAGACGATAGACTGACGTTGGCGATAGCTCCACCGGCGTCAGAGGAATTGTAAAGAAAGGTGCATTGGGTAAATGTAGGATTTGTTTTGGCCGATCGTTCATAGGCAGCCGTATAGATGGCACCGCCCTCATACTTTGACGTGTTATTGATGAACGAACAATTTGAAAACACCGGACTGGCAGTGCCGCCTGTGCCATTCAATACTGCTGCTGTTGCCAGATTATAGACAGCACCGCCATAAGTAGCATAATTCCCGGTGAACAGGCAGTTTCTGATGGTTGGGGTGCTGGTTACCGGATAAACGGCACTAAGGTACAGGCCACCTCCATAAGCAGTATTACCATTTGTACCGTTCCCGGTCCCGGATGTAATAACAAAACCATCTAAAATGGTTTTATCGGAAAGTTCTCCGGAGTTATAAATGACATGATAGCAATTATCGGCTAAATCAGAAGGATTGCCTGTTTCACCGCTCAGAGTCGAACTGCCTGGCTGGCCGGTTGCCGGATTTCTCCCGGGCCGTTCTGACAGCGCCTGTTCAGTACCTGAAAAACCACCGTAGACCGCTACTTCGTTTTTCATCGAAAAACTGGCGGTGCGGCTTGCTGCACCGGTCACCACAATGGGTTTGTATATCCCCTGCGCTACCCACACCTGATCCCCCGGACTACTGGCATTGATAGCACCTTGTAAATCTGTCGTACTGGTTGCCCATGATGTAGCCGTTGAGGGGTTATTGTTTACGCCTGTTGTGGATACAAAGCGGGTCGTTTGAGCAGATAACCGCGAAACAAATGCATGGCAGATGACTAAAATTAATAGAAAATGGCGCGGTTTTAGTAAACGGATATTGATCATACAGGAAAATGAAAAGCGGGTTACGAATGGCGGGGTAAATATACACTTAAGCAGTAGACAAGATAAACTGAAGGCGCGCTATTGTTTGGCTAAGCGCGAAATCGCTGGCTACCGGCGGTACAGCTATGTGTTATTTCCCGAATTTATGCATTGAATACCTTTAACTGCCTGGATAATCAGACCCGATCATTGTACATTGGGCCTGATTCATTACCCATGTACTATATGACGCAACCTGATACGCCATCAACAAACCGGTTTCAGTTAAAATCCATTCTGGGTGGCTCCATCGGCAATCTCGTCGAGTGGTATGACTGGTATGCCTATTCCGTCTTTTCACTGTATTTCGCCGGTACGTTCTTTCCGCAAAGTGACGAAACGGCCCAGTTGCTGAATACGGCCGGTATTTTTGCGATTGGCTTTCTGATGCGTCCGGTAGGGGGCTGGATCATGGGCGCTTATGCCGACCGGCGCGGGCGGAAATCGGCGCTGACGCTGTCGGTGCTGATGATGAGCGGCGGGTCACTGATGATCATGCTGGCCCCTGGCTATGACCGGATCGGGCTGTTTGCGCCGATCTTGCTGGTACTCGCCCGGATGATTCAGGGCATCAGCATCGGTGGGGAATACGGTACGGCAGCAACGTACCTGAGCGAAATGGCTCCGAAACACCTGCGCGGGTTTTATTCCAGCTTTCAGTATGTAACAACAACCATGGGGCAGCTTGTCGCGCTGGCGGTGCTGATGATCCTGCAACGCTGGCTGCTCACTCCCGACGAACTGACCGAATGGGGGTGGCGTATCCCGTTCGGAATCGGTGCGCTGCTGGCCTTATCGGCCATTTACCTGCGTCGTGGCATTCAGGAAACGGATTCGTTTAAACAGGAGCAGGTGGACGATAGCCGGAAAGGCACCCTTCAGGAACTGGTCAAATATAACCGCGAAACCCGGCTGGTGGTCGGCATTACCCTTGGCCTGACCGTTTCTTATTACACGTTTTCCACGTACATGCAGAAGTATCTGGTTAATACGGCGGGCTTCAGCAAGAGCGATGCCACCACCATTGCCGTTATTTCACTGATCGTATTTATGATTGCCCAGCCGTTTATGGGCATACTCGGCGACCGGATCGGCCGGAAGCGCATGATGATCATTTACGGTGTTCTGAGCGTTATAACAAGTATCCCCATCCTGACCGGGCTGGGCGAAACGCACAATTTCTGGGTAGCGACGTTGCTGATTACGCTGGCCTTGCTCATTCTGAGCATGTGTACGTCCATTTCGGCCATTATCAAAGCCGAGCTGTTTCCCGCCAACGTTCGGTCGCTGGGTGTTAGTCTGCCGTATGCCCTGGCCGTTGCGCTTTTCGGTGGTACGGCTGAGTATGTAGCCCTGTTGTTCAAACAGATGGGCCACGCATCGTGCTTTTACTGGTACCTGACTGCCTGTGCCGCCATTTCGCTTTGGGTCAGCATCCGCATGCGCGACACCGAAAAACAGTCACAAATGGACCGGAAAACTGTCTGACCGGATGCTTTGACCGGATTGTCGGATCGGATTGACAGAATGCGTTGGGGTTTACCGGAATAAAACAGACAGTCTCTCCCGAAACTTTGTGCCCTTTTCTGTCTTCCTGCCTTTGTGGTTCCAAAAACTACAGCACGAGCTGTTCAAACAACCGGTTCACGGTGTCTGCCGGGTCCGTACACAGACCAGGGTGAACGGCCGAGGTTTGTACCACCGTACTCCGCATGGCTGTCAGCCACCGGAACCGTGACGCAATGGCCAGCTGCCCGATAGGCCCGCCTTGTGAGCGCCCTGCACAAATCCGTTCGAAGGCCTGGAGCCGCGTCCGTAGCTCATCCAGATCAAGCGAGGGGGCAAAGGCCCGCAACCGGTCTTCGGGAATAGTGTATATCGTTTTCAGGAAACCCTGCGACGGGCAAAACAAAATCACACCGACATTCATAAACTCTTCGCGCTCGACACGGGGCACAACGCGAATGACGGCATACTCAAATAAGTGTCTTTCGGGCATACTGCGCGGCGTTTACAAATACGTCGGAATGGGCTATCCGTGAGTCTAAAAACTGAGCATATACCTGCCGCTGCGCCCCGGCCGATTCGACAGCAGGGTCGGCCAGCAGCCATTCATCGGGCAGCAGGGCTACAATGGCCTGAATACGGTCGGGCGTCAGGATGGCTTTAAACTGCGCATCAACGGCTTCCAGCTCCGAGGCTTTGGGCAATAAAACATGGTCTTTGATCTGACCAAAGGGTCGGAGACTGTGCTCTTTCCAGTCGCCGCCGGTATGGTGAAAATACAGCGAAGCGCCATGATCAATCAGCCACAGTTCTTTGTGCCAGATCAGCATGTTGGTGTTGCGGGCTGTCCGGTCGACGTTGGTTATCAGGCAGTCGAGCCAGACAATCTGCGAAGCCAGCAATGGATCAACGGTGTTGACAACCGGATCAAAGGTAATGGCGCCGGACAGGTAATGCACGGCCAGATTAAGGCCAACGCTGGCCTTAAGCAGATCCTGAATTTCTTCGTCGGGTTCGGTGCGGCCAAAAGCAGGGTCGAGGTTGGCGAACACAATTTCCGGAATCCGGAAACCGAGCAGACGGGCCAGCTCACCACCGATGATTTCGGCAATCAGCGCTTTGGCTCCCTGACCGGCTCCCCGGAATTTCAGCACGTATAAAAAGTCATCGTCGGCCTCGGCAATCGCTGGCAGCGATCCGCCTTCGCGCAGGGGTGTGACATAGCGCGTCACACCGACGGTTCTGAGTTCTGGTTGATAATCCTTCACGAGTATATTTATGTAGAACGGAATGATATTCCGTTCAGGGAGTCTGTTTCTGTATAAGTAGTCTGCTGGAAATAGTTTCCATAATTTTTCCTCCCCTTGGCCCTTCTGGAGCAGGGGGAGGAAAGTAAAAAATAAATACTATAAGATAAATACAATCAGGAACTCAGAACAAGTATAGCATTATTGAACAGTTTGCGTCAGCGTTTTACCGCCTGGATAAGTCATGTCGGTAATGCGCCAGCGTCCGGCAAACTGCTGCATATCAATCTTAATTTCCTGGTCTTTCCCGGCATCCTGAAATGTCACATAGACAATAGCCCGCGTACCACCAACGGCAGCCGGATTAACCCACGTTTTGGTAATGCCTTTATCCGGTGCGCTGAACAGTGGATTTACCTTGCCGGCTTTCAGGGCATCGGCTTTTTGCCAGATTTGGTCGGCCAGTGGTTTGGCAAAATATTGGTCAATCAGCTCGCGGTTCTTCTCACGGAACGGATTGTCGGTTTTGTTATGCTCAAAGTAAAGCGCCCGAACCAGCCGGTCGGCTGCGGAGCGCGGATCTTCGGGCCCCGGCTTTTTGGCCAGCGCCGTAGCGCTGTCATCTTTAGCCGCGGCCGATTTGGTTTCGGTTTCCTGTTTGGGTTTGCTTTGGCAGGCGGCCAGGGCCAACAGCAGAAACGGGAGCAAGCGAAGTGTTTTCATGGGCGTAAAAGGGCTTTAGTTGGAGGCTACGTTAGCAAATGAGCCGGATACAGCGTTGTGGCAGCAGACAGGAATAGCCGGCTGGTTGCCTTGATTTACAAAGAAAAATAAAAAAACGACAATCCTGCTGACATAGGGCTGTCACAAGGAGAGGGTACCTTTGTAAAAACAACAAAGACAAGTATGAAAATCATCCCCGTGTTTCAGAAAGAGTTTGAGGCCGAAGCCGCAACCACCCGTAAATTCCTGACCCTTGTTCCTGCGGATAAACTAGATTGGCAGCCACATCCGAAAAGCATGACAATGCGTCAGCTGGCGACACACATTGCCGAAATCCCGGGCTGGGTGACACTGGCCGTTGACACAGACGTACTTGATTTCGCTGCCGAACCTTACGTACCGGCACCGGTGAATACTGCTGACGACCTGCTGGCTATTTTTGAAAAAGAAGCGGCATCGGCCCGGAAAACGCTGGCTACCGTAACGGAAGAACAACTGGATCTGCCGTGGGAAATGCGTTACGGCGATAAAATCCTTGGGCAGATGACAAAGGGCGAAACCATTCGTCATGCCTTTAGTCAGACAATTCACCACCGCGCACAACTGGGCGTTTTTCTTCGCCTGCTGAATATCCCGATCCCTGGCAGCTACGGGCCGAGCGCAGATGATTCAGCCGGATTCTAAACTGCGGATTCATGGGACTATTGCCCTAAGAACTTTTTGAAAATTAGTTACGACATAGCCACATATGGAAAATGAAGGGTAAATGATTCTTTGTTTTTCTATGTGGCTGTGTGTTGAAAAGTAGGCCTGTTTTCGATAAGACTAGTATATTGCCTGCCGTATTGAGGGAATAGTGATTATGGAAAACAGGAAAAAGATCGTGGTGTTATCCGGCGCGGGCATCAGCGCCGAAAGCGGACTGGCAACATTCCGCGATTCAAACGGTTTGTGGGAAAATTACCGGATTGAAGAAGTAGCAACCCCTGAAGCCTGGCGGAAAAATCCGGCCCTGGTGCAGGAATTTTATAATCTGCGCCGGAAGCAGGCGCTGGCCGCTGACCCCAATCCCGGACATCTGGCGCTGGTGAAACTGGAAGAGGCTTATGATGTCACGGTCATTACCCAGAACGTGGATAACCTGCACGAAAAGGCCGGATCGGCCAATGTCCTGCATTTGCACGGGGAGTTGAACTAAATCCAGAAGCACGTATGATCCGGCGGCTGGTATATGATATAGACGGATGGGAAATTAAAATGGGAGACCGCTGTGAGCGCGGATCGCAGCTCCGGCCGCATATTGTGTGGTTTGGCGAGGCCGTTCCTATGATGGATGTCGCCATGGATATAACCGAAGATGCCGATATGCTGATTGTCGTCGGTACATCGCTCGCGGTTTATCCGGCTGCGGGCCTTGTGTATGCCGTCCGGCCGGGTGTGCCGGTTTATGTAGTTGATCCGAATACACCTGATATCCGGAACCGGAAAAACGTAACGTTTATTACGGAACCTGCGTCAACCGGTTTGCCTGGGCTGGTTGAACGGCTGCTGAAAGAAGCTGCATAAGCCCAGCCATATTTACCACAAAGACGCCATAGCCGGTCTCAGCGCTGCCTGAATTCGAAAAAGGCTTGGGCCTGCCCGACCCAGTCATCGCCCTCAATCCGGCCCGGAAAAAACTCAATAATCTCGTTAATCTTTTTGATATCTTCTTTGGTAAAATTGGCAATCTGCCGGAACGTATAAATGCCGAGGCTATGCAGTTTACGCTCCAGAAACGGACCCACTCCGTTAATTTCTTTCAGATTGTCGGCTTCCTGCGGGCCGGCATGACCGATCCGGTCGAAGTTAAGCTCAGATGCGCGCATCGCAATTCGGGCCAGTATGGCTGATTCGGAGTTACCCGTTGGCGGCGGCGTTGCCGGAGCCTTTTCCTGAACGGCCGGCTTTTCTGCCAGCGGTTTGTCTTTGGATACAGGTGGCGTAACCGGAGCCGTAACGGATGATTCGGTGAGTTTGGTCGTCATCGGATCTGCAATCACGGTCTGACTGGCCAGGGTAACGGTCGGGGATACAACCTCTGCGATAACAGGCCGGGTATTTTTGGCGGTAGCTACCGGAACTGAAGGCGACGGAGTGGTAACAGTTGTGGTAACCGACGGTGATTTCGACCGGCGGCATTCCGCAAGCGAGGCTTCTTTTCCGGCAATTTCATTCTGTAATGCTTTAATCCGGGCGCTCATGATCAGGCGGGCAATGAGCCAGCCGGCAAAAGCAGCGCCAGAAAGCAGAAGGACTATTTCAATAATAGCAACCGGACGACTGAGCGGATCTAATCCAAACATACGGGTAAAAGTTAAGGCATTGGGTTATTGCTTCCGTTTGTACAAATCAAAGGCCTGACCAACCAGTTGTCGCGTTCGATGCGACCCGGGAAAAACTCAATGATTTCGTTAATTTTATCAATGTCCTGTTTCGAAAAACTGAGACCTGCTGCCAGGTGTAGATGCCTGCTGCATTCAGCTTGCGCTCCAGAAACGGACCGATACCGTTAATTGCCTTTAAATCATCGGCGTCAAGCTCAGAAGCCCGCCCGATCCGCTCAAAATTCAACTCAGACGCCCGTGCCCGTATCCGGGTCAGCACGGCAGCCTCATCGAGGCCGATGTTGGTTGGTAAACCGGAGCCCCGCACACACAAATCAAGCTCACGTTCAGTCATGGCCAGATCCCCCTCCAGCTGTCTGATCATGCTTTTCTGCGAGATAAACCCAATCATGAAACCAATGACCGCGGCTACCAGCAGCATAATGCCGTGGTGCAGCATGGCATCAGCCAGATTGTGTGGATTTAGAGTAAACATATACGTATTAACTTGAAATAGTTTATTTAATCACAATAACAGTAACCCGCCGGTTCGCTTTCCGGCCAACTTCGGTCGTATTCGGCATTTTAGGATTTGCCTCACCTTTTGCCTCAACCTGCACCTGATCACCGGGCACGTTAACCTTACTAAGCGCATTTTCACAAACTCGGCCCGTTTCTTCGACAGGTTTAAATTAATATCGTCGGGGCCCTGATCGTCGGTAAAACGGTAAGCCGTAATTTTTATCAGGATTTTCTTTCAGGTAGCGGATGGCTGCCTTGAAAAATTTCTTTGTCTCGTCTGTTTTAATGTATTCCGACTGACCCTTCGGGAAGTATAAGTCAATTGGTTCGAAATAGAGGTATACTTCTGCGATTTCGCAGGTCTTCTTCGGTCATCGCCGTCATGGTTTCCGGAGCCGTTGTACTGGCTGAGAGCGCTGACGTTGCCGCCATCCTAGTACTTGCCGCCACTGCCACAGTTGCGGTGGATGCGGCAAGTGCTGCTGAATCAACCTTTGGTACTACGGCCGCAAAATCAAACTGAATGCCACCCATAACTGAATCACCGGCCGTACTCATTATCAGATCTTCTTTTCTTTACCGGTAATGGTGATTGAACTCAGCGGAACGCCTTTCTGCGTCAGGTATTCCTTGATATTTTCGCCCGTGCAATCCCCAGATTCGTTGCTGAGGTATTATGATTTCGCCGGGTTTGTAAAATCCGGTAATCGTCAGGTGGCGTTCCGGATTGTTAAGCAGATAAAGCGCGAGTGAATCAAGACTGATATCAATATTGCGCCGGTTGGCAATCGGATCTGATTTAGCAAAACCAAAATCTTCTGTTAAGGCAAGGCGTAAACGGCCGCCATCGGAAATGACCAGGCCGATTGGCGTGTTTCCGGAAGCCAGCACAACCGGCTCTGCTTCTTCAGCGCAAAGGCTGTTTGATATGGCAGACGTGCCACCATGAGGAGCCGGCAATCCCAGATAACCAGCATGATTATCCATGGCGTTTTATTCGTAAGCATAATGTTTTCAGGGGTTTAGGGCCTGACCAGGAATACTATACTACAACTCTTGTAGAGCAGAGTAGTAGTACAAAAGTCATTCCCAAATTTACGGGTACAAACCATAAATTCAAGTAAATCAGAATTTTACTTACGTACAGGGAATAATTCAGGATGTCTGACCAACAAAAAAGGAGTGACTTTTTACGCCACTCCTTTTTAAAACGATATATCGGGAATCAGGATGACCTATCGGTTCATCGAAATCAGGAACTCTTCGTTGTTGCGCGTACCCTTCAGGCGGTCGAGCAGGAAGTCCATTGTTTCCAGTGGATTCATATCGGCCATATGCTTGCGGAGAATCCAGATACGCTGCAGCGTTTCGCGGTCGATCAGCAGGTCTTCGCGGCGGGTCCCCGACGTAAGCACATCCACCGACGGGAATACGCGCTTGTTGGCCAGACGGCGGTCAAGCTGAAGTTCCATGTTGCCGGTACCTTTGAATTCCTCAAAAATCACTTCGTCCATTTTGGATCCTGTATCAATCAGGGCTCGTAGCGATGATCGTCAGTGAACCGCCGTTTTCCACGTTACGGGCCGCCCCGAAGAAGCGTTTTGGTTTGTGCAGGGCGTTGGCATCCACACCACCCGACAGGATTTTACCCGAAGACGGTACAACCGGTGTTGTAGGCCCGTGCCAGGACGCGTAATCGAGTCAAGCAGGATCACCACATCGTGTCCGCATTCAACCATGCGTTTTGCCTTTTCAAGTACCATGCTGGCTACCTTCACGTGGCGGTCAGCCTGCTCGTCAAACGTTGACGAAATAACTTCGGCATTTACACTGCGGGCCATGTCCGTAACCTCTTCCGGCCGCTCGTCAATCAGCAGGATGATCAGGTAAATTTCCGGGTGGTTTTTGGTAATGGCATTGGCGATTTCTTTCAGTAATACCGTTTTACCCGTTTTGGGCTGCGCGACAATCATACCCCGCTGGCCTTTACCGATCGGTGCAAACAAGTCCAGCACGCGGGTTGACAGGATTTCCGGCCGTGTACTCAGTATTGATCTGCTCTTCCGGGAAGAGCGGTGTCAGGTATTCAAACGGAATCCGGTCACGGATCTCGTCTGTGGTTTTGCCGTTCACGGTGGATACCCGCAGTAAGGCAAAGTATTTTTCAACCTTCTTTCGGCGGACGGATCTGACCTCGGACGGTATCACCGGTTTTCAGGCCGAACAGTTTGATTTGAGAAGGCGAAACGTAAATATCATCCGGACTGGCGAGGTAGTTGTAATCAGGCTGAAGCGCAGGAAGCCATAGCCACCATCAGACATAATTTCAAGCACCCCTTCGTTTTCGATAATTCCGTCGAACTCGCGGATATGCTGGTTATACTGACGGCGAACACGGTTCTGATATTCAATAGATTCCCGCGAAGGGGCAGGCGGTGCCGGTTGGTTAGGCTGGGGCTGCTGGCGGTCGGCCTCTACCGGTGCATCTGTAAACGATGCCGGGGCATCGGCCGGAAGACTGTCGGGAGCCGGTACAAATTCAGCAACGGGCTGAGCCACTAATTCTGTAGGTACGGCGGTTACGAATTCTTCTTCCTGATCGCTGCTCAGGTTTAGGGCCGACTCATCGGTAACCGGCGGACGGCGGTCGCGGAAGGTATCACGGCGAGGACGTTCCTGTCGTTCAAAGCCTTCCGGCTTCTGCTGGCGGTTCCGTTCGTAGGCCGTGCGTTGTTCATACGCCTGCGGGTTTTCCGCCCGTAAGCGGTTTTCCCGTAGCTGACGTGCTTCGTTGCGGGTCATTTCCCGGCGTGGCCGCTCGTCCTGAGACCGGTCACTCTGACGGCGTTCCTGGGTTTCCGGAGTCGCTGTTTCTTTCGGGGCTTCGGAAACCGGAGAAGCCGGTTCAGCTGCTGCCGGTTCAGCGCCTACGTTTTCGGCAGGTTGTGCCGTTGCCTGCGAATCCGGTACCGTTTCGGCTGTATTTCGGTTACCCGGCTCGCGGCGGGTGCGCTGACGGGGCCGGTTTTCCGGAGCAGAAGATGCTGCCGGTGCAGCATCAGCCGGTGTTTCTGAATTGGCCGGTGTAGCGGCAGACGGTGCCGTAGCGGGTGCTTCGGAGGCGTTGGGTCCGGGTCCGGCGTCCGCGGCGGGGCGCTGCTTCACTCTCCGCCTGAGGGGCAGACTCTTCAGGCACCGGCATACGGGCCTGCTGGTCTAATATCTTATAAATCAGTTCTTTCTTTTGAAACTTACTGGCGTCGCTAATCCCAAACTCATTGGCAATCGTGCGTAGCTCGGAAAGGAGCTTAAGATTTAATTCTTCAATGTTATACATATAAGGCAGGTCAACAGATAACCTTTGTGTTGAGAAACAATGTTTTAAGGAAAACAGAGGGTCTTTCTGTCTGTACAGAAGACAATATAGTAGTTAACGTGTCACTAGTGAAATGGCATTAGAAACAAGAAGTAGCTGAATTCTTTCCAGAAGACAGAGCCCGGGGGGGACCGAAACAAGTATCATTCTGGGGGATGAGTTTGCTAAATGACCGAGATTTCTAAGCGCTGGCCGGAGTTATAAAACTGCCTGCATGCTACGGTGTTCAACAAATTTGGATATTTTGATTTGGCTGGCTTTTGCCGGAATGCTTCAACAAAAGTAAGTCAATCACCTGGTATTGTCAAGATAACGCGTAAAACAACAAAAAGTTTCTGATTTATTACGGAAAATTACCCGGTATTCATTTCGTAATACGATATGCCGGGCAAATTATATCAGTTTTTCGGCCTGACCGGCTGCGGCAGCATGCACAATCTGCGCGGGAAGGGCAAATGCGACCTGATGCCGTTGTACGATGTCGATAATACTGAAATTTATTTCTTCTTTAACGATCCGGAAATCAGAAATAGTGGGTGAGTCAACAAAAAAAATAACAAGCACGTCAAACCCGGAATCACCGAACGAGTCCAGCCGGACGTAGCTCGTTTTTTTATTGGTCCGGGCATGGTTCTGAAGCAGGCTGCGTAAATCCGTCAGGACCGCTTTCAGCCGGTCGGCCGGTGTGTCGTAGGGAAAACGCAGAATAAACCGTGCGCGCCGTGTTTGTCGTTCCGTTAAATTATCGAGTGACTGGCTGACCATGAGCCGGTTCGGGACGGTTAATAAGCTGCCGTCCTCGGTACGGATACGGGTGCTGCGGAAACCGATTTGTTCAACGTCGCCCGACATGCCTCCCACACTCACCGAGTCACCGACCAGAAACGGCCGGTCGAGGACAATGGCAAACGAGGCGAACAGGTTTTCGAGGGTTTCGCGTGCGGCAAGGGCCAGTGCCAGACCACCGATTCCAAGGCTCGTAACCAGTGCCAGGACATTGACGTCATAGACCCAGCTGAGGGTTGCAAAAAGCCCCAGAAAACAGACGAACAGAATGAGCAGGTCGCGTACGAACGGTACCAGCTGATCATCAACCTTCGTCTCGGTTAGTTCTGCCCGTTTCTGAAACAGCAGCCCGACCACCTTTACCGCGCGGACGCAGAGCCAGGTGACCATGCTCATAAAGACGGTATTATAAACCCGTCCGACAATCATTCTCAGACCGAATTTTTCCGGCGGAATCAGGTTCCAGTGTTCAGGTATCGTCAGTTGATGACAGGCAACATAGATAACCGACATTAAAATAATGGCGTCAATCGGTGGCTTCATTAACTGCACAAAATCATTAAGCGGTACGCCGGCAATATCGCGTTTAAGTAACCGGTACACTAAATGGCTCATATGCCGAGCCAGAACACGGTGCAGAAACAGACCTGCCAGCAGAAAGCCGGCAAACCAGTACAGATTGTTCAGGGAGTTACCGGTAAAGTAGTGCTCAAGAAAATTCTGGAGGGTATTCATGGAACTAAAGAACTAAGCAGCGAAGCATCGCATTGTATCAGCAGGTAAGGTAGCCGGTGATCAGACAATTTGCGGCTCAGGCGCGCTGAGAACGTCATACTGCCGGCTTTTGTGTCCCAAACGCCGGAATAATGTTAAAAATAATTAAATCAGACCGTATTTACGGCGAATATAGGGTTATTTGACGTTGCAAACATGTGCAACGCAACGAAACCGGTTTGAAAGGAGTACAAATGCGTACAACCCTGCTCCATAACTGTAGCTGAACACATGAATTTAATTGTTGACTGGGGAAATACCCGGATCAAGGCGGCCTGGTTTGATGGCGCAACATTAACGGCAACTGACCGTTTTACGTCCGTTGATCAGTTGGGTAAGGCAATTGCGGTGAAACGTCCGGACCGGATGATTGTTTCCTCGACAAGCCATGCCGGTCAGTCGCTGGCCGATGCCATTCCGGAACTGGCCGGTATTGACTGGCTGGTGCTGGATGCTCAGCTGCCGGTGCCGGTCACGAAAAACTATGAGACGCCGCATACGCTGGGAGCCGACAGGGTTGCGGCAGCAGTAGGGGCCATGGCCATGTTTCCGGAGCAGGACTGTCTGATTCTGGATCTGGGTACCTGCATTACGGGCGATATTGTAGATCGTACGGGCACGTTTCAGGGGGGGCTTATCTCCCCGGGGCTGAACATGCGCCTACTGGCTATGCATCAGCAAACGGCGCGGTTACCGCTGATACCGGTGCAGGAAATCCGGGAAACCGGCTGGCCACCCCTGTTAGGTAAAAATACCAGGCAGGCGATGAGCAGCGGGGCTGTCAGCGGGATGTTATTTGAACTGGAGGGGATTATTGCCGGACACCGCAAGAAATACCCTGATTTAACCGTAGTTCTGTGCGGTGGGGACGCGTCCCTTTTTGAAAGTCATCTGAAACCCCCGATATTTGCAGTGCCGGAGTTGGTGCTGCGGGGATTGAACCGTATTTTAGAATATAATGTCAAGAAATTACCAGCGATTCAGTAAAGTTTTAGGGTTTGGGGGCTTGTTGTTGTCCTGCATGTCACCAGCTGCGCGTGCGCAGGGGTTAGGAAATTCGCCTTATTCAGCGTTAGGAGTCGGAGAAGAATACAGCCAGGCGAATATTGCCAACCTGGGTATGGGAAGCGTCGGTATCAGTAACGCAAATACCATCCATTTGAACCTGCAAAACCCTGCCTTACTGGCCCGCCGCGCCCGGTTTACGGTTTTTGAAGTCGGTATCATCGGACAATATAAGCCGCAGATAAGCCAGAATCAGGGTGGCGCAACGATGTCACAGCGTGATTTCGGTGCTAACATTAATTATATCGCTCTGGCCTTCCCGGCTTCGTCGCGGTGGACTGCTTCGCTGAATCTGCGTCCCTATTCGTATGTTGACTACCAGACAAAGGTGTTCGACAAAGTACCGAATACGATCTATGAAGTACAGAAAAACTATTCGGGAAAAGGAGCCTTGAATAAAGCATCGTTTTCCAATGGTTTCCGTTTCTTCAAAAACCTGTACGTTGGTGTTGAAGCCACATACCTGTTCGGGAATATAACGAATAACTCAGATTCACGGCTGTTGATCAATGATGTGGTGTCGTCGGTTCAGCCACAGGATATTACTGTATCGCGGATTAACCGTACCAATTACAGCGACATCGTCTGGAAACTGGGTGGCGCCTGGCGTCCGAAACTAGGGGAGAAGTGGACGCTGAATGTAGGCGCTACGTATGATCCCCGAACTAACGTAAAGGCAGTTCAGACGGATGTAAATCAGCTGGTTACTCTGTCGGGGACCAGTCTTTCCGACCCGGACACCCTGCGGGCTAATCTGGCCGGTCATGTGACATTGCCGGAGCAGGTACAATTCGGAATCAGTCTTGAACGTAACAACAAGCTGACTGTCGGACTGGATGTTGGTTTTCAGAAGTGGAGCCAGTTCCGGACCGCTGATAACTCCAATCCCAAACTAATGGATGGGATGCGGGTTGCGGCCGGATTAGAGTATGTTCCTAAGATTACGTCAACAAAATACTGGGATCTCGTAACGTACCGTGCCGGTTTTCAGTACATCAAGTCTCCATATCAGGTTTCCGGTAAACAATTGAACGACATTAACGGTAGTCTTGGAATTTCTCTGCCTATCGGTTCCTACTTCGTAAATAACCTGAATCTGGCCGTGGTTGGCGGGCAGCGGGGAACGCTGATTGGTACGCAAATCCGTGAACGCTACGTTAAAATTGCCTTGGGCTTTACCCTGAACGATAAGTGGTTCTACCGCTACGCGCTTGATTAACAATGAACAAGGTTTTATTACTTGTTGTTAACTAAGTGTTCACGTTAGATTATGCGCCCGAAATTGTTCTTACGTTCTGCTGCTTTCCTGTTCGCTGCCAGCGTATGCTGGTCGTGTGAAGAGCAGAAGACTGCAAAAAAATACGAAGCCTATAAAGGGCCGATCGAAGAGATTAATAACGTTCAGATGCTGTATAGCGAGGCGGCGCTGATGAAAGTCAGGATGACTACGGCGCGGCAGCTGCGCTTTCTGAACGAAGACCGGACGTATCCGGAAGAGGTACATATCGACTTTTACGGTCCGACCGGCGCCAATGTCGTTACGACACTCCGGTCTGATTCCGGTCGTTACGATAAAGCCAAGGACCTGTATACCGTCCTCGGAAACGTGGTGGTAGTAAACAAGGAGAAGCAGGAAACGCTTGAGACCGATGTGCTTAACTGGAATCCTAATACGAAAAAAGTATATACCGAGCGACCGGTAACTATTACGAGTAAGCTGACCGGCGAGCGGCTGAAGGGCATCGGTCTGGATGCCAATCAGGATTTTTCGCGCTATGCGATCCGTAAACCTACGGGGGTATTCAATGTTGAAAGCACACCTTTTTAAGCCGGTCAGGTCGTTATAAACCGAAACGGGAGTCAGCTGACTCCCGTTTCGGTTTTATGGTCGTTTAAGTACTTCCTTCACGTGTGCTACATCCACCAGTTCAGGGTCATTACCCCAGCGGTCATAAATGAACGTCATGAGTTCCGCAATTTCCAGATCACTCAACTGAGGATTGGGTGGCATAACGCGGTTGTATCGCTTGTTGTTGACCTGAACCGGTCCTTGTAATCCATACCGGATCAGATGAATTACCGAATCTTTTTTGGCAAGGTAATCCGATTTAGCGATAGGCGGATAGAGGGCTTCCAGGCCTTTCCCGTCCGGCTGGTGACAGTTGGCGCAGGTATTCTGGTATACCAGCATACCTTCTGTGATATACTTCTGTCGTTTGATCTCTTCCTGGCTTTGGCAATTGCTCATCAGAAGCAGCGTTCCGGCGAGCAGGCCGAGGCCGTAATATAGTGTCAGTTTCATCCCTTCTTTTCGGCAAGGAGCTTATCCATGTCGCTCATTAACTGATTTACTCCTTTTTCGGTAGTGCCGTCGTAGACACCGCGAACGTGCTTGTCTTTATCAATCAATACAAATGCGCCGCTATGAACTACGCCGCCGGGAGCCGATTTATCTTCGGCGGCGGTGACCATGTAGCTATCCTGACCGATTTCGTAAATTTTTTCTCTCGGGCCTGTCAGAAAAAGCCATTGTTTTCCTGTGACGCCCAAATTACCGGCAAACTCGTTAAGGATAGCTACCGAGTCATGAGCCGGATCAATGGTATGTGACAGGATCATGACGGCGTTATTGCCCTTAAAACGTTCGTAAAGCCGTTTCATCTGGGTTTTCATCTTAGGACAGATGGTCGGGCAGGTGGTAAAGAAGAAGTCGGCCACGTAGATTTTATTGGCAACCGTTTTGTCAGTAACGGTATCGCCGTATTGATCCACAAATGAAAAAGCAGGAATAGCGTGATAGATTGTATCCGTAACCTGTTTTCCGCCGGTAGTCCGCTGTACCGTCTTTTTATCACCGAGGAACGGTAGTTTATCCGAACCCCGCTGACAAGCCCAGTTAACCAGCAGTATGCCGGTTAAGAGACTAAGGTTTAGCCAGAAACTGACGCGCATTGGCAATACTGCTGCTAATTTTTTCTTTGACATTATTCACTTTTCCTTTCTCCTGCTCCAGATAACGCAAAGCATCGGCCGACTCCAGTTTTTTGAGTGTATCAGCATTGTATCCGTTCATCCAGGCCATCATCAGACTATCGGCTTCGCCTAATTGCCGGGATAAAAGGGCCGCCTGAGTTTTCTTTTCATCGGAGAGAACGGTAGCCGAAGCAGAGGTGGCAGCAAGGCTGTCTTCTGTACTGATCAGTTGATTTAGCTCCTTGCGGAGTTTCATAATCTCACCGATTTTAGGCATTACTTCATCATGTACGGCAAAAACCTCTTTCTCTGTTTTGTCAATGGTTTCCTGCTGTCCGGAATTTCCGCAGGAAAACAGAATAGCACTAAGAAGCATGGTTGCCGGAAAGGTCAGTACAAATTTTTTCATGATTGTGTTTACAACTGGTAGCGTATAATCGACTGAACGCCGTAGCGCGGCAGATAGTTACCTGACCGCTACCGTAGCGTTTTGTTTCAGAATTTCACGGGCATGTTTCAGCGTACTCTGCGACGGATTATTTCCACCGATCATCTGCGCAATTTCCTGTACCCGTTCATCCAGACTGAGCTGCCGGATCCGGCTAACGGTTTTATCGGCGGAATGATCTTTGTACACAAAATAATGCGCCGTTCCCTTACCGGCAATCTGTGGCAGGTGCGTAATGGCAATAATCTGGTGATTATGGGCCATCTCGCGCATCATAATTCCCATTTTAATGGCGATTTCACCCGAGATTCCGGTATCAATCTCATCAAAAATAATGGTCGGTAAGGAACGCTTGCTGGCCAGAATGTATTTAATTGCCATCATGAGACGGGAGAATTCACCGCCCGACGCGACATTCTTTAGCTGCTGTTGCTTGATGCCCTTGTTGGCACTGAACAGAAACGAAACGGTGTCAATGCCGGTCATGGTTGGTTTACCGGTCTCAGACAGAATATGCAGCGAAGCATTCGGCATGCCAAGATCGGCCAGCAGCGTGGCAATTTCCTGCTCAATCGGCTTCAGCACTGCCAGGCGGGCGGCTGAAAGTGCAGAAGCACTCTGCATCATCACCTGACGGGTTTGTTCTGCCCGTGCCTTCGCCGCATCCAGCTCATCGTCCAGATTCAGTACCTTGCTGACTTTTTTGGCCAGCTCTTCCTGAATGATGAGTAATTCCCGGACTGTTTTTACCTGATGTTTGGTCTGAAGCTGGTAAATAACTGACAACCGTTCCCGTATTGTTTCTGCGCGGTCTTCATTGGTTTCCACGCCATCCTGTTCGTCGCTGATCTCACCGGCCAGATCCCGTAATTCAATCAGGGCGCTTTGGGCGCGTTCGAGCAACGGCTCATACTGTGCCGAAAGTTTACTGACGGTCGACAGGCTGCTGACAACCCCTTTAAGCAGGTCAATAACCGACTGTTCCGGATTGTCCAGATAGTCGCTGGCCAGCTGTAACCGTTCGCGGATTTCTTCGGCATTTTCCAGTACATTCAGTTCCTGTTCCAGCTGCTCCTGCTCATCGGCCTGCAGCTGAACTTTCGATAGCTCTTTGTACAGAAACTTATTATAATCAAACTCCTTACGCATCGAGGAGGCTTCCTGCTGGAGTTTGTCATATGACTGCTGGGCTTTTCGGTAGGTCTGGAAATCGTTATGGTATACCCTGAGCAGGTCATCGTCCTGGGCGTAGGTATCTACAATCTGAAGCTGGTATTCATTAGAGCCCAGCAAAACCGAATCATGCTGGGAATGGATGTCCATCATCTGGCTGGTTACCCGGCGCAGGACATCCAGTGTCACGGGGGTATCATTCACGAAGGCCCGTGATTTGCCGCTCGGGCTGATTTCGCGCCGGACAACACACGTAGTGCCATAGTCCAGCTCTTCTTCATCAAAAAGCTGTTCAATGAAATAGCCGGCCACATTGAAGGTCCCTTCAATGATGCACTTTTTTTCCGGATCGTAAAGTACTTTAGTATCTGCGCGGTTGCCCAGCAAAAGGCCGATGGCTCCCAGCATAATTGATTTCCCGGCACCTGTTTCGCCTGTAATGATATTGAGTTCATTATCAGGGGTTAACTCAAGCCTGTCAATCAGGGCGTAGTTTTTTATTAGTAAATGCGTCAGCATACGGTTAGCTCCTTACAAAGTAAACAACGCACTCAGGCTGGCGGGTTCCCTGCCGGAATGCGTGCAACGTTAAAAAAAAGCGCTGAATATCACCCTAATTTAACAGGCGGCGGTAGGCTTCTGTTTTGCCCGGATCTAACTGAGCCAGCAAATCGAACGCCTTTTTACGTTCATTCGGCGTCCCTTCATACATGATATTGATGATTTCTTCCCCTTTCGCATCGAAAAACGAGTTGATCAGCACCGAGTTGGGCACCTGTAACATCAATTTACGGATATTCGTCAGCAGATCAAGAGTTTGCTTCCGGACTTCAATCGGGTTCGATGAAAACAGATCGAGGCCCAGGCGATGATAAGTATACAATCCTTCACGGAACGTCAGGAATTGCTGGTTCTGTAGGTTTTCGACCAGATAATAGCGGTTCCGTTTGTCCCCTTCGGGACCCCAGTAGCTGCGGGCCGGTCCCTGCTGGGCATAGTTCATAACCGAATAAGCCTTTTGTACGTATGGATTACCACCTAGTTTGCTGAAGGTGTCATAATCAACAGCCAGTGCCAGATAAGCGTAGAAGGCAACGATCGACGTAAGTTCGTCGGTATACAGGTTGTCACGGTAATAAACCGGCTGGGTCGGCAGGTAGGCAAAACTGAAATTCCGGTCAACGTAACTGAACACCGTTGTTTCATAATTTGTCCCGTATACGGGCCGGGTAATAATAAACTGCGCCGTTCCTTCAAATACACCCTGCGAAGTCGATTTCAGCAGGTTAATATTCAGGGAACAGTTTATTTTTTCCGTCGATGTGAACTGATCATTGGTCCAGCGACGGTTATTAAGCATGTCTGTAATAAAGGCCTTTAACTGATCATAATACGTGAAATCAGTTTTCTGCTGAGCCGCCAGCTGGTCAGCATTGACCGTAACGCGGCAGTTAAGCTCCTGTGCCTGAGCCGTAAGGAAGAGGCAGACCGACAGGCAGCATGTGAGGAAGAATTTCATAAATGGAAATGCGCTGATGTTATAAAGCACGTTCGACGAGGTGCAGGATGTCCCGGGCTACGGCCTCTTTAGATTTAAGGCTAAATTCGTAAACCTCTTCGTTTTTGTCAATAACGGTAATTTTGTTTGTATCGTGTCCGAAGCCCGCGCCTTTGTCGCGCAGCGAATTCAGGACAATCCAGTCCAGGTTTTTGGCATGCAGTTTTTTCAGGGCATTTTGCTGCTCGTTCTCGGTCTCCAGGGCAAACCCCATCATCAGTTGACCTGCTGTTTTCCGGCTTCCCAGACTGGCCGCAATGTCGGTTGTTTTGGTTAGCTGCAGATCAAAAAGCGGATCTTTCTTTTTTATTTTCTGATCCGCCGGATGAGCAGGTGTATAATCGGCTACGGCTGCATTGAGAATAATAATATCAGCTTCCGGAAACACTTCTTCGGTCGCCGTAAACATGTCAGCCGCCGAGCGGACGCTGATCCGCTGTATAGTACTGTCGGGAAGCGGCAGTGCTGTCGGACCGCTGACGAGTGTTACCAACGCACCGGCTTTGGCAAAGGCGTCAGCGATGGCATAACCCATTTTGCCGGTCGAGTGATTGCTGATATACCGGACCGGATCAATCGGTTCCTGAGTGGGGCCGGCTGTGATCAGCACGCGTTTTCCTGAGAGGGCAGGCAGCAGGCTGAAATGCCGTTCCAGCACCTGAACAATTGTTTCCGGCTCTGCCAGGCGGCCTTCGCCGACCAGACCGCTGGCCAGCTCACCGAATCCGGCGTTAATAATTTGGTTGCCATAAGCCCGCAGACGCTCCAGATTACCAAGCGTAGCCGGGTGTTTATACATGTCAAGGTCCATAGCTGGTGCAAAAAACACCGGACAACGGGCCGAGAGATACACCGCCGACAGCAGGTCGTTGCACAGGCCTTGTGCGCAGCGGGCCATGGTGTTAGCCGAAGCCGGGGCAATTACAATCGCATCTGCCCACAGACCCAACTCAACATGATTGTTCCACTGACCGGTCTGATCCTTCACAAAGGTTGTTAATACCGGTCGCTTCGACAAGGTCGACAGCGTAAGGGGTGTGATAAATGTGGTAGCGGCTTCGGTCATGATTACCTGCACATCCGCACCTGCCTTCACAAGGAGGCGGATCAGGTAAGCTGCTTTATAGGCCGATATACTGCCGGATACACCGAGCAGAATCCGTTTTCCCTGCATCGTTTTACCATAAAAAAACCGCATGGAAAGCCCATGCGGTTCTGTCACATGTACTGTTCAGACTAAGCTTCTTCTTCAGTGTTGTAACGGAAGTAGATTTTGCCTTCCAGAAACTCATCTGTCGCAATCGAAGTAGGCTTAGGCATACGTTCGTAATATTTCGAAATTTCGATTTGTTCACGGTTTTCGAAAACTTCTTCGAGGTTATCAACCGCCGACACAAATTCTGAAAGTTTCCCGCTCAGTTCTTCTTTCATTTTTGTAGAAATCTGACGGGCGCGCTTAGAGATAATAGATACAGACTCATACAGGTTGCCTGTTGCGGCTGCGATTTTATCCGTATCGCGGGTAATCAATGAAGGATTCGTTGCCATATTTTTCTGGTTGAAAGCAGTAGTTTGTCTTCAGTTAGAACAACAATAGACTACTTTAAATTAATTCGCTGATGTTACTTTCGCCGGACGATTCGCATCGTTCTGCTTTTGCTGTAACTCTTTTATTTCTTTTTCAAGTTTGTCGAGCCGTTCAATTTCTTTCTGGCTCGTTTCAGACATTTTTTCCGATTGGCGGAGATTGGCGCTTTTCGGGAATTTATCGACCAGTTCCTGGTGATAGGTCAGCACATCCTTGTACCGGTCTTTCTGCTTGGTTTCCATACTGTTCTGTGCGTACTGAAACTGGGCATCAACTTTAAGGTACGCTAACTCTTCGTTAAATTCCGAATCCGGAAATTCCCTCTGGAAGTTGTTAATCGCAACGACGGATGATTTCAGAGACGAAATATTAAACGAGCTTGTTTTATAATACAGTTTAGCCCGCTCATAGGCTTTCGTTTCCAGTTTCTTCCGGAGGTCGCCAATCATTTTAGTGCAGTCCTCACGGTACTTACTCTCAGGATATGCATTCACGAAATCCTGTAGGGAAGCCATCGCGACTAGTGTATTCGACTGGTCCAGGTTGTATTTCGGCGTATCCTTGTACAGAGACAGGGCGTACATATACATAGACTCCTGGGCGTAATCACTTCGGGCAAACGTTTCGTAGAACTTCTTGAACAGGGTAGCACTTACGGCATATAACTGCTGGTGATACTGTGTGTAAGCGTAATAAAACTGAGACATTTCCTGTTCCGAACTACCACGCAGACGGGGAATTAATTCTTCAAAAAGAACCCCTGCCTTATACCAGTCTCCCTTTTTATAGTACTCGAGTGCCGCTTTGTACTTTTCGTCATCAGTACCATGCTTCTGTAACTTTGAGAAAGGGCTACATGCGCTGAAAAGCACTGCTAAAACTAACCCACAAAAAAATCCGACGATTCGGCGTTGTTGCATATGGCCGTAAAGATAATAAAAAATAAAATAAGCCGCTGAGCGATCCGACGCTTCGGCGGCTACTTGTAAAAACGTTTGGACAAAAGGATTAGTGCCTGTTCGGAGTAGTCAACAGGTGTACAAACTGCTTTTTTAAGATTTTTTAAAACTTAGTTCAGCAAATCCGGACTACTGGCGACGAATCAGCAATTTTTTAGTCGCAACGGCTCTGCCATCAAGCATCAACTGGTAGCAGTACATGCCGCTGGCCAGCGAGTGCGTATTGATACGGATTCGGCGATCATTCTGATCGAGACTATATTCGGCTACAGGCGTGAAGAGAATACTCAGCAGGACAAGTTTGGCATCTCCGCCCGGCGTCAGAAACTGATAGTCAATATCAACGTAATCATTAACGACCGGATTAGGGTAAGCATTAGATACAACAAGCCTGTCACTGACATACAGCTTGTTTTCGTTTTTATCTGTTTTGAGGCTTTCGTTTTCTTCGCGCGCTGCCAGACGTGTTTCAGCTGCCTGAGATACAGACGTTTCGGCCGCTGTTGTGCGGGTAGCTGTGCCGGTAGATGACGCCAGTTTGTAGCGGTTCAGCGGGTTTGACAACGTATTCTTCAGTGTCGGTGCACCGGAAAACAGGGATGTGGTCCCTCCGGGTGCTGTTGCCTTCAGCGTTATAGGCTTGGAGGCAGATGTCGAACGACCCATCTCCAGGCGACTCTTCGTCTGCGCCTGCAGCGAAGTCGTGGCCATGAGCAGTAAGCCGGCTAGACATCCAATAAAAGGTATATATTGTTTCATCGTTATTCGAAATCAGGGTACTTTAACGCTATTTTACAAAACTATTTATAATAAAGAGAATTGCAACGCGTCTGGTTGTGAAAAATTGTTAAATGGTACTTAAAATTACTGCTTCTTTTTGGTTAGAACAGAATTCAGTGCCGATGGTTTAGTCAGTGGCCCGCTTTTTTTGCTACCGGTCGGTTTTCTGGGGTGAACGGTAATCTGGTGAGTCAGCACCGATTCTTTATCCGGCCTGTCTTCTTTCCGCCACAGAAAGCCTTCAAGCATTTTTTTATCTTCGTTCATTTCGACCGGTGGTACAAACTGGGCATCCGGCTGGCCATAAAAGCGAATCTTTTCTACTTTACTTTTCTCGTCGAATTCCAGATTCATGCGGCTGCATTCTACGTGGTTTAATCCGACAAGCTTATTCTTCTCATCAACGGCAAAGTAGATACTCTGTCCGTTTCCTTCCACAATTACCCGGTCCAGTACGGTCCGGTTTACGGTTGTTGTTGAACCCGGTTTCTCCGGTTTTACCTTTGCTTTTCCTTTAGCCACCGTCTGACTGGCCGGTGGTTCCGTTGAAACGGTGTCGGTAACTGACCGGAAATAGGCCGTAATACTCCGGCCTTTAACCTGATTAAAGTTCTTCAACGTATCCTGCGCAATAACGAAGGATCTAGTGCGTAACAACATCCGGTCGATCCGGTTGTTTTTCATTTTTGCCGTCATGGAATCGGCTTCCATCTGATAATTCTGACTCCATACAATCGGCTTCTTGTAGAAGTAAATGGTTGAGTCAGCAACATCGTAAACAAGCGAGTCACAACGGCTTTGCAGGTCTGATTTATAAACAATTACGTTTTTCTGCCCGATTAATTTCTTAGGCTTTTTCGGTTCCTGTTTTCCCGGTTCGTTTTTAAGACGAGCCGAGTCAGATTTTGTAACATCCGGAGCGTCAAAGGCAAAAAGTGTATCGGCCCGCATGAACAACGTATCCTGACTGACCACGCTCCTGACTACTGCATGCCCGGTAACCCGGGAAACACCGGCTTTGCCGTTATAACGTCCGTTATCGCCCGTAATCACCGTTTTATCTTCCTTCGAAACCAGCACCACATTGCCTTTGGCAATGCCTAACTCTGTGGTGTTGTCGTAAAACAGCGTGTCTCCGGTCAGCGTATATTTCGGCATTTCGACCGTGGTGCGTTTCTGAAAATTTGACACCCGTGTCGCCGTATTATACTCCCCTTCCTTAGCAAAAATTGTACCGTCTTTATTGACAATTTTTGTTGGTCCCCGGAAGGTAGCAATCCTGCTCAATGAATTGTAAAGCAGTGAGTCGTTGGATAGTGTTCCTTTCGGGCCGACCAGTTTTACATTTTTATAGAACCGGAATTGTTTGATGCGGGTGTCGTAAAAACCTTCGTTGCTGGTCAGTACATTTTCGCGGTCAACAATTCGTCCTTTTACCGGATAATGGGCAATCCCGTTCACCATATCGTAATCAAGGCGGCTGGTAGTGAGGGTCATTTTCCGGTCACGCATGGTAATCCGGCCTCTTAAATTTGCCTGACGGGTATTCCCATAATAAAACATGGTATCCCCTTTGATTGAAATAGTGTCTCCCTGCAGAATCCGTACGTTACCATATGCTTCAATTACGTTGGTGGTAACATTCTGGATGGCCAGGTCGCAAAACATTAATACGCCTTTATGCCGTAACTTTACGTGATTGACCAGCCGGCGAACCACGCCATCGGGGTTGTTCAGAACCACCAGGCTGTCGGGCGGCGGCGACAAAAGCTCCACCTTTTCCGTATTGCCGGAAGGTGCTGCTGCTGGCCGGCCCTGCTGCGCCTGAGCGAGCACCGGGCAAACAATGGCCAGCCACAGAACCACGTTTATAATAAGGACTCTGTTTTTATGAAAAACGTTGCAGTGCATAGTAAAAAAGATGCGAAAACAGCCGGTGTTCGTACCGGACATAGAGGCTGTTTTCGCTCATAAGTATAAAAATGGCTCTGAAAGCGCAAAGTGATCGTTTGAAAACAAACGACAAAGATAGGCTGTCCCGGGCAGACACCGGTATGCCGTACCGCTTTTTAAACTTTGTTAACGATGAATGGGGGCTTGGCGATACATCCGCTACGCAATCCGTTCCGGTATTGTTAACGGTCAGCGGCGGAATTGATTCTGTGGTACTCACGCACCTGTGTGTGCAGGCAGAACTGAATGTATCCCTTGCTCACGTCAATTTCGGGCTGCGGGGTGAAGAATCAGACGGCGATGAGGCCTTTGTCCGCTCGCTGGCTGCAAAATACGGCATACCTGTTCACGTAACCCGGTTTGAAACCGCAGCTGAAGCAGCGAGAACCGGTGAGTCGGTTCAGATGGTTGCCAGACGGTTACGATACGCCTGGTTTCATCAGCTGCAACAGCAACATGGCTTTACCTACATTGCCACGGCACACCATCAGAATGACGTTCTGGAAACCACACTGCTGAATCTGGCACGCGGTACAGGGATTGCAGGGTTGCGGGGGGTACCCAGACAAAACGGTATGATTATCCGGCCGTTATGGTTTGCCACGCGTGCAGAAGTTGAGAACTATGCAGCACAGCAAGGCCTTGTCTGGCGCGAGGATAGCTCAAATCAGGATGACAAATACCTGCGTAACCAGATCAGACATCATGTTGTACCGGGACTTGAGGCTACAAATGCTGATTTCTGGGGAACCTTTCAGCGCACAATTGACCGGTTACGGGCTTCAGAAACGATATTGGCTGATGAACTGAACAGAAGGTGGGAATGGGTTACTGAATATTCACCTTCAGGACAGATTGTTATCAATAAAGCTAAACTTGGCACGCTCCTTGAACCAACCTTCCGGTTGGCTGAATGGCTCCGGCCATACGGGTTTGTACCAGATCAGATCAGGCAGCTTATGGGGTGTCTGGCATCTGAACCGGGGCAATGTTTTGAAACGGCAACCCATCAGCTATGGCATCAGAAGGAGAGTCTGTTGCTGGTTCCGAAAACAGAGCTACAGACTGCTACGCAGATGTGGACGTCATGGCCGGTTGGTAAGGTGGAGATAGCCGGTCTGGGATCACTTGATTTTTCAGCAGAAGAGGCGGGTGAAACTTGCAAATTCTCTGCTGATCAGCGTGTTGCCTGTATAGATACGGACCGGATAGCCGGCGATATTGTTGTCCGGCCGTGGCAGCATGGGGATGTATTCCGACCGATCGGAATGAGAGGAAAGAAACTGGTCAGTGATTTTCTGAACGAACAGAAGGTACCGAAGCCCGAACGGGCAAAGGTGTATGTTCTCCTGGCTGGCGGGGTGATTGTCTGGGTGATTGGTTACCGTATTGCTGATCACGTAAAACTAACACCTGAAACGCGTAGGTGTCTGACAATTAGATTGTTATATTAGAGGGGTGGATAATATGAACTGATTTGCAGGTGTTTAGGTAATATTATTGCTCTTTTTTTTGCTGAGATTTTTTTTTGGCATTCAATTTGATAGTAACACGGTAGCCCATAATACATTAATTCAACAGTATTCTCTCAGACCATGAATCGATTTGTACGAACGCTGCTGTTGGCCGGGCTGGTCCTCTGGTGTTTCACTGCGCAGGCTCAGAGCACACGATTACGAGCGGCTAACAAACAATTTGAAAACATGAGCTATGTCAGCGCAGTGCGGATGTACGAGGAGTTTTTGCGGGCGGACCGTAAAAAGGATGCGGCAGAGACCCGCGAGGCACTGATTAAGCTAGGCTTTTCATACCGGAAGTTACAAGACAGCCGGAATGCAGAGCGCGTTTATGCCGAACTAATTAAGGAAAACAGCGATCTGGACAGTGAGATTTATCTCTACTATGCTCAGTCACTGGCCTCTAACGGCAAATACCGTGATGCCCAGAAGATGTACAGCAAATATGGCGAAAAGCAGGGCGAGGACCTCCGGGGACGCCGCTTTACGGTTTCGTACATGGACATGAACCGCTTTTTTCAGGATTCATCTTCCTATCGTCTGTCCAGTCTGCCCATCAACTCCCGTCAGGCCGATTTCAGCCCGATGTACTACAAGGGCGGGTTAGTATTTGTGTCGGCCCGCGACGAGTCAGGGGCGATCAAGCGGGTCTTCAACTGGAACCAGACACCATTCCTTGATCTGTACTTCCATGCGGATACAAACCAATTGCGGACAGCAGCGCCGGAAGTTACACGGGTAACCAATACTGCCCAGGTTGGCGGTAGTGCACCGGCAGAACCGGCAGCCGAAGCCAATTCATCGCCGGACAAAGGCATCACAAAAGCCGAAATTTTCAGCCGTACGCTGAATACCAAGTATCACGAAGGCCCGATGACCTTTACCCGCGATCAAACTACGATTGTCTTTACCCGTAACAACGCCGGTAAAGGTAAATCGGGTAAAAGCTCAGACGGTGTCCGGAAACTGAAGCTGTATATTTCGAACGATAAAAACGGCAAATGGACAACGGCTAAAGAGGTGCCGTTTAACAGCAACGAATACTCGGTTGGTCACCCTGCCTTTTCGCCGGACGACAGCAAACTGTATTTTGTATCAGACATGCCTGGCGGTTATGGCGGAACAGACATGCCTGGCGGTTATGGCGGAACAGACATTTACGTTGTTGAATACAACAACGGGGAATGGGGGACACCGGTCAACCTGGGAAAGGACATTAATACGGAGGGGAACGAAATGTTTCCCTATGTAGATGGAAACGGAAACATTTATTTCTCATCTGACGGCCACGAAGGCCTTGGCGGTCTGGATGTTTTCTTTGCCGAACTGAAAGACGGCGTTGCTTATAAAGGGGTTGAAAATCTTGGTGCGCCGATCAACTCAGAAAAGGATGATTTTGGCCTGATTACGGATAAGAGCCGCACAAGCGGATTCTTCAGCAGTAACCGGAAAAAAGGCATCAGCGACGATGATATTTATAGCTTCCGCCGTTCCTGCAAGCAGCTGAATCTGATTGTCTATGACAAGAAGACGCAGCAGCCGCTGGAAGGTGCCGATGTCCGGATCGTCCGGAACGGGGTGAATCAGGACCTATTGTTAACCAATGCACGCGGTGCAACGCAGATGTGCCTGGACGCCAATACCGAATATGAATTCAAGGCGGTGAAAGAAGGGTATGCGCTTAATAGTGCCCGGTATTCAACCCTGACGCAGTCGCCTGCTCCGGTCATTAACATTTCAATTTACCTTGACCGGAGTGAAAACACTATTGTAAAGGGCGTTGTAAAGCGTGAGGTGGATGATAAGCCGGCTTCCGGCGTAAAAGTTACCCTGCGAAACGAGAAAGATAAGTCAGAGCGTACGATTGAAACCGGTCCGGATGGTGGCTATGAGTTCGACATGAAGCCAGGCGCCCCTTATTCACTCAGTACGAAAAAAGACAAATATGCCAGCCGTACCAAGCAACTGAAAACAAAGTCACCGCAGGTAGTAACGGATACGCTTGGTTTGTATGGAGAGGGCGATGTCTACGAGCTGAAAAACATTTATTATGACCTGAATAAATTCTTCATCCGTCCGGATGCTGCCCGCGAGCTTGACCACGTTGTAGCCCTGCTGAAGGAATACCCGACGATGAAGATTGAACTGCGGTCGCATACTGATGCACGGGCAAGTGATACGTATAATATGCGGCTTTCTGAGAACCGTGCCCGCGCCGCGCTGGATTACATGGTATCCAAAGGCGTGAGCCCGAAACGGTTAACGGCAAGAGGATTTGGCGAAAGTGAACTGGTGAACGATTGCGGCGACGGTGTTGAATGTTCCGAAGCAGATCATCAGGCAAACCGGCGGACTGAATTTAAGATTGTTGCCGTTCAATAAACGACTTTTACCCTGTTGACAGGCGGAAATGAGCATGCTCATTTCCGCCTTTTTTTGTTTTTACCGGTTATGTGATTTCTGACCGAATGATAATGAATTGTATTGATGCCCCGAAAAGTGTCGTAAATTAGGTTGTAAGTAGCTGATATTCTGATGTTGTTGACGTTGTCCACGGTTTTGTCCACCCCCTGAACCGCGATAAATCGACACCGGAGTTGTAAATTCATTACGATAATCAGCACTAGATCGTAAATCGTTTATGTTGACAGAAATCATGTGGGCCAATTTATTCCGGATTGTTCAGTTTGGGGTACGCTGTGGTGTGCTGCTGTTGACATTCTGGATGCCGGAATCCGGAATCCGGTTGGAGATTCTCCCGCATAAACCGGCTGATGCTGTAGAAGCACCGGCGGTAGTGATGGAAAAAAACACCATGACGCGGTATTTTCCCGGAGCGTCCGGGGAAGGGGTGGATATGGTTGACCGGAACAGCGTTTTCATCAGTTTATCTGACCGGTAGCCAAGTGAATAAACCGGTTTCAGGAGTAGGACGGCCGGAAGGGATACAGGAAAAAAGGCTCCGCACACGCGGAGCCCGTCGTATTTGCGGAGCAAGTATAGAAAAGCCGTATAACGTCGGTTCGGGCGTCAACCCATTGTCGGTAAAGCTGCCATAAGAAAGAAGCTTACCAGTGATAGTTTTTTGAAGAGATCGGTTTGCATACGTCGGTAAGTCAGAAAACTAAGTGTTTAAAAAAAAGATACAGCCGCCCCTGCGAAAGCCAATTCCTGTGCTTCCACATTATAGCGTTTCTTCATCAAGAATCCGTGTTCAATCAGAAAGCTTAAGCCGTATTTACGCACCATGCCGTGATTCGGCAGCGCCGGACTTTCAACGTGCCGGATCGAGTAGTTGGGAAAGTAGCGGCTGACTTCGGTCGGATCGATACTGAAAGGCGGTGTCGCCATGGTAGGGGCATATTCCAGCGTATTCAGAAAATACAATGTTCCCGGACTGGTCAGTTCCTCCAGTTTTTGCAGGTACTTCATCCGCATGGTATAGGGCAGGGCTACCAGCGAGGCACGGTCATATACCAGATCAAGCTTTCCGGTATCATCGGGCGTCAGCGCAAAAAAAATCTCCGCATATAATCGTCAGGTTGCCCGACACAAACCGGTTGCCGCAGCGCTGGTACGGGATGTCTTGTTCCTGAAAGAATTGCAGAACCGCTTTTTCGACCAGTTCGACGCCGATTACTTTTTTGGCAAACCGGCTGAAATACAACAAATCAAGTGATTTGCCGCAAAGTGGTACGAGAACGGTCTGTCCGGCCAGCGCTGCCGGGGGCAGGTGCTGAAACAGATAAGGATGAACATCCCGGCGGTGAAAACTGGTATAGTGACCTTCTGCTTCCCAGGATTTGACCCAGAACTGAGCTTCCATTAGTGCCTTGCTTTTGATTAAGAGTAATTATTTGGATAGCACAAAGGTCTTATGAATCAGGGAGTTTGTTTGGAGGGGAAGTACGGGATTTTAAAAACGGGGATTTCTACGTATGGTGCCGGGTTCATGGAGGGAATTGTACGCAGTACAGAAGCTGCGCTGTAAATGCTTACATGTATCAACCGGGCACCTGCCGGTTGATACATGTTCCTTAAATCACGGTCCCGCCGTCGACATAGAACAGGCTGCCGGTACAATACGATGACGCCTCGGAGGCCAGAAAGAGGGCCAGCGGGCTTATTTCGTCGGTAGTGCCCATACGGGCAATCGGCAGCCGCTTTGTAAAATGATTCAGAATTTTGTCGTCCTGCCAGAGCGCCTGCGAGAATTTGGTTTTTATCAGGCCCGGACAAATGGCGTTGACCCGGATACCGTCAGGGCCCCATTCTTTGGCCAGCACCTTTGTGAGCATATTCAGGGATGCCTTGCTGACGCTGTACATGCCCAGGCCCGGATCAGGTGTATGGCCGGCAATGCTGCTCATCATGATGATGCTGCCGCCGCCGCGCTGTTTCATGATCGGATGTACCAGTTTACTCAGCTCAAAGGGGGCTTTCACGTTGGCCTGCATGATTTTGTCAAACGCCGCGCCGTCGCAGTCGAGGGAAGGGCCAAAAACAGGGTTAGAGGCCGCATTATTGACCAGAATATTGATACCGCCGTAAACAGCAACGGTTTTGTCGACCAGGGCTTTCAACTGATCCATATCACCAACATGTGCCGCAATACCGGTGGCCTCGCCGCCACCGTCGACAATATCAGCGGCTAATGCATCACAGGCATCCTGCTTACGGCTGCTGACGACCACTCTGGCACCGAACCGGGCGAAGGTGCGGGCCATGTCCTCGCCGATCCCTTTGCTGGCACCGGTGATAACGGCCACTTTGCCGGTTAAATCAAATAGCTGTTTTTCGGGTGATGTCTCCATGTAAGGGTTTAACTTTTTCTGCAAACTATCATATAAATCGGCGAATTCAAAAAACAGAGTCTAATCCCGATAGTAGATAGGGCATTAACAATTCTGTTAACAAAATAACCCACAATAATGCGGATGAGGCGTAGTTGGTATAGAAGTTGATACCTGAAATTTTACCTAATTTCGTCATTTCAACCCGGCCATGTGCCTACACTAGCCCTTTATGAAAGAAAAAATACCTGATCTACCTCCCTTCGTCAGCTCCTGGAAACAACTTTATGCCATCGTGATCGGTGCGCTCCTGGTCGAAATCGTTTTGTTTTACTACCTAATGATTAGCTTTTCATGAGCGGACTGGATTGGGGAATACTTATCGTAACATTAGCCAGCATCATTTTCTATGGCTTATACCGGAGCCGCGGCAACCGGAACATGGACGATTACCTGCTGGCCGGGCAATCGTTGCCCTGGTATCACGTGTGTCTGTCGGTAATGGCCACGCAGGCAAGTGCCGTCACGTTTCTGTCGGCACCGGGGCAGGGGTATGCCGACGGAATGCGGTTTGTACAATTCTATTTTGGCCTGCCACTGGCAATGGTGGTGTTATCGGTAACGTTTGTGCCGATGTTTCACCGCCTTAGGGTATTCACGGCTTATGAATACCTTGAAGAACGGTTCGACGGCCGCGTCCGGATTTTGACATCGCTGCTGTTTCTGTTACAGCGCGGGCTTTCAACAGGGCTTTCCATTTATGCCCCGGCAATCATCCTGTCGACTATTCTGGGGTGGAACATCTACTGGACAAACCTGATCATGGGCGGGCTGGTACTGATTTACACCGTGACCGGCGGCACCAAAGCCATTTCCTACACCCACATTCAGCAAATGCTGATTGTGACACTGGCTATGGGGCTTGCAGGCTACATGACCGTTCACCTGCTTCCCGAAAGTGTTGGATTTACGGATGCCCTGAAGGTGGCAGGTAAGGCTGGTCGGATGAATTTGATTGACCTGAAATTTGATCCCAATAGCCGGTATAATGTATGGTCGGGGCTGATCGGTGGTTTCTTCCTGCAACTGTCGTACTTCGGAACTGATCAATCACAGGTTGGCCGGTATCTGACGGGGCAGTCAGTCGGGCAGAGCCGCCTGGGCTTATTAATGAACGGGCTCTTGAAAGTACCGATGCAGTTTCTGATTCTGCTGGTCGGGGTGCTGGTGTTCAGCTACTATCAGTTTCATGAGGCACCGGTTTTCTTCAACAAACAGGAAACCGACAAGCTGAAAAACAGCCAGTATGCCACGCAATACCAGCTACTCGAAATCCGGCATCAGTTACTGGCTAAGGAACGGCAGAATAATGTAGTGATGCTGGAATCGGCGATGGATGCAGATAACGACGAAGCCGGTAGCAGAAGCGAAGAAAAGCATGGAAGAAACCGACGCTGCTATGAAAGAAATAAAAGCCGGTGTGGTTGATCTGATCAAAAAGAACAATCCGGCCGCCGATACCAGTGATGTAAATTATGTGTTTCTCCGCTTTGTTCTGGATTACCTGCCCCACGGATTGATCGGCCTGTTGATTGCGGTCATTTTCAGTGCATCGATGGGGTCGATTGCAGCGGCCTATAATTCGCTGGCTTCCACCTCAATCATTGACATTTATAAACGCCGGATGCATACTACCGGCGACGACCGGCATTACCTCGGCGCGTCAAAATGGGCAACTGTCGGCTGGGGTATTTTCTGTATTATCGTAGCCCAGTTTGCCAATCGCTTTGGTAGTATGATTGAGGCCGTTAATATCCTGGGGTCACTGTTCTACGGGGTTATTCTCGGGATTTTTGTCGTCGCGTTTTATATGAAAAGTATCGGCGGCAAAGCCACTTTCTGGGCCGCGATTATCGGTGAAGTGCTGGTTGTCTACTGCTATATGATTGATCTGACGGCTTTTCTGTGGCTTAACGCCATTGGCTGCGTGCTGGTCATGGCCATTGCCTGGGTGTTGCAGCGGTTTATCCGGTCATAAAAAAACGCCCCGGCCATCGGCCGGGGCGTTTTTACGGGTTACCTATCAATTATTTTTTCTTTGTTTTTGCTTTGATAGCGGCCGGCGCAGGCACTTTTGACTGATACTCCGTCACCGCTTTTGGCGATAGCATCCTTAAAGAACGGGAACGCGCCGTCGTTGGTGCTTTCACCGATACTCAGAGCCTTCTGCGCAATCGGCAGTGCCTCGGTAAACTTGCCCATTTTCGCCAGAATCTGCGACTTAATCCACAGGTTGCGGTAGGTCTCCTTCAATCCGATTGATTTATCGGCCCATGCCAGTGCCTGATCGAGCTTAACGCCTTTCGACAGGTTGTAGTTGGCCGCAGCCTGCAATACAGCCGCATCTTCCGGTTTGTCGGCAACGGCTTTCATGACGTTAGCCGCAGCATTGGCGTTTACATCCACATACATTTTTGCGGTTGCTTTGGCCGGGCCAAACATAATGTTCATGTTGGCCGTGCTGTCGGTCAGATCGCTGAAGCTGATCGTGAAGGTTTCGTGGTTGCTGCCGGTTGTCGGTTTCACGTTCACGCGCAGGGCATCTTCTTCCTGCTTGTAGCTGTCCTCCGTTACGCTCAGGTTTTTGTTGAAGATAATCGTCCACTCGCTGGCATTCGGAATCGACATGATCGAGTAGGTACCGGCGGCCAGTTTCTGTCCTTCAACGACAACGTCTGTTGTTGTCTGGAAGGTAGTCGCACCGTTAGCACCCGTGCGCCATACTTTGCCGGCGGGCACAAATGAACCGGTAAACGGTGTGCGGCCTTTCAGGCTTGGGCGCGAATATTTTACCGTAAAATCAGTCGTACCAACGGTCTGGATGATGGTGGCACCGGGGCTAGGTTGCGGGAGACGGATCTGAGCAGTAGCCAGTTGTGCGACAAGACACAATGCAACGGCGTTCAGGATTACTTTACGCATTGGAGCTGGTTGTTTAGGGATTGTTAAATGTGGGGGCGAAATTGCGGCTTTTTAGGCAAAAAAAATATAGCCGATAGACTTTTGACCGGCGCGATTTTGTTAATGCGTTGTTAACAGACCGGCCGTCAGCTGGCTAAGTATATCTATGCATCGTGAACCATTACTAGCGTTGTTGCGTCAATATGAACCTTTTGACGAAAATGAACGCACCATGTGGCAGGACACCCTGTCGTTTGTTGAACAACATCCGGATTGCTTTGAGCGCACCCTGCTGACCGGACACGTAACCGGTTCGGCCTGGATTGTGTCGCCTGACCGAAGCCAGGCCGTGCTGATCCATCACCGGAAGCTGGACCGCTGGTTTCAGCCCGGTGGTCACTGCGACGGTGATCCGGATGTGGCAGCCGTTGCGATGAAAGAAGCAGAAGAAGAAACCGGACTGCGGTCAATCCGGCTGGTGTCGCCGGCTATTTTCGACATTGATGTGCACCCGATTCCGGCAAAGGGAGACCTTCCGGCACACGTTCATTACGATATCCGTTTCTTGCTGGAAGCCGACCCTGAAGAGGCGTTTGTACACTCTGATGAAACGAATGATATTAAATGGGTGAAAATTGCAGAAATCGCTGATTTCACTGATTCGGAATCCATTTTACGCATGATTCGTAAGAAAAACAGCTAAAACTATAAACATAGTAGGTATTTTATGGTTAATATTGTACTAAAGTGCTTCGGCACTCTGTACAACAAAACCATAGAAAAAATGAATCATGTCATCAGCAACGCGTCGTTTGACCGGCGGCGGGGGCTTTGGTGTGCATTGATTTTGGGACTGATCGTAGCAGGGCCGGCCTTATCACAGGACGCTAAACTGAAGCGGGACGTTACGTACTCAACGCACAACTATAAGCACCCTAACAAAGCACAGGTTGCCCGTAAATGGGAGCAAAGTCCAGGTGTCAGAACGTCGGATCTGACCGAACGGCAAGTCGTGACAGGTGATTACAAGAAGCCGGCCACCATCGTGACCCAACAGCCGACACCTCAGCTTGCGTTTGAGGTAAAGCCGGAACGGGAAATTAACCGCAACTACAAAGCGGCTATGGCTACTCAGTTTGCTGGCCGGAAGAAGAAAGAAGACAAGCCGGCCAACGAACCTGTACCGGCCGACGGCGGAAACTAAACAATGGTTTCCGGATTAATCCGGTCATTATAGAGCCGGAACGATTCCTCATCAAAACAAACAAAGATAACTTCCTCCAGCGAAGTGTCTTGCTGTAGAAAGCCTGTGACTGTCGAAATGGCGACATCACAGGCTTTTTCTTTTGGATACCCGTAAATGCCGGTGCTGATGCCCGGAAAAGCAATCGTCTTTACGCTTTTTTCTGAAGCGATGGTCAGAGAACGCCTGTAACAACCGGCAAGCAGGCTGGCTTCGTCATGATGGCCGCCCCGCCATACCGGACCGACGGTGTGGATTACATAGGCAGCCGGCAGCCGGTACCCTTTGGTCAGTTTGGCATCGCCGGTTTTGCAGCCGTGCAATAGCCGGCACTCATGCAGCAGTTCAGGACCGGCGGCGCGGTGAATGGCCCCGTCAACGCCGCCCCCCCCGAGCAGGCTCGAATTGGCTGCATTCACAATCGCATCGGCGTGAATTTTGGTGATATCGCCGGTAAAAACGGTTAGGCGGGTTTGGTTAATCAGCATACAATGAGTTAATTAAGAAGTTTTACGCGGGCGTTTACAAACTTTTACAATTGTTTACCCCCTTTCAGAAAGCGGGAAGATACATTTGTTGTCTCACGAAAATCATACAACAACATGAACACAGTAATGTATTTTTTATCCCTGGCAGTTTATTATCTGGCCAGCTTGAACAGTAGCCCGGATACCGGCCGGTTTCAGCAGTGTGCTGCGGCTTTTCTGGGGTCGGGCATGATCGTGAATGAGTACACGCCGGCGGGCCAATGTAGGGTTTCCCTCAACGCGACCGGCAACCTGACCGTGCAGACGGTTGATCTGGGACGGGATTATGCCAAAGCCGTTGAACCGGTTCCGTTCCGGATTGCCATTCGTGACAAGGATACCAAAACGCTGTGGAGTTTTTCGGGTGATGCCGTGAAAACGATTAATATCGAAAAAGTACTCACCCGCTGTAAAAAAGGGGATACCATCCTGTTGATGACCACCGACGAAACCTATGCTTTACCTCATAACGAAATCCAGATACGATGAAAACGACCATCCTTACCTCTGCGCTGCTTCTGACTATATCTGCCGCTACCCTGGCCCAGTCAGCCAGCTTTTTCAATAACCCGATTCAGTTGAACGGTTACCCGCTGGATTACGGCAATTTTACCCTGCTCTCACGCGGGGTTATGACGCTGGTTGATCCCGGTAATGGCTCTGAAAAGGGCAAACAGGTTCCATTCCGTGTCTACCTGCGCCGGAAAGGTGTCGTGATTACCGAAGGCGGTATGAGCGACAAAACCGAATACCGGAACGTCCCGATACATCAGGTTCTGGCCAAAGCCCTTCCCGGCGATGAATTGGTTATTGACCCCTTACTCCGGACCGACCGCATCAACCGGCAGGTCATCAAGCTGCGGATGTTTAGCTGGTTACAGTTTCGCGGTGTGCGTGGCGATGGCTGTTAAAATCGTCAATTCTTCGTACCTTCCCGAACCGGAAACCCGGTTCAGGAAGGTTTCGTAATTTATGCGTACACCCATGTTCAGCACATACAGGAATACGCTGTTAATCATTGCCGTATTCATAATCGGAGGGCTGTTTGTGCAGTTTGCCGGTTCAGATATCAGTATGCCCGTTACAGAGCAGCAGGCGTTTGCACAGCAGGTCAATCTGGCCATGCGCCGGACGGCCCATCAACTCCTGACGCTGGCCGGTGACAAGACCACCCGCATC
>CBDFHU010000033.1:0-47810 GCA_965247375.1 Arsenicibacter sp.
GAGGATGTCGTGGTGGTGCTGCGTATGATAATCAGTAAAATAAATCATCTCCCGCACTGTAAACGGACCTAGCAGCGGATGCTTCCAGACCGTAAACGCATCCTGGTCAGTTTCAGGGATGGCCTCTACATGCGAAAGTAGTTGTGTGGTCATAGATTGCCAGCTTTCCATCCATTGCGCAGGGCTAAGGCTTTCCAATTCAGGCTTTGGATTCGTATTCGGGTTATTGGCGCCGGGAAAGCGGGCGAGTTGTTCGAGGTAACCGGCTTTGATTGCTTCAAAACTGCGCGATTCGCGGGCTTCCGGACGCCACATAGCCCGTCCGGCATCGCTTAGCAGGCGACTGGTGCCATAGTCGGCCAGGTAGATGTGCGAAAGCTCCTGCGCGATAGTCCATTTGCCGTTCTGCGGGCGGTGTAAATCTGCGTCTGTAAACGTACCGATCAGGTCGGCCATTGCGTGTAAACCGGCGGCTAACGGAGCTGATAAGGGAATTGCTGTCATGTTCAGAAAGATTAAGTTGTCCGGTCAAAACTGAGTAATAAAAGTTGCATATACAACTTTGGAGAAATATATTTGTGTATGGACGCAGATAACTACTGCATTGCGGGGCGGCTGCGCATGCTTTCCCGTATTATGACCAGCCTGTATAACCAGGCCTTTAGCGGAGAAGAGGTGACCTTGCCGCAGGCAGGGCTGCTGATGTATATTTTTGCCAGACCCGGTATCCGGCAGGTCGAATTAGCGCAGTTGCTGTATATCGAAAAGTCGGGTATGAACCGTGAATTGCAGCTGTTGCAGCGCAATGGCTGGCTGACCGATAATCTGAAACAGGGTCTTTTTCTGACGGAGGAGGGGCGGGTAAAAGCCAAACGGTGTCATAAAATCTGGAAAGCCCTGAATCTGACTATGCGCGAACAGCTCGGGCCGGATGCGGTATCAGGATTAGACGCACTTTCCGGACAGGTTTTTGCCTTTACAACCCCTACGGAAACGCAACAAATATCAACCGAATGAAACCTGAATTTTTGCATACAAACCGGAAAGAATCCTTTCAGACATGGCGGTTCCGGACATTTATGAACTGGTACCCGATGTTTTTCGGAACGGGCGGTAAAATTCTGTTCTGGTCCGGGGATTCTATGGACGTTCAGGTCAGGCTGCGCCGGAATATCTGGACCTACAACTACGTCGGGACCATTTTCGGGGGCAGTATGTTTTCCGCTTCCGACCCGTTCTACATGCTGATGCTCTACCGGATTCTGGGGAATCAGTATGTCGTCTGGGATAAAGCGGCCAAAATCCGTTTCCGGAAGCCCGGCCGCACCACCCTGTATGCCCGTTTTCTGCTGACAGATGCTGACCTGGCTGAAATCCGGCAGGAGGTAGCCCGAAAACGGGCAGATGGACCGGACCTTCGTTATTCAGTGGCAGGATAAGGACGGCGCTGTATATGCCGAAATTGAACGCACGTGTTACATCGCCGATAAAACTCATTATGAACAACGCAAAAATGACCGGCAGCACTCCCGGTTCCAGCGCCGCTGAGCAGATCATGGCTACAGAACATCAACTTCCGGTGACCCGGACCGCCCGTTTCTATACCCTTGGCGGTGACGGATCAGGTCAGCTGACCGACGACATAACAAACATCTGGTTTGTGCTGCACGGCTACGGGCAACTGGCCAGGTACTTTATCCGCAAATTCGACGTCATTGCCGATGAACATACGCTGGTCGTAGCGCCGGAGGCCTTGTCACGCTTTTATCTGGATGCTGATTTTAACCGGATGGGTGCTTCATGGCTCACCCGTGAAGCCCGCGATCAGGAAGTGACCGATTATGTGGCCTATCTGGATGCGTTGTATGCCCGGATTATGCAGGGTCGCGATCCGGCGTCGGTGACAGTAACGCTGCTGGGCTTTTCGCAGGGTGGCGCTACCGCCTGCCGCTGGGTGAACTACGGGCGTGTAAACGCCGGCCGGCTGATTTTATGGGCCGGTTATTTTGCCAAAGGCCTGTCTGATGTGCTGCCGGCGGAGAAAGCGCAACAGTTGCCGGTAACCTATGTCTACGGCCGTCAGGACGAATACATTGAGCAGATGCCTGATCCGGATGCCTATATCCGGCAACTCCGGGACGATATGCCGCAGCTCCGGATTGATCCCTTCGATGGAAAGCATGTCGTTGACCGCGACGTACTGAAACAATATAAATAGGAGCGTCCGGCGTGGAGCGTCCGGCAACGGAATACGCCGCCGGACTGTCGTTTTATTTTCCGGTAGATGGTCGTTGCGGCTGCCTGTGCACTGGCCAGAATCGTCATATCAGCGATGGTGACGTTGGCCGGAGCCGTTACTGCATACACAATCGCGTCGGCAATGTCGCGGGCCGTTAAGGGGTCGAAGCCATCGTACACTTTGGCTGCCCGTTCGGTATCGCCTTTAAACCGTACCACCGAAAATTCCGTTTCTACTGCACCGGGCGCAATGTTGGTAACCTTAATACCATGCTGTGTCAGATCAAGACGCATGCCGGTACTGAGGGCTTCAACCGCTGCCTTGGAAGCGCAGTAAACAGCGCCGTTAGCGTAAGTCTGCTTGCCCGCAATTGAACTGATATTCACAATGTGGCCTTTCTGCCGCTCCACCATGCCGGGGATGACGGCTTTCGAGACGTACAGCAATCCCTGCACATTGCCGTCGATCATGGCGTCCCAGTCATCGACATCCCCGTCCTGAACAGTTGAGAGGCCGTGGGCATTGCCGGCATTATTCACCAGCACATCAATGGCTCTCCACTCGTCCGGCAGCGACGCAATGGCACCGGCGACAGCTTCATGGCTGCGTACATCGAACGCCAGGGTGGTGACAGTTGTCTGCCGGCCAAGTTCGCCGGCAACTTCGGCCAGCCGGTCAGTCCGGCGACCGCATAAAATCAGATTGTATCCACGTTGGGCAAGTGCTTCGGCAGTGGCTTTACCAATGCCGGAGGTAGCCCCGGTTATCAGAGCGATCATACTAGAAAATAGACGGAATTGTAAACCGTTTGGTAAAATAATAAACATTTGATTGTAATCAGTAAGTTATCTTGCTGATTACGGTTGCATAATGGGTAATACCGTTATAAACCTATCAGAAAAAATCAGATTGACCTTCTGGTTTTTTGGTGTATTATTGGGGTCGCAAAATAATATTCCGGATTTATTCACAAAATGGCACTGGTTATCGACAAGTAATTTTACAGTACGTTATGAACCCTGAATTTTCGGTCGTTATCCCGACATACCTGCGACCGACACAACTCATGAAATGTCTGGATGCCCTGAGCTGCCAGCAGCTTCCACATAATCAATTTGAGCTGATTGTGGTGGATGATGGCGATGACCGGGCAACTGCCGAGATTGTACAGAGCTTCCGTGAGGTTTTCGGGATCGAAGCTCGCTATCTGGCACAGGCCAAACGCCGTGGACCGGCTGCCGCCCGAAACCGGGGCTGGCGGGCCGCGCGTGGCCGTATCATTGCCTTTACGGAAGATGACTGCATGCCGCACGCCGACTGGCTGTCAGCGGTATTACCGTCTTTCAAGCGGGGAGCCCAGGCTGTTTCCGGCCAGGTTAGGCAGACCGGTGCTCCCCGGCAGTCAATGGTAGCAAGGAGTAGAGGGTTTATGGACCGCGCTGAGCTGTCGAGTGCTAATTTTTTCTGCCTGCCGGCGGTGCTACAGCGTGTCGGCGGTTTTACCGAGGATTTTGATATTGCCTGGCGTGAGGACAGTGATCTGCAGTTCAAGCTGATCCGGGCCGGTGTCCGGATGGGAAAGTGTCCGGAAGCCGTTGTAGAACACCCGGTCCGTAAGTCGCACTGGAATAACCGGCTGCGCGAAGAACGCAAGTACAGCTATGATGCCCTGCTCTACAAACGCCACCCTGAGCTATACCGGCAGCGGATGGGTCATGAACGGCATCAGGTACTGGAGTATTATGGTGCCGTGGTGAGTCTGATCACCGGCGTGTTTGCATTGTTAAGCGGCCACAGCTTTCTGGCTGTTGTGGGTCTGGCAGTCTGGTTATTGCTGACTGCTGAATTTCTGATCCGTTTCTGGCCGAAGGAAGAACTGACAGGGGATGGCATTCAGCAAGCGTTTGTGAAAGCCGTCACAACGCCTTACCTGTCTATATTCTGGCGATTGCACGGCGCGGTTAAATACAGGGTTTTGTACTGGTAAAGGTGTTTCTGTTGCTATAAACTAAGTAAGGGCGTAACCACTGGTTACGCCCTTACTTAGTTTATAGCCAATCCGGCAGATCAGGCCTGCGCCTTGTCGCAGAACTCTTCAAAAGCCATCACCAGGTGTTGAGCGATCATCTGAGCCGAGCGACCTTCAATGTGGTGGCGCTCAATGAAGTGAACCAGCTCACCATCCTTAACCAAGGCAATTGACGGAGAAGATGGCGGATAAGGCAACAGGTGCTCCCGCATCCGGGCAGTTGCCTCGAGGTCACCACCGGCAAATACAGTCACCAGACGGTCTGGCTTCACGTCACTGGCTGCCAGGGCCGCTTTTACGCCCGGACGGGCAGCACCGGCGGCGCAACCACATACTGAATTAACCATAATCAGCATAGTGCCTTCTGTCTGTGCCATCGCGGCATCCACTTCGGCAGGTGTTGTTAACTCCTGAAAACCAGCGCTTGTCAGGTCCTGACGCATCGGAATCAATAGATGAGGAGGATACATGATTTACTTATTTTTTGATGTTTAAGATACTTATTTGAATTGCCTGACGGCAGGGAATTACATAAAACCAAGCTCCAGTTTAGCCACTTCCGACATCATTTCGGTCGAATACGGCGGATCAAACGTGAGCTCAACACTAACATCGTTCACGTCTTCGATTTCCCGGACTTTCTGTTCGATTTCGGCCGGGATAGAGCCCGCAGACGGGCACGAAGGCGAGGTCAGTGTCATCAGGATGTAGACATTGTTGACCGGGAATACCTTAATGTCGTAAATGAGGCCAAGCTCATAGACATCCACCGGGATTTCGGGGTCATATACGCCTTTAAGGGCCAGTACGACCTGCTCTTTGAGTTCTGTTTCGTTCATATGGTTTCTTACGGTTTGCCTGTCTGCTGTTAATCATCGTTCCGGACAGCAAACAACCTGACCGGATTTAAGCGGGGTTCGTAGCGTATACCTGTCCGTAGGCTTTCATCTGCGCCAGCATAGCGGCTAAGCCACCGGCACGGCGTGACGTCACCAGATTGCCCATACCGACCTTTTCGATAAAGTAAATATCAGCATTGGCAATGGCCTCCGGTTTTTTCGTCTGATAATACACGGATCAGCAGACTAATCAGACCTTTTGAAATCTGGGCGGTCGGTTCGGCATCGGCAAAAAAATGAAGCGTATCGCCCTGCTTTTCTGCTCCCAGCCAGACCTTCGACTGACAACCCATGATCCGATGCTCGTCGGTCAGGTATTGTTCCGGCATCGGCGGCAGCTTTTTACCCAGATCAATAATGTATTGCGTTTTGTCGAGCGGATCGTCAAAGAGATCAAACTCGTCAATAATTTCGTCCTGCTTTTCGTTGATGGTCATTGTTAAAGTTTGCCAAACTACGTACTGATTATCCGGAATGCTTCTTACGACATCATTTTCTGAACGCGCAGAATGCCCTGGGCCAGACGGTCAATTTCTTCTCTGGTGTTATAAACCGCAAAAGAGGCACGGCTGGTTCCGGCAATGCCTAACCGGCGCATTAAAGGTTGTGTACAATGATGCCCCGTCCGGACAGCAATGCCCAGCTGGTCAAGGATTACGCCTGTATCCTGGTGATGAATCCCGTCGAGTACAAACGAAATAACACTGACTTTTTCTCTGGCCTGCCCTATGATGCGGAGGCCCTGAATCTGGCTCAGCTTCTCCGTCGCATATACCAGCAGCTCGTGCTCATAGGCGGCAATGTTTTCCTTACCCAGTCCGTCAATGTAGTCAATTGCCGTACGGGCCGCAATCACATCGGCAATGTTTGGCGTTCCGGCTTCAAATTTATACGGCAGATCGTTATAAGTCGTTTTCTCAAACGTAACTTCTTTAATCATCTCCCCGCCGCCCCGGTACGGCGGCATGGCTTCGAGCAAGGCTTTTTTGCCGTACAAAACGCCCATCCCGGTCGGACCATAGAGTTTGTGAGCCGACATCGAATAAAAATCACAGTCGAGCGCCTGTACATCGAGGGTAATGTGTGAACTGGCCTGTGCTCCGTCGATCAGCACCACCGCACCAACGGCATGTGCCTTGTCAATAATGGTTTTAACCGGATTAATGGTGCCGAGCGCATTGGAAACATGAACGACCGACACCAGCTTTGTCCGCTCGGAAAGCAGTTTTTCGTATTCGTCAATGAGCAGATCGCCGTTGTCGTCGATCGGAATGACCTTCAGGATACACCCCTTTTCCTCGCAGAGCATCTGCCACGGAACGATATTGGAGTGGTGTTCAAGCGTAGAGATAATGATTTCATCGCCTTCTTTCAGGAAGCGGCGGCCATACGACTGGGCGACAAGGTTAATGCCGTCGGTTGTTCCGTAGGTAAAAATGATTTCTTCCAGGTGTCCGGCATTCAGAAATTCCTGAAATTTCAGGCGGGTTGCTTCGAAGGCAGCCGTTGCCTTCTCGGCCAGCTGGTGAATGCCACGGTGAATATTCGCGTTATAACCGCCATAGTAACCGCTGAGGGCCTCTAAAACAGGCAATGGTTTCTGGGTAGTAGCAGCATTATCAAAGTAGACAAGCTGTTTACCGTTAACCAGCTGATCAAGAATAGGAAAGTCTGCGCGGATGCGCTGTATGTCCAGAATGTCCGTGGCTGTTTGCATAATCCGAATGACTCAGTCGTAAAGAAATACTCCTTAACGGGTGAGTAGTTTTGAAAGATTCAAAATTACAACAAAAAACGGCCACAATTTGTGCGATTGAGGTGGGATAATAAACAATGGGTAATGGATAATGTATAATGAACAATGGATAATGCCTCCGGAGGCTACATTATTCATTGTTCATTATACATTCTATTTAGGCAAAATAGCTTTTGGCTTTAATAACCTTCGGGCCTGAATTGTCTTTGGTGACCGTGTAGCTGAAGCCTTTCTGGATGGCATAGCCGCCTGTTTCACCGGCTTTATTGATGGCCACAAATGCTACCTGAAATTCCTTCGCCTTTGCCGGATTCCGCTTTACTACGCGCTCCACGGCTTTGCGGCAGGCTTCTTCGGGTGAGGCGCCCTGACGCATAAACTCAACGACCAGGTGGGTACCGGCTACGCGGATTACTTCTTCGCCCTGACCGGTAGCCACAGCCGCACCAGCTTCGTTATCGACAAACAGCCCTGACCCGATAATCGGCGAGTCGCCGAGGCGGCCGCGCAGTTTAAAGGCCATGCCGCTTGTGGTACACATTCCTGATAACCGGCCATCGCTGTCGATGGCAACCGTACCCATTGTATCGTGGTTCGGGGTGCCGTCATCAAAAAATGAAGGTGCAAACGGTCCGTGTCCCTTTTTCGGAGCCGGCTTCGCGTTCTCGATGTTAATGACCGGCTTGTATTCTGATTTTTTTAACCATTTCCGGTACGTTTCAGCCGCGTCCGGCGACAGTACGTCCGGTTCCAGTTTAAAGCCGTTTTCGAGCGCAAACTGCTGAGCACCTGACCCGACCAGCATTACGTGCGGCGTCAGCTCCATAACCTTACGGGCAACCGAAACCGGATGCTTAATGCGTTCCAGAAATGCCACCGAACCACAGTTGGCTTCCTCGTCCATGATGCAGGCATCCAGCGTGACGTGGCCGTCGCGATCCGGATTAGCCATCAGACCCACGCAGCAGCCGCCATCATTTTCAATGGCAATGCCTGCCTGCTCAACCGCATCAAGCGCTTTGCCGCCTTTTTTCAGTACTTCCCAGGCCGCGTTATTGGCAATAACCCCGCTATCCCAGGTCGAGATAACTACAGGTTGTGTAGGTGCTGAAGAGGAAAGGGGGCTTTTCGAAAAAGCGGCTGAGACTTTACCAAATAGAGGGAGCGATAACGCACCCAGGCGAATAAATTTGCGACGTGAAGCCATTAGGTTGATGATAAATAATCCGGAATGTTAAGGTTTAGTGGATTTTTATACGCTAATTATTAAATTTTTTTAAAATATTCTATAGGTACAACCTGATTTGTGTAATAACACGTATAAAAAGTATATATTCTATCACGAATGACGGAAAAAGAAGTATTTAGAAGAGAAATCAGGGCAGCCCGTTCTCATCGCATAAACTTATGTTTTAATGCTTCAGAATACAAAACGTATGCTACTGATTTTCGGCTTCCGGTTTCTGTTTTTTGTCATGGCGTTGCTTGCGAAGGATCTCACCGCAAGCAACGCCATGACAAAAAAGCAAGATGAAACAGACAGCCGGAGAATTATACCAGATTGTCCAGCGCGGCGGCGACTGTCGTTACCGGCATCTGACAGGCACTGTTGTAGCATACGTAAATAGCCGTTTGCCCGTTAATGGTTGTCCGGTCCTGCAACAGTGGTAGCTGACTGCTGCTTTCAGTGCCGCAGAAGACCACATTGGGCAGGAAGTGCCGGCCGAGTTCGCGGCGGAAAGCCACCGCATCGGGTCCGATGATGGCAATTTCTGCCGTTGGCTTCACCCGCAGCGTGTACACCGAGGCCCAGTTGGTCAGGTAGTCTGCGTTGGCTTGCAGCAGTGGCTGGATACGCCCGAGCATCTGACCGGCTTTTTCGCTGTACGGCGGGCGGTCGAGCAACAGGCTCAGCGTATAAAGGTTACCGGCCATGATCGAGTTAGAGGCTGGTATCACGTTGTCAAACAGCTCTTTCCGGCGGGCAATCAGTTCCTCGCCGTTTTTGTCGGTAAAGAACAGCAGATCATCATCCGGATCGGTGAAGTTATTGAGGACGTATTGGGTCAGCCGGTCGGCTTCGGTCAGGAAGCTTTCGGTGAAAGTGGCCTGGTAGAGCGCCAGTAGGCCGTCGATAACAGCGGCATAGTCCTCCAGAAAGCCCGGCTGTTTGGCCCGACCCTGCTTGTAGCTGTGCCAAAGCCGCCCGTTCCGCTGGTCGCGCATCTTGTGAAGCAGAAAATGCGCCAGCCGGATGGCCGTAGCCAGAAACTCCGGTTCATCGAAAACGCGGTAAGCCGTAACAAGCCCCTTCAGCATCAGGCCGTTCCACGAGCAAAGAATTTTGTCGTCGAGGCCGGGGCGTATCCGCTGGTCACGAACGGCAAAGAGCCGCGTGTGGGCCGCCGCCAGCTGCACGTCAAATTCCTCCTGCGTCCAGTTGGCCCGTTCGGCAAAGGCTTCGTCGGTGTCGATGCGGTGGAGGATATTGCGGCCGTGTTCAAAGTTGCCTTCCTCCTTAATGTGGTACAGATCCGCAAACCAGTCAAAATCAATGCCCAGAATTTCCCGGAGTTCATCGGTAGTCCAGGTGTAGAATTTCCCTTCTTCTCCTTCGCTGTCAGCGTCCAGAGCCGAGTAGAACCCGCCTTCGGGACTCAGCAGTTCGCGCTGGGCAAAATGGATGGTCTGATACACAATATGTTTATACAACGGTTTTTGGGTCAGACTATAGGCCTGGCTGTAGAGTGTCAGCAGTTGACCGTTGTCGTACAGCATTTTCTCAAAATGCGGGGCAAACCAGTGATCATCCACTGAATACCGCGCAAAGCCACCGCCCAGCTGATCGTAGATGCCGCCGAGGGCCATGCGGTCGAGGGTTAGTTCCAGCTGCGACTGAGCGAGGGAGCGATTGGGCGAGTCGCTCAGCTGAATGTAATTGAGCAGAAAGGTATAAATGCCCGGCATCGGAAACTTAGGTGCCCGGTTCATGCCACCTTTCTGCCGGTCGAAGCTGCCGGCCAGTTTCTGAAACAGAACGTCGACCGTTTCGGCGGCAAACAGCGGGTTGGCAGCGGCCAGACTGAACCGGCTGCTTTCCGAAATATTCAGTTCGTTGGCAAACCCTTCGGCCGATTCGTACAGTTGGTCGCGGTGCTCCTGAAAGGCATTCTGTACGCTGTTGAGCAGGTTGACCCACTGCTGGGGCGGCAGGTAGGTAACGCCGTAAAACGGTTTGGCATCCGGTACCAGAAACACGTTCAGCGGCCATCCGCCGCGAACGCCCATGGCCTGTACCGCATCCATGTAAATGGCATCGACATCCGGCCGCTCTTCACGGTCAACCTTGATGCAGACAAAATACTCGTTCATGACGCGGGCAATGCCTTCTTTTTCAAAGGATTCCCGCTCCATGACGTGGCACCAGTGGCAGGCCGAATACCCGATGCTGACCAGAATCGGTTTGTTTTCGTCGCGCGCTTTGGTCAGCGCTTCCTCACCCCAGGGATACCAGTCGACCGGATTGTGGGCGTGTTGCAGTAAATATGGACTTGTTTCGTTTGCTAAGCGATTCATGTGTTAAAGAGCGATAGAGTGAAAGAGATAAAGAGCAGAAGAGTGAAAGAGTGAAGAAACCGCTCTTTCACTCTTCTGCTCTTTATAAATCTTTCACTCTTTAAAAAAACGTTTGACAACTTGTTGATTACCCGCCCGGAACCGGATCAGATACAGCCCGGATGGCAGGTTTTTGACCGGAATAACGGTTTGGTGCTTATCGCCAACAGCGTTTTTGCTGGTTACGGTAAGCTGTTTTACCAGCTGTCCGGATACGTTTATTACCGAAATCCCGGCAGAATTGTTCAGTTGGGCGGGCCAGGTAATGGTCACCTGATCGGTGGCGGGATTGGGGAAAATCGTAACGTCGGTTGCCGGATCTTCGTTGCCGGTAATCACCGACATATCATGCTGGCACAAATACACCTGGCGGCCGGTGAGGGTAATGGTCTGACTCCAGTTGTTGTATTTCACGGTCATCGTGGTGGTCTGGTCGTCGGCGGCATAGGGGTTCTGGGCCGCAATCAGAATTTTGCTGCCCTTGACAACGCCCCGCCAAACCGGTTTACGGGCATCCATCAGGTCGCGGGCCGGGGTTTCGATCACGAGTTCGTAGGAGCCCTGAAACATGTCGGCAAAGCGGGAGAGGCGGTACAAGCCGTGAATAAAATGCTCATAAACTGCGTAATTATCCTGTCGGGTCTGTTCGAAGGCCGGGACCTCCCAGAGCCACAAGCCTTTGGCTCCTGAAAAAAACGGAAAAATAGCCGTGGCCTCGGCCATAAACGGCTGAATAAAATTCGGGAAATTGCCGCAGCAATCGTGATACCGCATCCAGACAAACGGAATAACCGGCTTGCTACTCCATGCCCGGTTGGCTTCCACCTGAAACAACAGGTAGGCCAGGTAATCGGGGGCCAGGGCGCTGGTGTAGTCGTAGTAATAATAGCCGGACGGAGTCAGAAAATCGAGCTGATCATACAGCGGCCCTCCCACTTTGGCGGTGTTGGTCGTGTCTTTGGTCAGAAAATGAACGCGGTTGGGGTTGGTGGTCCAGTCGGCCCAGGTATTGCCGGGCACATTCAGATACGTGTTCCGGATGGGTACGTCGCTGTAGGTACTCATGGGAATCTGACTCAGGTCGGCGCGGTTGCGGATGTAGCGCAGCGATTCGCCGTATAGGGCGGTCATGTCTTTTTTGTAGCGGTCCAGAAACGCCGCATCCGACAGCTGACGATAGGCGGCGGGAGTAGTGGCGTCAGTTTTAAGGGCCAGAATCCGGGCGTCGGTTTCCTGCACACGCTCGACATCCACCATCATCAGGCTGCTTTGCAGGTTAAATTTACCCTGACTGTTGGTGAGGCCACCCGAGGCGGCCGTCAGCCATTGGTCCCATTTGGTGCGGTAGGCCGTCAGGTTGTTATTCCACGGACTTTCGGCGGTTTCCCATGGCTGGTTGAGCCCGAATGCGAACCCCGACCATTCGAGCGCACGCTGGGCCGGTGTGACATAAGTGCCGAATTCGCTGTCACGGACAAATACAATGTGGCTGAACCCGTGTTTGAGCGGCTGACCCTGCACGGCCGAAAAGCGGGGACCGCCGTAAACGATGGTAAACGGCAGGGTAAAGTCCGGAAACGATTCCCAGTTGATGCGGTTGGTCTGCGAAACCGGCGTAAACGACAGCGGGGCGGCGCACTGAATCTGGGCGACGGCCGCGGTCGAGTACACGATATAAATAAGGAAAAACAGTCGGTTCTTCATGCGTTTGCTGGATTCCTGATGGGGATGATCCGTCAAAATTACTAACTTAGGCCCGCCCATTGGCTCAAAAAAGGCCATGTCGCTATACAATCAACCAAAGATGGGGTGTTTTACCAGAAACATCGCATAAAAAGCCATGAAACGGTTCATTCCTGTCCTATTACTTAGTGTAAGTGCACTCTTCAGCCAGTGTAAGCAATCCACGGAGCCTGATGCCTCAACGGCAAACCGGCTCGAACTGATTACCGCCACCAACTGGCAGCTTAACCAACTGACGGATGCCAGCGGTAAAGTGATCAATCCGCAGCAGACGAACTTAACCACGCAGGTGCTGTTTGGCCTCGATTTTCAGTTCCGGAGCGACAACATCGTACGCGCCCTCGACCGCACGACAAAGCAGATCGTAAACGGCGGTGACTGGAAATTTACGACCGATAACACCGGCGTCGATGTGAAAGTGACGGGTTTTAACGGCGTGTTCCCCATCGGTGAACTGAGCCGCCAGAAACTGGTCCTGAAAAATAAAATCCCCGTCAACGGCGTCGAACAGGAAGCCAACTTAGAATTTAAACCGTCACTGTGACCAAAGAGCGAAAGAGTGAGCCGCTGTTGCGGCCAAAGAGAGAAAGAGCGAAAGGTTACGTGTGAATCGCTCTTTCTCCGCTGAGGTGGCCCGTTCACTCTTTCGCTCTTTATCTCATTCACTCTTTATGAAAAATAACCCCCGTACGTTGAGGGCCTGGTGTATGTATGACTGGGCGAATTCGGTGCATTCGCTGGTGATTGTGTCGAGTATTTTTCCGGTCTATTTTTCGTCGACGGCGCTGAACGATGCGGGCGGGCCGGTGATTGACTTTCTGGGGTACCCGATCAAAAACTCGGTCCTGTTTTCGTATACGGTATCGGCCGCGTTTCTGCTGACGGCCCTGCTGTCGCCGATCTGCACCGCCATTGCTGACTACAGCGGGCGGAAGAAACTGTTCATGCAGCTGTTCTGCTACCTGGGGGCTATTTCGTGCTCACTGCTGTACTTTTTTACGCAGGAGACGACCACCTTTGCCATTTTCTGCTTTGGCCTGAGCCTGGTCGGCTGGTCGGGCAGTATCGTCTTTTATAATTCCTACCTGCCCGACATTGCCACCGAAGATCAGTTTGACCGCGTCAGTGCGCGGGGGTATACGATGGGCTACATCGGTAGCGTGGCGCTCATGATTTTTAACCTCGTAATGATCATGAAGCCGGAGTGGTTCGGCGGGATATCGGCCGGCCTGGCATCGCGGATTTCGTTTCTGACCGTCGGGTTGTGGTGGATCGGGTTTGCCCAGATTCCGTTCCGGATTCTGCCCGACACCCGTTTTTCGAAAAGCAGTGGCGGCCCTGCGCCCTCAAACTATCTGCTCAACGGCTTCAAGGAGCTTCGGAAGGTGTTTGTGCAGGTAAAGAGCCAGTTGCTGATCAAGCGGTTTCTGCTTGCGTTCTTCGTGTACAACATGGGCGTGCAGACAGTTATGTACATCGCCACCATTTTTGCCAGCGACGAACTGAAGATGACCGGTTCCAGCCTGATCGTGACCATTCTGCTGATTCAGCTGGTTGCCATTCCGGGGGCGTACGGGTTTGCGCGGTTATCGGAGCGGTTCGGTAATACCTATGCGCTGATGGTAGCGGTGGTCATCTGGATCGGCATCTGTACGGCGGCCTATTTTGTACAAAATCAGAACCAGTTTTTTGCTTTGGCGGCGGTAGTCGGGCTGGTGATGGGCGGCATTCAGTCCCTGTCGCGGTCGACGTATTCGAAGCTGATTCCGGCAGAAACAGCCGATACGGCGTCGTATTTCAGCTTTTACGACGTGACCGAAAAGATCTCTATCGTGCTGGGAACGGCCGTTTACGGTTTTATCGAGCAAATAACCGGCAGTATGCGGAACAGCGTGCTGGCCCTGTTGGTGCTGTTTATCATCGGGTTAGTATTATTGGTACGAATTCCGTCACAAAAAATTTACAGAGTGCGTTTGCAAACTGAATAACTTTTGTAGTTTTGCAACCCGATTGGGGCAGAAAACTGCCTCAAGGCCTCGCAGGATGTTAGCTCAGTTGGTTCAGAGCGCTGCCTTGACAGGGCAGAGGTCAGCGGTTCGAGCCCGCTACGTCCTACTACAACCCCTCAAAACAAGCTGTTTTGAGGGGTTTTTGCTGTTATATAGCCTGAGTGTAGCGGAAATTGTACACATAAAAACTGAAAATAAATAGTGTAATTAATTGAATATAAGTACTTTAAGGTGTATTTAATCTAGGAATATTTCCACCAGAAAAGTAAAAAGATTGATCTTCAGTGTTTTATTTGAAGATAATACCATATAAAAACACCACCAATGACACTTAGCTGGAACGAGATTAAAGACCATGCCCTGCGGTTTTCAAAAGAATGGGAGAATGATTCTTCCGAAGATGCCGAAGCCAAATCTTTCTGGGATGATTTTTTTAATGTCTTTGGCATTTCGCGTCGCCGCGTTTACTTATTTGAGAAAGCTGTTCCACGAAAGGGTAAAGGAACTGGGTTTATTGATTTGTTTTGGCCAGGTACGCTCATTGTCGAACACAAATCAAAAGGCAAGGCTTTAGGCAAAGCTTACGATCAGGCCATCGATTATTTCCAGGGATTGAAAGAGCATGAATTGCCTCGATATGTCTTGGTTTCAGATTTTGCTAGTTTTCGGCTGTTTGATCTTGATGAACATACGCAGATAGAGTTTTCACTTAAAGATCTGCATTTACATGCAGGGCTTTCTCATAAAACCTAAAAATACTGTAAATCAGCTATATATCACTAAAATACGTTGTGTTTTCTTGTTTCCGAAATATCTTATTTGGTAATTAGAGCTGGTTTTTAGCATGAATAACACTAAAAAATCCATGTCAGCGGAGGCGTTTCAACCCTTTTGTAATTTTTATGAGAAAGCCCTGCTAGTCGATAGGAGTCGCAAACAGAGAATATCCTGAGTCAGATTCGGATTAATATTAAATTAAGAGCATTGCTGGAATATTAAATAATTGTAAAATATTGATTCAGAGCATGGATATTCTGATAGGATTCTCCTTTTTTATTTAAAAATCCAGCTATGAAACCATTTCTCTACAACTTCTCTTGTTTAGTCTATCTTCTATTTTTTAGCTATTTAGCTTGTGCACAAAATGCCGAAAATATAAATAATAAAAATTTTATAACACCTAAGAAAATTGGAGATTGCTATTTAAATAGCATTTTTTATAGAGTAGAGAGTGGGCGGGCTAAATCTATTTATGAAATTGATGTACGAAAAAGCGGAAATTATTATCTTGGTATTGTCATTTCCCCTCAAAGGGAAAAAGAAATTATAGTTCCAGTAGATTTAAGTATTGATGGAAAAATAATTGGTCGTTTCAATGACCGACAACTAAATCAAGAAGGCTTTCAATTAATTAACTCTGCATCATCATTAGAAAATAAAATTATCTATTTAGAAATAGGGAAATATTTATTAACCTTCGAACAAGAATCCAATTTTTTTCCTTTGATTGATCAAATTCAATTAAGTATAGAGAGTAAAGATCTGGAGAAACTTCAATCCCCTGTTAATGCTTATATAAATTCATTAAAACAAAAAAAACTTCCGGTAAATTATTTAGAAAACAAAAGAAAACCAAATGGAGGCAGAATCTTGAATAACCCCCAAGGCGATTACCAACATGAAGTTGATATTGACTTTGATTATACTTCATACTGGTATTTATACTTAACGGCTGGGACAACGCTTACGCTTCATACACAAAACTCAAATTGTGATCCAATTTTATATTTATTCAATACCTATCCAAACCTTGGTTCGTGGGCTAATGATGACTCAAACGGTTCTCTCGAATCAACTATTACTGTTACAATTCCAGTTGATGGACTATACATTTTACTAGTAAGAGGCTATCAAAGTACAACTGGATTAACGAGTATTTATAGAGATGGTTCTTTATTATATTCCAATTGTCCTGTAGCGGGTAAAGGCTTTGGCAGCTATGGAAGTAATAGTTATTCACATTACTTTACTTGTAAACTAAGGGGTTCTGCTCCCGACTCTCCTGATACACAAGTTTTCGTAGCTAATTCAGCGAATGACCCCATTGTTGCCCAAAACGACGATTACTGGCAAAATGGAGGGGGAGATTTTGATTGGGGTCGCTCTTCCCGTATTAATGGATATTTTAACCAAAACATAAATTACACGATCGTTTGTGCATATAGTATGAGCTCGTATGGCAAGTGTGATGTTTTTATGAATTGTAAGGACGTTACAACTTCGTTAACAGGCTTTAATCTAAAATCAGAAGATGCCATTCGTACGGGTGACCAAAATGAAAATTATAATTGCATGGGGTGGGTATCCGGTAAAGTAACAGATAGTCCTTCATTCCATCAGTTTGTCTATAATCCTGGAGAAGATATGCCACCCTATTCAGATTATGCTTCCAGTCAATTAGGCACTTGGGATAATTTCTTTGCTAATTACCCCATCGCTCGGTATGCGGGGGCTTGGACCTATACAAGAGATGATAATGATCAAAATAATGCTGTCATTGCACTTTGGGGTACCAATAATGGATCTAACAATACCTACACCCATGTTTCCATAAGAAGTTTAAATGGCATTCATCCTAATAGTCAACCCCACGGCTATGACTGGGAGAGTAAAAATAACCCAGATCAACGGTTTATGCACCCTAAATTTGGTTTTCAAGGTACCACATTCGGTACGATTCTAAATTATTATAAGGTTGCACCAAGCGGTCAGGGAGCACGCTTGAACGTAAACTCAGCTATTAGCTTACAGGAATCTCTTGATTTGGGTTTAAGTGAAATTGAAGTTCTTGAACTAGGAGACGATGAAAAGTGGCAACTAAAAGAATCACTAAAAGGTATCCCTGTTCATGATATTAGTAGCTTTGAAGAATTATATAGTCAAATGAAAAAGGCAAAAGATTTAAAGAAAAACTCGATTGTCACATGGGGTTATGAAACTACTTTAGAGGAATATAAAAGACTCCTTGATTGGTCAGTAAAATCAAAAAAATATGCCCTCCCTCTGTTGATTGAAAAGTTTATTAATGGAGATGTGCAAGCAAGGCTACTAATTTATGATTTAACTACTGACGTAAAAAAAGAGATCATGCATCAAATTTCTGACGAAATCATTGCAAACCATACTACAAATTCTGGTAAATATTTAGTTACAACACCAGCTTCAATTACTTATCGATACCTAAAAAAAATATACACAAAGAATCTTTTTAATTTAGCTGAAGCAAACCTCACCGCTTATCCAAATCCCATAAAAAACAATTTTACTTTAGAGCTGTATTCTCCAGAAGACGATGTTATAGATATATATATATATCTGATGTTTCTACTATAAATAATTTGAAAATTATTAAGCAAACGATTAGGATTAATCAAGGGGTCAATCATTTGCTAATGAAAGCTGATGAAGTTACCCCACTAACCCATTCAAATTTATTTTTACTTACAGTTAAAGGTAAAACGATAAATAAATCTATTAGACTACTCATCGAATGATAATGAATCGACTAATTATAATCGCTTTATCCATCATTGGATTCGTTTCCTGTAAAAAAGGAAAGGAGCCAATCAACCGGGGTACACCCATAGGCCAAGGAGTAGAAATTTATAAAGCAAAACTGGAATGGACGCCATTTGACCGAACGAAACGACTTAAATCAGTTACTCGAATTGGAAATGTACCCCTCGTTCCCTATGATAGTATCCTTTCATACTACAATTGGAAACCAGTCAATGCTATCGCCCATTACCATGCCGCTTTTAGACTTACCAAACCAGTTCTTAATGCTAAAGGCAATTCTCCGATTTTCGGTCAGCCTATTTCAATTTATGCTTCAGCTCCTGACTCAGGTTATTGTGTAACGGTGGATCGAACGGTCATTTTTGGGGGCATCTTTGGAAATACGGTAACTGTTTATGGTAATGATATTATTTTTAAAAATGCGCCAAATCTAGGTGACGAAACTATTTTATTGGCCATTCGAGATAGTTTTTACACGGTAAACGGTCAAGTTTATCAGCAAACAGCTCCTGATCCCCGTCATGATTCACGGTTACTAGAACGGTTTCGAAGAGATGGTAAGTTGAAGTTTTAATGGACTAGTCACGAATTTACGGATGGGTATATCCACTAGACTATTGTCAGTTGATTATTTCGAGAAAGAGCCATGTTATTGAAACCCTGCACACTTTTTAAGTAATTTATCTGACGGTCAAACTGCCAAAATTTCGGCTTCAAACGAACTGCTCATAAAACCCCCGTTTAATTGAACAAATATTTTGAAGTTGTAACTATTTAGGTACGCAATTTGCTGATACTTTCTTGTGGTAGAGACAATGGACATAGAACAGCTTAAGGCGTTAGTCATCAGCTTACTGGCTGAAGTACAACGGCTGAAAGATCGTGTTCAGGAATTGGAAGCAGAAAATGCCGAGTTAACGAGCCGGTTAGCCCAAAACTCAGCCAACTCCCACAAGCCCCCCTCTAGTGACGGGCCTACAAAAAAGCCGCTCATCAAGCCCGCTCTGCCTAAGCTTGAAGGTCGTAAGAAAGGCGGACAGCCGGGGCATCCGGGCCATACACTTAAACTGGTGGCTACGCCTGATTCGGTCATTGAGCATCGGCCAACCCATTGCCCACAATGCCAGGCTAGCCTACTGGGGCCCGCTCAGGTGGTAGCCCATCGCCAGGTCTTTGATTTGCCTCCACCCAGACTCTGTGTGGAAGAACACCGGCTGATGGCCCAAACCTGTTCGTGTGGTTGTCGGGTGCTGGGTCAGTGGCCCCCTACCGTGAGTGCGCCTGTGCAATATGGCCCTCGGATATCGGCCCTGAGTACGTTATGGAGCGTGGATTACCGCCTACCCTTCGCTAAAGTCCAGCAGTTGTGGACTGATCTGACAGGCTACGCTTACAACCCAGCTAGCTTACAAGCGGCTCAAACCCGCTTCGAAGCAAGTATAGACGGGCTGGAAGGCCATGTGCGTAGCAAGCTGATAGGAGCCCCGGTCGGGCATTTTGATGAGACAGGCTTGCGCGTAGGGGGTCAGCAACAGTGGTTGCATGTGGCCTGTAATGAGCGCTATACACTGCTATCGGTAGCGCCAGGTCGGGGGCAGGCTACCCTGGCTGACAGTGTCTTTAGGGCCCGTCGAGGCTGGTGTGTTCATGATTGCTACAGTTCGTATCTGGCACACGGTCAGGGTAAAATGGCACTTTGCGGAGCCCATTTGGTGCGTGAGTTGCAGGCCCTGGTGGAGCAGGGTCGAGCCTGGGCGAAAGGCATGCAACAGTTGCTGTTGGACTTGTATGAGGCCACTCGGGCGGGGCCTTTGGTCGAAGCTGAGGGCTGGTATTGGCAGCAACAGTACCGCTACTGGTGTGTTCAGGGTGATCTGGAAGAAGGGCCGGGATTAGTCTTTTACCAGGTGACGGGTAAGCTACTTAACAAACGCCCTAAACGCAGCAAAGCTCGTAATTTACTAGAGCGTCTACGGACTCATCAGGGGGCTGTGTTAGCCTTTGCTTTTGAGCCGGAAGTCCCCTTTACGAACAACGAAGCGGAACGGGCTTTACGACCGGCAAAAATCAAGCAGAAGGTGACAGGTGGCTTCCGTACGGAGGCCGGAGCGAAAACCTATGCCCGAATTGCAGGCTTCATTGCAACGCTTCGTAAGCAAGGCCGCAATGTGTTAGAGGAACTCACCAACGTGTATTTGGGCCATTTCCAGTGGACTACCTAAATAGTTACTTGAAGTTTGGCTACGCGCGGGTATCTACCTCGGAACAGAATCTGGATATGCAGCTCAAGGCCCTGATGGCGGCTGACTATGATAAGATTTACTATGACACTATAAGCGGTACGAAAAGAGACTGTTCGCATCTCGACGAACTTCTGAATCTGCTACGTTCCGGTGACGAAATTGTTGTATGGCGGCAGGACCGTCTGAGGCGATCACTTCTCCATACAAGGCTTTCTCATAAAATCCGTCTGAGTCTCAAAAAGTCAATTAGCTCCTGCGCTTGTTCAGCAAACTGCTGGAGTTGAGCTGCCATGTTAGGTGGATTTAACCATCGTAATAAACTTATTGTCAGTGTTTTAAGACTAGATAAGGCCCACTGCAAGTTACTTGATTTGCTGCGGCAGGCATCCTCTGCCAGAACTACATCCTGCCTGTAGTGAAGCACCTCTACCGACCAGTGACCTTGAATGCATCGTAAAACGAATCCGCTTCCGACTGGCTACTCATAGCGGGGTTGGTCACAAAATAACTCACCGTTTGAGCCGTTTCTACACCCGCCAGCGTTTTACGTACCCGCGTGACAACCACTACTGTCGTTAAGCCCGACTTAGCCCACCGCTTGTCCAGCGTCAGGTCCGCCAGCGTGTAACATCGATAGGTACGTTGATCGATACGCCCATGCCCGCGTACTGGCTCATCGACCCGCTCAAAAGCGGGCTTTTGCAGCAGCGTCTGAATTAGACACAGCCGCCGTAACAGCCGTTGATTGGCTTTGAGGCCAATGAGGTACGTACCCGATGCCTGATGGATAGCTTCCAGGAGCGAAGGTACCAAATGTAAAGCGTCGAGTATAATCTTTTTACTTGTCAAATCATTGTTTTTCAGTAGATTATTAATGGATGGCCGCTTGCTCTGCTTCGTCCCGTTGTAATAGGCTTGTGCCACAACAGCCTGAGTGTGGGTCACGACCGAGACACAGACCTACCCCCGTTGCTGGCCTTTGGCGATGGATCCCCGCAATTCTTTGCCATCACCACTGAGCCAGTCGGAAAGCCTTCAGGGAGGGAAAACCCATAGTGCTGTTGAACCAGTTGAGCCAGCAGCGTATAGTTCACCCGGGCGAGCAGGCGCGGTAACTGGGCGCGGGAAATGGCCTGTTTGGCTGGTGTGGTTAGCGTCCGCGAGAAGGCGTCAAAATGGTTTTTCATGTGCCGCTGGATAGCCGGGAGATTCCCATCGCGTCCCGCCAGCAGGGCCATAACCACGCCCATCAGCGCCAAAGGCAGCGATTGTTTTTTGCCTCGGTTGTCTCGTTGGTCCAAGTCAGGTTGTTGGTTGAGCAGATCGAAAAAAGCCCTATCTTGGTGAGGGCAAGTAGCTGAGTGTATTGGTGTTGTCGTCTTGAGAAGCTTCAAAACTAAGCACTTACCTCACTTGTTCGCTTTTATGAGAAAACCCTGTTCTGGTAAGTTGATCTTCCACATCTTTTGTAGTCTTGCAGAGTTTGAGCGTGAGTTGACCAGCGAACGTACAAAAGCAGGGTTAGCAGCTGCCAGAATAAATGGCCATCATGGTGGAAGGCCAAAGGGACTTAGTAAGGAAGCCGAGAAAATTGCCAGAATAGCGGAGACATTATACCGTGAAGGCAAATATCCAATTGAAGAGATGGCTCGTCAGCTAGGGTTGTCCAAGGTTACGCTCTACAAATATTTGAAAATACGAGGTATAAGCTTTGGCCCTGTGTCGGTTAATAGGGCTGTAGTAAGCTGTGAGTAGTTATTGGTATAGGCGGTGCCGGGCTAAGGAGGGTATAATTCCTAGGCTTAGGGATGATTTTGAGATATTTATATTTGAATTGGGTATGACCAGAGAGCTATCACGTGAATGTATAACGAATGATCAAATTTAACGATTTGCCGAAGCTCCGGGATGTGAAAATAGGGGCTGATTCTATTGAGTTCCTATTGGATACCGGAGAGTCAATACGCATTCCTTTGGAGTGGTCTGAAAAACTGTTGAATGCGACCGGTGGCCAGCGAATGAATGTAATCGTAAGCGACTACTATGCTATCTGGGATGATGTAGACGAAATCATTGGGGTGAAGAATATTCTATACGGAGACCGGCTCTACCTATGAAAGGAAGCCGTAAAACGTCCGTTTTTTCACAATTCCGGATGGAGCAGTACTAATTAGCAAACTTGGCTTTAAACTGTGTAAAATACTCATCCCCAAAAACAAATTTCCAAAAAGCCCGATTTACCGGGCTTTTTGGAAATTTGTTACCTCTTTCTGAGCAAACGGATGGCAACCAGGACAACTGCCAGATTAACCAGCACAAGCAAAATCTTTTTAAGAAAGTCGCCTATTTTTGGGACGCCAGAGCCTGCCTTTTTTAATTCTTCGGTTTTCTGTCCGGTGAGTTCGACATACCAGTCAGTCAGTTGCTTCAATTCCGCTTGGTAGCCGCGCACATTAACCAAAATCCCATGGACCTAAATTTTGTAATCCCGGTCTTTGGTGTACTGCATGAGCGATTGTATGGCTTGTGAAAAAGGCTTACCGACAACTGGTACAATGCTGCTTACCTCAAGAAATATCTGTTCCTCGGTGTTGAAGGCTTCCGGCTGGAGCCTTTTTCCGTATTCTAACAGCGAAGCCAATTGTGGTGTAATGAAATTGATTCTGTCTTCTATTGCCTTTAGCTGTTCTTCTGAGTTTTGCGCGTCTTTGATGGCGTTGATTTTTTCGATGGACTGAGCCTTATAGTCATTCACCAGCGCCTGTATTTCGTCGATTTTCTTTTGCACTGCCGAGTTTTCCAGTTGCTTTCTGAGGCTAGGGGCATACTGCCGTGTAGGTACGAAAACATTTCTACCAGGTTCGGCAATTCTACCACTTCGACGTAGCCGGTGTAATTGGTCGTGTCCACCATGATTATTCTACATATTGTTTTTCCGTCTGTATTACTTCGCTATGAATAGTACTTTCTGCCGGTAATACCTTTCAGGATTACCGGTATTACTTTTAGGGGGTATTACCGGTATTACCGCGCTTAGACAGTGTCCAGACAGGTAATACCTCGTGTCTGGACAATAAGTAATACCGGTAATACCTACTGTCCAGACACAGTAATAACAAATGCCTATTCGTCGTCGTTGTCTGTCCAGTCATTGTATGGAGACTGTCGCGGATTGTCATTAAAGGTGACAGGAGCAGGTATCGTTTGCATGAAATCTGAAGCTAGGTACGACCGGATTTTCTGCTTGAAATCTTCAGATTAATCAAGCGTTACGCCGGTTGCGAAGACAGAAAAAATACCGGAGCGGCTGTGTGCCTTATCGTCCTCAATAGAGGATATAATGAAGTCTATTGCCTGATAGACGAGTAGCTTCCGCTCATCAATATCGTTGGCGTCGCAGAAGGCTTTCAGCCGGTAAGTTATCAGATGAAAAACGCGAATGCGACAATTGTCTGTTTACTCCGGCCTAAAATGTACTAATCCTAAAAAAAAATATATTTAATTGAGATTAGTGTTTTTTATTTGGACTATGTATAAATAACAGCTTGTTTTGTACCAGAATTACAGAAGCAACCGGGTAGCTGCAACTATTGGTTGATCATGTAAAACACAGTTAAGGTAGTCCTGATACGGGCAGTCTTAAACATAAAAAAGCCGGACGGCTGCAACCGTCCGGACTCGCCTGCCTCAGGCAGGTGCTTTACAAAGGGGTAACATCATAAAGCAAATGCAAATTAACAAAATTCTGCATGCAGGACTGCTATGTCTGCTGACATATTGTAGTTGGGCACAACAACCGGGCGGACGTCTGGAGGGAATTGTACGGTCACCGGATGGTGAACCCTTGCCCGGAACATCAATCCGTCTGTCTGATCAAAGCCGGGGGACGTTTACCGATCCGCAGGGCAAATACCGTCTGGAGAACCTGAAGGCCGGCAAACACACGATCGTTTTTTCGTTTGTGGGCTATCAGAAAACTACCCGCACCGTATTTATCCAGGCAGGAAAGTCAACCCGCGTTGAGATTAATCTGGAGCCGGAATCCGGCGAATTAGCCGCTGTTACGGTTATCGGCCGTACGGAAGTGCAGGAAGTGAACCGGCAATCATTCAACGTGACAGCCGTTGATGCCAAACAACTCTATAATTCTACCCTGGACCTCAGCAGTGCCCTGGACCGGGTATCGGGCGTACGGGTCCGTGAGTCGGGTGGTGTCGGTTCCAGTTTCAATCTTTCCTTAAACGGGTTTTCCGGCAATCGTATCCGTTACTTTATTGACGGAGTACCGATGGACAACTTTGGTTCTTCTTTTCAGATCAATAACATACCGATCAATACCGCCGAACGGCTTGAAGTCTATAAAGGTGTTGTTCCGATCTGGCTGGGTTCCGATGCACTGGGGGGAGCGATCAACATTGTTACCGGAGACCGGTTCCGGAATTACGTCGATGCTTCTTACTCGTACGGCTCATTCAATACGCACCGGAGTGTGGTGAATGCAGCGATCACTTCCCGAAGCGGTTTTACGGTACGGTTCAACGCCTTTCAGAATTATTCGGATAATAACTATAAGGTAACGGTCGATGCCGCAGATATTTATACCGGAGCCTATAGGGCAAATGCAGTTGTCCGGCGGTTTCATGATACCTATCACAATGAAACGGCTATTGCCAGCGTCGGTGTAGTTGGTAAAAAGTTCGCTGACCAGTTATTGCTGGGGGTAACACTCGGTAAAAATTATAAGGAATTGCAGACCGGTGCCCGAATGGTTACCGTATTCGGAGGGTGGCACCGGCGCGGTACGATCGTGATGCCGACGCTGAAATACCGGAAAACAAACCTGATTCAGGGCCTGGACGTAACGCTCAATGCAAATTATAATCTCGGAAAGGAGCGCAATATCGACACGCTCTCTGCCCGGTTTGACTGGTATGGCAATTCGAAACCTAACCCGAATGGGGAGGGGCGTGGCCGGAGTCTGTCGAAATACGGAAATAACAACGGGCTGGTGACCGCAACGGCCAATTACAAACTTGCTGACCGCCATGCCATTGCAATTAGTAATGTTTTCAGTACCTTTTACAGAAAGGGTACGGATGCTTTTAACGAAAGTTTTACACAGGGACCGGTTCGGCCACGGCTCAACAAAAATGTGCTGGGCGTTGGGTATACCTACGATGAAAAGGATAAATGGAGCATCTCTTTGTTTGGCAAATACCTGCACCAGCACACACCCGGACAAACCTCTTTTGATAAAACAGGCTTTGGATTAGCAGCCAGTTATTTTGTGAAGCCCGGTCTACAGCTGAAAGCATCCTATGAACGGGCCAACCGCTTGCCGGAAGCCAGTGAATTATTCGGCGATGTTGAGCTGGTGCAGGGCAATCTTGCCCTGAAACCTGAGCAGAGCCGGAACATAAATGCAGGGTTCAGCTATGGATTTTCTGCCCGGACAAACCACCGGTTTCTGGTTAATGCAAACGCTATCTACCGGTATTCCAATAACTTCATTTATTCCCGGTTTAACCAGAATCAATCGGCACTGGTATTGGATAACCTGGATGGGGTGTTTACCCTGGGCGGCGAAGGTGAACTCCGGTATTCCTACAAAAAATACCTGTCGGCCGGTGCAACCCTTACCTATCAGCATCTCCGGAACCGGCAGCAATATGTATTCGACAGCAATGGTAACCGGGTATTGAGCCCCGTATATAAAGACCAGATGCCTAATATCCCGTATTTATTCGGAAACGCAGATGCTTCGGTTACCCTGAAGAATATCGGACAAAAAGGGAGTGTGCTCAACATTGGCTACAATCTGCTGTATGTTCATGCCTTCTGGCTGTACTGGCCAAGCCGCGGAGGTGATAAATTAAATATTCCGAAGCAGCTGAGCCATGACCTGAATGCCGTCTACAGCCTGGAAAACGGGAGGTATAATATCGGTCTGGAGGTACGTAATATCACGGATAACCGGCTCTACGACAACTTCAGCCTGCAAAAGCCGGGCCGTGGCTTCTACCTCAACCTGCGTTATTTCTTTAATTCATTTACTAGTTAACTAATTTTATGAAAATCAGATCAATACTTGCTCTGGCCGTTGCGGCAGGGCTTATGACCTCATGCAGTGACACCGCCACTACTCCTGAAAATCCCGGAAATTACATATTAACCGTTAGTCCGGCAGCGTCAACCGGTGTGGCTGATTATCTGCTGACAGCTCCGAACCTGGACTCCGGCACCATCACAACCGCCGGAAACGGGGTTGAACAGGACGGGACCTACCGCTATTATGTAACTCATAACGGAAAATTCTTCAGCATGCTGTATGGCCAGGGCAATCCCGGTGCCGTCACGGCTTACAATATCCAAAGTGGTAAACTGACCAAACTGACCAATTTTCAGACGGAAACGGTACAGGCATTTGCCCCGGTTAATGACGATCTGCTGCTGTTTAAAATTTCGCGGAGCCTGACTGCCCCGACCTCAAGCTGGTACAAGGTTAACACCAACACGCTGACCATTACAGCCGAAGGATCTGTAAATACCCTCGACATAACCGGACTTGGCGAACTGGCACACTTTACCTGGCTTAAGCAGGTAGGTACGAAAGTATTTGCGCCTTATCAGACCATAAACGACAGGAGCTTTAACACGGCTTATCCCAACCAGGCTTCGATTGCAGTTTTTAATTATGCAGACATGAAGCTGGAAAAAGTACTTACCGATAAGCGGGCCAGTTTTATCGGTAAGTATTTTACAGACGGACTTTCGGTTCAGGAAAACGGTGATATCTACGGTTTCTCGCCGGCAGCGGCCACAACCGGCGGTACATTGTCGTCTGCCAAACCATCGGCGATCCTGAAAATCAAGTCGGGGACAACCGAGTTTGACCAGAGTTATTTCTTTGATGTGGAAGCCGCGAGCGGAGGCATGAGTAATTACGTCGTGGCTGTATGTCGGCAATAACACCTACATCGTCAATGCGGTGGCTAAAGCGGAGAAAACCTCCGGGTTCCCGGCCGGTAAGCGCATCGGGATTGTAAACGTAGCTGATAAAACCTATAAAGCCGTTACAGGGATGCCTGATGCCGCCGGTATAACCAGCCTGACAACCAACAACTATACGCCGAAAGACGGCAAAACAGGCTATATCGGGGTGAATTTATCGGACGGCTCCAGTTATATCTACAAGATTGACGCCGCCACCCAAACCGCCACCCGTGGCTTAAAAGTGGATGGTGGCACGGTTACCGCCGTCCAGCATCTTAACTAATTCAACCCGGCGTATCCCGCACCGGCAGCGTTTGGGTCTGCCGGTGCGGTAGAGCTTTACGACATTACTGCTCCAGATGATTACCACGTTATACTTTCTACAGTTTACTGCCTTTTATCTGTGGCAGATTACCAGTCCGAAGCGGCTGCCCGCCCGCGGGCTGTGGGCCTACGCGGCAGCAAACAAACTGCTGACCCGCCTGACCGGAATCTCCTTGTGGGGATTGGCCGGCGCGGGCTTTATCAGCCAGTGGGGACTGGCGGGCGGGATCACCGGATTCCTGACCGGCCTGATGGCCGTTGGCTGTTTATCCCGTACTCATTGAGCCGTTTCGATACCTGCACGTACAGCGTGTTCTGTTGCTCTATATCGGGTGTGTATTCCTTGAAATAGTCTTATAATTATGCCGGCTAACAAAAAATACCTGACCAGGTCACCCTGGACCAAACTATCTAAAATCCTTGCCGGTTCGCTTGGGGGCTACCTGGTAACCATCAGTTTTCATGCTGCGCTGACCCGCCTTTTTCCGAAAGAGTACGTTGTGGTCACTTCATTCATAACGGGTTATCTGCTTTGGGCAACGCTTTTACTGGTTGCTTTTCTGATCCCGAAGGCATGGCAAACGTGGGCGGTCTATGTGGTCATTACAGGCATCTGTTCAGGCATCTTTTTCCTTTAATCAGCTATGGATAACCGGAAATACAATATTTATTTCAGCACGCATACCGTTAGCGGTATCATTATATGCGCGGTTTTGTATGTGATGTTTTTTGCCGGTTCGTTTTCCTTTTTCAAGGACGATCTGGCTGCCTGGCAAAAAAATGAGTCGTATCTGAGCCATAAAGAAGGGATAAAGCAGGATTTTAATTACCTCCTTGACTCATTGGGCAGGCATCATGCCCTGAAAGGCCGTGATGTTGATTTTAGCCTGCAACGCCATCAGTCGGGAGTATATGTATCTATGTCTGCCTCACATGATCCGGTCATTAAAAAGCTGAAACCAAAAAAGAAACCGGAAAAAAACGCGGCAGAGGCCGTGGCGGCGATGAGGATTCGGTCTTCTTTACCTATGATTTCAGAAACCGCCAGGAAGCGGAGTATGCCACCAGCTATACGATCGGTGAATTCTTGTACCGGCTACACTTTTTAGCGCAACTGAATCAGGTTTTCCCGTTTCGGATCGGGGTTCCGTTTGGCTATCTGCTGGCTGGTATCGTTTCGTTTATCTTTTTGTTTGCGCTGATAACCGGACTGCTACTTCACTGGAATAAGCTGGTTTCCAACTTCTTTACGTTCAGGCCCTGGAGTAAACCAAAAACGGTCTGGACCGATATGCATACGGCCTTAGGAGTTATCGGTTTCCCTTATCAGCTTGTGTTTGCAATAACCGGAGTGATCCTGATCTTTAATTCGTTTCTGGTCGTACCCTACACAAAGTTGTTCTATAAAGGGGATGACAAAATGCTCTATAAAGAGCTGGGTTACGGGGTAAATGCGGAATTTGCCTATGCCAACAAGCCCCTGATCACACCCATTGACATTAACCGGCTGGTCAGCCAGACGCAGCAGAAATGGCGGCAAAGCACTATTCACCTGGTGGCAATCCGGAATTACGGAGATGAAAACATGCATGTTATCATTCAGGGAAAACCAGGCACCGGTAAACAGTTTAACGGTCAGGGTGAACTTATTTACCGCCTGCGTGACCAGACAATCCGTTCAGAACGTTCGCCACTTGCTTCTCCTACGTATATACAGACCGTTAGAGGACTTATCTATCACCTGCATTTCGGAGACTTCGGAGGCAGACCGCTGCGGGTAATCTATTTTGTGTTGGGTATTCTCGGTTGTATTGTTATCAACTCGGGGGTGATGATCTGGCTGGTTGCCAGGGATAAACCAGCTTTGACGGCGCGTAAACGGGCATTTAATTTCTGGACGGCAAACGTTTATATCTCCGTTAGTCTGAGTCTGTTGCCTGTTACGGCGATCTGTATGACTGCGCTCCTGTTCATGAACAAACCCGGACAATCGGCAATTTATCACTGGTACTTTTACCCATGGCTGGCACTGAGCATTTATTTTCTGGTCCGCAAAAACCTTGCGCTTGTTAACCGGCAATCCTTGTGGTTATCAGCGATAAGCTGTCTGCTTCTGCCTGTAGCCGACGGGTTTATCCGCAACAACTGGTTCTGGAATACCGCAAGTCGTCAGGCATACGATATTTTGTTTATTGATGTGCTTTTCCTTTGCCTCTCCGTGATCAGTGGCCTTATTCTCCGGCAGATTTACCAAAAACGCACGCTACCGGATCCGGCACTGCCGACCACGAAAGTAAAGGAAACGGGCATAGCCTGATGCCATACAATACTGATTTATCTTTTCTAAATAGAATGAAATAATGAAACATTTAGTAACAACGCTACTGTTTGGCTGCCTGATAACCCATGCGTTCGGGCATGCTTTGTGGATTGAGACAAACCCAACGGGACAAAAAGGAAAACCTCATGCTGTTCGTATTGTTTATGCCGAACCGGGGGAAACCCCGGAAAAAACTGCCGGCTGGTATTCCGATGTCAAGTCATTTGAGTTATGGCTGATCAGCCCCGATCAGCAGAAAACAAAACTAACTGTAACGCCGGATACGGATCAGTTTACGGCTGCCTTTACACCGGATCAGGATGGGTTGTATACGCTGGCCATTGGTCATACGGCCAAAGATCCCGGGGGTACCACCAAATACCAGTTTAATGCCACGGCGGCAGTGATGGTCGGTCAACCCGGAAAAAGGGCTGTTCCCGGTGCCAATGAACTCAGTGTGGCGCCTGTTGATGCCGGCCGCCTGTATCAGACAGGTCAGCCTGTTGCGTTGGCCGGGCTATTCAAGGCGAAACCCGCAGGTAAGCTACAAATCACGGTTTATTCACCGGCCGGATGGAACCGAACCATTCAGGCCAATGCGGGCGGGCAGGCGGATTTTACGCCGTTATGGCCGGGCACCTATTATATCGAAGCCACAACAACTGAGAAAGAAAGCGGTGAGATGGCTGGTAAACCCTATCATTCGGTCTGGCGATGTGCTACCTACAGGCTGGTTGTTTCGGGAAAAAAGTAACTGCTGCCGACAGCAATCCGTTTTTAGCCTGGGACCAGCATGGCATAGCGTCACATGCCGGATAAGGCAACTCCCCGGAAGGCTCAATCCCTCGGGGAGGCAGACTGAACAGCTATGCAGAAAATATGAAAAAGACTGTGTTAGTACTGGCGGGAGTCCTGCCTTTTATTGCCTGCGAAGGCTATGAGAAACAGCACATCACCCTGAAAGATGTACGTAGAGATACATCCTGGAAATACCGGCAGTTTGATCCTGTAATCGGTGAACGAAGTTGTTATGTTTTGATTGACGGGCGAGCTGGATCAGGAAGCCGCTGGCCGGGGTGCTGAACGAAAACAGGCAAAGAGTGATATGACCCGCAGCGGGATGGTTGAGGTACCGGATGCTGAATTGTAAATAGGTATACCGTAGTGTTTACTTCGTTAGCTGTGCTTTACCTTCAGGGCAGTTTTGAACCGGCGGGTGTTCCCGTTCACGGTAGGGCAATGATACATATAAATCAGTTTTTATGTGCCTGTAGATACGCAGAGGGCGAAACGTCAAACTGCGCTTTAAATGATTTAGAGAAATAAGACAGTCCTTCAAACCCTGCTTTTTCGGCGGCTTCCGACACCGAATGTCCTTCCTGCAGGAAAACTGCGGCTTTCCGCAGGCGGTATGAACGCATCAGCTCGCTGGCATTGGCTCCCGTCAGTGCACTTATTTTGCGGCGCAGGGTGCGTTCGCTGACAGCCAGTTCGTTAGCGAGCTGATCAACACTGAAGCCTGAGTTGGTTAATTCCCGGTCCAGAATATCATACAGTTTGCGTAGAAACGGGTCGTCGGCCGGCAGACCGGCAGCTACCGGCACCGGCGACGCCCGATCGTTAAGTTGCCCCGCTTGTTGCTGCCAGAACTGTTGCAATTGTTGCTGATGGCGGAGCAGATTACCAATGCGCAACCGGAGTTCCTGGCCGTTAAAGGGCTTGGTCAGGTAATCGTTGACGCCTGCCGATAAGCCCTGAATGCGGGAATCAGGTGTCGTTTTGGCCGTCAGCAGGATCACGGCAATATGGGCTGTCAGCGGTGTGGTTTTGATGTGGTTGGCAAGGGCAAACCCGTCCATGAGGGGCATCATCACGTCGGAGATAACCAGTTCGGGGAGTTCCCGTAAACAAATCTGCCACCCTTCCTGTCCATTGGACGCCGTGAGTACCCGGTATTTGCCGGCCAGCTCCCCGGCGATGAACCCGCGCAGTTCGTCGTTGTCTTCTACCACCAGAATCAGTGGCGTACCGGCAGAAACCGGTTTCGGATCAGGCTGATCGGTGATAGCAGGTTTCGTTACGGCAGGATGGAAAAAAGCAGGTAGTGTTTCCTGAGTAGCTGCTTCGGCCGATGGTTGGCTGAGCGGCAGACAGACGGTAAAGGTTGTCCCCTGATCAGGCTCACTATCGACGCTGATCGTTCCGCCCATCAGCTTAGTAAATTCGGCGACCAGAAACAGGCCAATACCCGTTCCGCCGCCGGCGCTGCCCCCTTGCTGACGTCCCTGAAAAAAACGCTCAAAAATATGGGGTTGCTGCGCTGCCGGAATCCCGATGCCCGAGTCGATGACCTGTAAGCAAAGGGTTGGGCCGTCCGCTGTCATTTCCTGACTTGCAACCACCCGGATCTGACCGCCTTCCGGCGTAAATCTGAGTGCATTGGCCAGTAGATTAAAGCCAATTGTTTCCAGTTTCCCGGCATCAAAGAGAGAATGAGCCGGCAGGCCGGTTGCCTCATAGGTGAGTGAAATACCTTTCCGGTCGGCACGTAACCGGAAGGAGTCCGCCAGCTCAGCGAAAAAGCCGGTCAGGTCTACCCTTGATTGTACAACACCCAACTGATCCGCTTCCAGCCTGGCAATGTCCAGCAACTGGTTAATGAGCCGGAGCAGCCGGTGGGCGTTGCGGTGCATAACGCCGTATTGTCGATGAAGCGCTGCCCGTGACGGAGGGTTTGCTGACTCCATAAGGCGTTCCAGCGGATTGATAATCAGCGTAAGCGGTGTGCGGAATTCGTGGGTGATGTTCGTAAAGAAACGGGCCTGCCAGTCAGCATTTTCCTTCAAAAGCCGGGCCTCCTGCTCTTTGAGTACCATGTTCTGGCGAAGCTGCGCCTGATCAATCCGATACCGGATATACGTACGGATCAGGATGGCCACTGCGGCAGCATACAGCACACAGGCCCACCAGGTTTGCCACCACGGCGGATCAATAATAATCCGGATCGTTTTGATCAATGGACTCCAGTGACCGCCTGCGTCGGCTGTCGTCACCCGGAACTCATACGTACCGGGGCTTAACTGGGTGTAGTTGGCTACGTTCCGTCGCCCCGCATCTACCCAATCAGCATCTATACCGGTAAGCTGATAGCGATACCGGAGGCCCGCCGGTTTGTTGTATTGCAGGCCCGCAAACTCCAGACTCAGGAAATTCTGTGTGGGCTGAAGCCGTAACGTTTTTGTCGCATTCAGGGGAAGCGTCAGCGGAGATCCGTCGGCTCCCGGTTCAACGGATACATGGGCCAGCCGAAGGTCGGTCAACACCGTCGGAACCGGCTGAACGATCTCGGTAAGTGCCGGCGGATCAAAGACCGTGACGCCCGTAGCGCCCCCGAACGCCAGCCGGCCGTCGGGCAACTGAAGCGCGTGATTCTGACGGTACTCAATATCCTGCAGGCCGTCAGTCGTTGAGAAATGCCGCATCTGACCGGAGCGCGGATTCAGCCGGCTGATTCCTTTCAGAGTACTGAACCACAGGTTTCCCTGCCGGTCGGTCAACAGCGTATTGATGGTTGAACCGGGTAATCCGTGCTTTTCCGTCCGGTTCTGAAAACGCATGGTGCGGGTATCCAGCCGGCCAAGACCTTCCTGGGTACCTACCCAGAGCACAGCCGGATTGGCTGGATCGGCCAGGAGACACGACACATGATCAGACGGCAGCGATGTTGAATCGGCGGGCTGATAGCGCAGCCGCCGGACAATACGTCTGGTTTTGGTATCATACGCATACAGGCCATCCTCCTCGGAGCCCAGCCAGACCCACTCTCCCAGTGGTTGAATAGACGTGACCCAGTTGACCGGACAGGCAAATGTATCGGTCAACTGTCCGGTTGACCGCGCTTTGAGCAGGCCACGACATGGGTCATACATCCAGACTGTACCATCGGGTACGATCCGTACCGCGTTCCCGCCAACCACACCGTCCAGCAGATTTTTCTGTGGTAATGTCAACACGGAGCGTACGGTACGCAGGGTAGAGTTGCCCTGAAAAAGCTGGTAGGTGTCGTTAAGCCTGATGGTTATATAAGGCGCTGAGCCCCCGAAACGAAGCTGGTAAATGTGCTGGTTGGTCGTTGTCCAGTCCGGTGCCGGCCAGCCCAGTTCCCTGGTCAGTATATCATGTACAAAGTTGACCTGATAGGGATAAGTCCTGAAAGGCAGTGCCCGCAGATCGATTTGCTGAATGCCGTCCCCGTTGGTGCCAATCCATAAAACACCGGACCGGTCGACGAGCAACGCGTGAAAATAGTTCTGATAGTCTTTGCTGGACGAGGTCCAGAGAGCGGACACCTGATCGTTGGCCGTCAGCCGGTAAACGGTCATGCCGTGGGTAAAATACACCGTCCCGTCCCGGGCCTGGTAAATGAGCCCAACCTTTGTATTAACCGTAGCGGGAATCGGGATGGTGCGAAACCGGTGTGTTTTCGGATTGAACAACAGCAATTCCTGCGTAGAGCTGATGATAATTTCACCATTGGCCCGCTCAGTGAGCGGTCTGCCGTAATACGTTTCGATGGTGCCGGGCCGGGCCATGAGTGGATGCGGCCAGACACGGTAGGTGTGCGTCCGCGTGTCAAACTGAAACAATTTTCCCCGGAAACGGTGCGTACAGTTGCTGTTGTGTACTGAGCAGAAAGGTATTGCCCTGATAGCGTGTTTCAGGAGCAGGTTGTTGGGGAAGCGGGTAGATTTTACGTTGCTTTGTCCGGATATTAAACGCGATAAGATCAGTTTCAAGCCGTCCCCATACCACTTGCCTGTCAGGAGACAGGGTTGCCGTAATGAATGTGAGCCTGCTTTGTTCCCGCTGTTGCTTCGTGATCAGGTCCGTAAAGCGTTCGGTAACCGGGTTGAACAGCTGCAGGCTGTAATCCTCAAAGCGTATTAACAGACTCGTATCTGAAAGGGATTCCAGCGAGAGAATGACATTGTTCGCCAGGGAGTGGCGCTCAAATGGTTTATGCCGGAATACTTTAAATTCCCGGCCGTCGTACCGGGCTAAACCATCCCGGGTAGCGACCCAGATAAAGCCTGCCTTGTCCTGAACAAGTCCGGAAACGTAATATTCCGGCAGCCCGTGCTGAATACTCAGGTTGCGGGCAGAGTAAGGCTGAGCCGGTAAGTTACCCATGACTGACAGCCACAAAACCGCAAGACAGAAAAAAAACTTCACAAGCAGGTTACGAAAAAAACAATACACTAAAAGTAGACATATTGTCCGGAGAAGTCAAATGAAATAAGCAGCAAGGTCTGACGGGTACTGTCTGCTCTGGTTGCCTTATAACGGGCCAATAGGGCCTTTTTAGGGCTATTTTGGCCGTTTTGTGCTAATAGAGTGGCCGGTTTGTGCTAGCGGCCGGTCCTGACCGGGAGTAATTTTGTCCCGTCATACAGACCGGTTATAATAGTCTCTTTATCCATGTTACAGTTTCTTTCCTTTTCCTTATTCCGGACAACGGCTTGCCTGACCGGGGTCTTATTCACCATTTGTTTGCTCCTGACCGGATCGTTATCTGCCCAGTCAATCGACCCTGCTTTTACTCCTGCCGAAGGAGCAAATGACCGGGTGTATACCATGACACTTCAGGCGGATGAGAAAGTCTTGATTGGCGGGGTTTTTACGCGATACAACGGGACAATCCGCTACAAAATGGTACGTATCAACACCGATGGTAGTCTGGACACGGGCTTTGATCCCGGGGAAGGTCCTTCCGGTACGGTCTATTCAATTCTACAGCAGCCGGATGGTAAGATCCTGATCGGCGGGGTATTTGTCGAGTATAACCGCACTGCCCGAAAGGGGATTGCGCGCATTAACGCCGATGGTAGTCTGGATCCGGGGTTCAGTATTGGTACGGGCACTAACGGGATTGTGCATAGTATTGCCCGGCAAAGTGACGGCAAAGTGCTGATCGGGGGAGCCTTCACGCAGTATAATGGCACAACCCGCAACGGCATTGCACGGCTAAATGCGAATGGTAGCCTGGACAAAGAATTTGATCCCGGTTCGGGGGCTGATAATACGGTTACCAGTATTGTGGTTCAGGCGGATGGTAAAATTCTGGCCGGCGGTAAATTCACGCAGTATAATGGCACGGCACGCAAAGGCATTGTGCGGATCAACGCGGACGGTACCCTGGATGCGGGCTTCGACCCCGGTTCAGGCGCGGATAATCAGGTTACCTGCATGCTCGTCCGGGCGGATGGTAAGATCCTGATCGGGGGCGTGTTTAGCAGCTATTCGGGTATACCTCGCTACAATATTGCCCGGCTTCATGCTGATGGCAGTCTGGATACAGGTTTTAACCCTGGTTCAGGAGCCAATGGGGAACTATACTGTATGGTTTTAGAGGGTGACGGCAAGCTTCTGATTGGCGGGGTATTTGGCACGTACAATGGCGCAACACGCAACTTTCTGGCCCGGATTAATATTGATGGTAGTCCGGATACGGGATTTAATACCGGTTCCGGGCCCGACAATGTGGTAACGGGTCTTGCCTTTCAGGCGGATGGCAAGTTCGTGATGGCGGGTAACTTTACCAGCTTTTCGGGCACGGAAATTAACCGGGTCGCCCGGCTCAATAACGATGTCGGACCGGTCATCAGCGATTTTTCGGCTACATCGGGAACCGTTTGTACCGGTAACCCGGCAACCTTTACGGCTACCCTTAGCAACCTGACGGGCAGCTATAATTACACGATCACCAACGGTACCGTTTCTGTGAGTGGCATCGCCGGCAGTAATGCCTTTAGTCAGACGCTGACAACCGCCGGATCAGGCAGCCAGACCTTTACCCTGATCATCCGGGCCGGTAATGGTTCTACCGTTGCCATCGCTCCGCTTACAGTAGAGTCTCACCCTGATTATTCCCCTCTGGTAGACCTGTATACCCGTACCAATGGTGCCGGCTGGACCAACAAAACCGGCTGGCTCACTAATTGTGACCCCTGTAGCTGGGCCGGTGTGAGTTGCACCAATGGGAGAGTAACATATATCGATTTGCGAAGTAATGGATTAACAGGCAGCCTTCCGGCCAGTTTAGGCAATTTGGCCGGCTTAGAGTATCTAAACCTTCAGAACAACCGGCTCAGCGGACGTATTCCGGCGGATTTAAGTCGTCTGACAAAATTGAAATACCTGGCTCTCGGCGACAACCAGCTCAGCGGTTGTTATCCGGCCAGTCTGACTGCTTTATGTGGTATTGAGTACAGGAGTTTCATTGAAAATGCGGGTTTACCCGATGGTGGTAGTAACGCCGGTTTCACTATATTCTGCTCGACGCGTCAGGGTGGAGATGCCTTTGTGCCGGTTGCTACCGCTGGTTCGCCGGCGGTCTGTGTGGGTGGGACAGTTAGTTTAAGTACCGGCGGCGGCAGTAGCTACAGCTGGACCGCTCCCGCCGGTGCGGTGTTAACCGGTAGTGGCGGGAGCCCGGTAGTTTCAGCAAGCTCCACAGCAGCCGGATTACAAACGTTTACCGTCGTAGTGAGTCAGGGAGGTTCCTGTAGCCAGGTCACTACCGTTTCGCTAACCGCTAATCCGTTACCCACGGTCAGCATTACCCCTTCGGTTACTACCTTGACCTGCGCCACGCCGGCGGTACATCTGCTGGCCACCGGAGGCGCTACCTATCTGTGGGATGATCACTCTGTCAATGCCAGCCGGAGCGTGAATGTCGCCGCTACCTACTCGGTTACCGCCCTTAGCGGTAATGGCTGTCCGGCAACGGCCAGTGCTACTGTTACCAGCAGTACCGCTGTCATCGGGGTGATGAATCCACTGACAACGACTGCTACGACAGGTAGTGCCTTCAGCCAGACATTTACGGCAACAGGGGGCAGCGGTCCATATGCGTATAGTCTCGCCGGCGGTACGTTGCCAACAGGATTGATGCTGTCACCAACGGGCGTTCTGTCTGGTACACCTACGCAGGCAGGTACGTTTACGATCACGGCTCAGGCGACCGAAGCAGGTGGTTGCCGGGGGACAGGGGGGGACTATGTGCTGGCCATTACCAGAGCGTTTCCCTGTGGAGCAGTTGTATATGTTACGCCGCAAGGGGCCGGTTTACAGGACGGCAGCACCTGGGATGATGCCTTTGCCGGTACTGCATTGCAAACAGCAATTAATACGGCCGCAACCTGTGGGGCTCAGGTTTGGGTTGCCCGTGGGCTCTACAAGCCAACGGCAACTACTGATCCGTCAAAATCGTTCTCAATGAAAGAGGGAGTTGCCATCTATGGTGGTTTCCTGGGGACCGAAACTATCTTGGGGGGACGCCCGGAGATAGGGTTGACGAAACCGTCGGGCACCACACTTTCCGGCGATATAGACAATGACGGCACACTGGCAAATAATAGCTACCATGTGATCAGCAACCCCCGGGGGCTGACACCTGATGCACTCATCGATGGCTTCATGATTACGGGAGGGAACGGGCCTGATGTCGCTAATTTAGGTGGTGGTATCTATAATAATGGCAGTGGGAGCGGACAGTTCTGCAACCCTACGATCCGCAACTGTTATTTTCAGGGTAATGCATCGTTCAGGGGTGGTGCCATTTTTAACAACGGACTCGGAGGCGCCTGTAATCCTGTGATTAGTAACTGTGTGTTCCGCAATAATTCGTCTGATCATGGAGGGGGAGGGGCTATCTGGAATGCAGCTATTCAGAACGGCATCAGCAGCCCTTTGATTACCAATTGTTTGTTTGAGGGTAACACCGCTAATCTTTTTGGCGGAGGCGCCATTTTTAATGATGCAGAAGGCCCGGGGGTTAGTAATCCGCAACTGATTAACTGTGTCTTTCTGAATAATTCGTCTCCGGTTGCCGGCGGGGCCATATTCAGTGGGGTCAGTGGCAACAACAGCAGCTGCAGTCCGAGGCTTACCAACTGCTCCTTTCAGGGTAATTCATCACCAGGCGGAGTGATATACAGCCGTGGAAGTGCCGTAAGCAGCAGCCTCACCGAACTGGTCAACTGTGTATTCTTCAATAACGGTAACGGAGCGGTCTTCGTAACCAGTTCGGCAACGGTTACCGCCAGCTACAGTCTGTTCGGGCCGGATGTGACAGGCTATAGCAGCGGCCCCGGTAACCTGACTACGGCCACGTCTCCCTTCGCCGGGACGGCCACGGCTCAGCTCGCCGGGTGCTCGCCCGCGTTGAACGCCGGACTGAACTCCGCCAGCGGTTTGAGCGGTATCGCCACAGACCTGGCCGGTGACCCACGTTTTTTCGCCGGCGGGCCCGTGGATATGGGCGCCTATGAATACCAGACTGTCCCTATTGCCCTTAGCATTACGAATCCGTCGGTTACTACGGCGATACAATACCATGTATTTAGCCAGCCATTTACGGCTACAGGGGGGAGCAGCCCATATGCCTATAGTCTTGCTGGCGGCATGTTACCAACGGGCCTGACGCTCGGCGTATCCGGTGTCTTGTCTGGTACCCCGACCCAGACAGGGAATTATACCATTACGGTACAGGCTACCGATGCGCAAGGGTGTTCGGATATGAGTAAGGCCTTTGTACTTTTTGTAGACAATGACACGCCCGGAATTAGCGGTTTTACAGCGCTGGATAATGGGGTTTGTGTAGGTCATCCCGTCACATTTACGGCTGCAATCAGTCAGGTGACAGGTACCTATGCCTATACCCTTACGAATGGCAGTAGCTCGCTCACCGGAACTGCCGGTACAACCACGATCAGCCTGGGCTGGTCTGCCGCGGGTGCCGGTCTGCAAAGCTTTACACTTACCGTCAGCGCAGGCGGTAAGTCCGGATCCGCTACGACTGGTCTAACGGTTAATACCCTCCCTGAAGCTACTATACTGGCCCCTGCCAGTACAACGCTTACCTGTACTACCGCCGCGCTTAGTCTGACAGCAACGGGAGGAAGTAGCTACCGTTGGGATGATCATACGACAAATGCCGTGCGCCTGATTACGGCTGCCGGTATTTATTCGGTGACGGTAACGGACAGTAACGGCTGCACGGCGGTGAGCAACAGCCTGACTGTGAGCCAGGGGATGTCGATGTCGCCCTTTACGGTGAACTCCGTAAGCGTTTGTGTGGGGCAGACGGCAAGTCTGGTGGCCGGTGGGTGCAGCGGGCAGGTGCGCTGGTCTACCGGAGCAACCGGCAGCCTGCTGGTATTGACGGCGGGTAGCAGCACTTCGCTGCTGACTGCAACCTGTACCGTGGGCAGTTGCTCAGTTACGGCCGCAGGCAGTGTGGTCATTGGCGGAGCAGTGCCGCCACCGGTACAGATCCTGAGTTTTGTCGCCGATGAGTCAGCTTGTCCGGTGCGGTTAGTGGGGCAGGCCGCAGCGACGGCCTTTGTGATGACCGGTCCGGGTGGATATGTGTACAGCAGCGTCTACCGCGAAGGAAGCCGCCACGAGGCCATCGGGCTGAACGTGAAACAGCCGGGGACTTACACCCTGACGGCTACCAGTACAAATGCATGCGGGAGTAGTGAGCCTGTGAGCCGGCCAGTAACGGTAACCCGTAGTTGCCCGTAACCCTTTCAGATGCAAGCGTTCGGACTGCCGGTCAGCCACGTGGTTGACCGGCAGTCCGAATGTTATGAGAAATACCCTGACCAATGTTGCTGCAATGAGACGCAAGATATTGCGTCTCTACTCGCTTTTCAGCACCTCCGTCGGATTGCTTCCGGCGGCTTTGATGGTCTGTGATCCGATCATCGTGAAGGCAATCAGGAAAACGGCCAGCAGACCGGCCAATAGCTCGGTGATGCCGACCGGTAAGTGGTAGGGGAAACGCGTGAGTACGAACTTTTCGAAGAAAATATAGGTGACAGGCAGTGCAATGAGCGCCGAAACGGATAGCTGCGCAATAAAGCCACGGCTCAGGAGATAGATAAGACTACCCGAATTGGCGCCCAGTACCTTACGGATGCTGATTTCTTTCAGGCGGGTTTCAGTCGTGTAGGTCACCATGCCGAATAAGCCCATCGACGCGATTGAAATGGCAAAAAAGGAAAGCAGGCCAATGATTTTGATAAGCATGGAGAACTCACTATAGGCCGCCTCGATGGCTTCATCATAGAATTGCGCCTTGAACGGATGTATGCGGTCGTTTTCCTTCCAGAGTGCTTCAATCCGGGCGCGGGTCGCTACCGGATCGGTAGTCTGTATTTTTACATTGACTGTCGCCGGATCGCCGGGTGTCCAGGGCATAAAGGCCACCGGCCCGATCAGGTTATCAAGTTTGCCGTAGTGGAAATCCTTCATCACGCCCGCAATGGTCAGCCGCCGTGTGCCGCTGAAATTGCGGAAGGTCAGTTCTTCGCCGATGGCTTTCTGCGGATCGTTCTGACTGATGTTAAACCGTTTCAGGAACTGCTGGTTGACAATAATTTCCGTGGCTGCACCGGCCGTGACCGGCCGGGCCTTGAAGTTGCTGCCGGCAATGAGTTTGTAGTTGTGCAGCGGCAGGTAATTTTCGTCAACGTGATTGGTCATCACGAGGGCGGAATCCCGCGAATCGGTGTATTTGGCGTACCCGCCCCATGCATTGCCGATACTGGTCACGATCAGGGACCGCGAAAGCGCTGTCACCTCCGGCAGCTCGCTTAACTGCTTCATAAACGCGTCCGGTTTATTGCCCTGCATGGTGATATTCAGGATGTTTTCTGTTTTGAAGCCCAGATCAAACGCCAGCATGTTTCTGTATTGCACATAACCGATGGCCGTCGTGGTGATAAAAATCAGGGTGACGGTATATTGCAGCACCACGAGGGCACGCCGGAGGGTTACTTGCCTGAATACGTTCACCGGCGATACATTCCGGAGGGCACTGATAGCGCTGACTTTTGAAAAAAACAGAGCGGGCATTATCCCCGCCAATACACCGACTATCACGGCAAAAAGGACAAAAGCAATACTCATCGGCAGGGTAAGTTCAAGCCTGACCATGCGCTGCATCTCCGGTGCCAGGTTGATCAGCAGGGGACGTAAAACCAGAAACAGGACAAACGAAAGTAGCAGGGCGGCCAGGGCAATCAGGATCGATTCGGCCAGAAACTGCAGCTGTACCTGACCTTTTCCGGCACCGATCGCTTTCCGGAGGCCGATCTCTTTGAACCGGCGGATTGCACGGGCCATCGACAGGTTTGTGTAGTTGAAGCAGGCCGATAAAATCACAATGAATGCCAGACTGCCGAGCAGCCAGAGAACGCGGGGCGACAGGTGTGGCCCAGAAGTGCCCGCACCGCCCTCAGCAGGCCGGAACTCTTCACCAACCACGGTCTGAAACAACGGGAGCAGTTCCAGACGGATAGCCGTACCATCCCCGGTCCGGTTTTCTTCCATCGCCAGCGCATCGAACCGGGTTTGTAGGGTCGCCAGGTCGGCATCAGCAGGGAGCTTCAGGTAGACAAACGAAGACAGGTCCGTCCATGACTCTCGTTCGGGCTGATTGAGTGAAGACAACGATACCAGGGCATCGAAGCGGATGTGCGAAAAAAACGGAACGTCTTTCATCACACCGGTGACCTGATAGGCAACCGAATCGAACCGGACAACCTTGCCCAGAGCATTCCCGCTGCCAAACAGTTTCTGAGCCGTAGTCCCGGTCAGTACAATGGACCCGGGGTTTTTCAGCGCTGTTTCAGGATTCCCGCTGAGAAACGGGAAGGTGAAAACCCTGAAAACGGAAGGGTCTGCCCGGTAGCCTGTGACTGGTACAACATCGTCCCCGACAGCGGCATCGCCGGAAAAATTGGTGTGGAGGGTGGTTACCTCCTCAATACCGGGCACTTTTTCGCGGATCAGCCGGCCGGTCTTCAGAGACGTAGTGGCAAACCGGCCACGGTTACCGTGTGAGGTAGCAACGCTGGTAATGCGGTAAATCCGGTCGCCGTACTCGTTAAACCGGTCGTATGCGTGCAGATCGAGCAGAAAGGCGATTAGCAGCAATCCGACCGACATACTGATGGCAAGGCCGGCGATATTGATGAATGAAAACAGCTTGTTGTGCAGCAGGTTGCGTCCCGATGTTTTGATGTAGTTCCTGATCATGAGCCGGTTGAAAGGGTTGGTTTGTAGCAGCAAGATACCAGGCAGGCTCCGGTCTTGGAAAAAAATGGGATGAACCGGCCTGAAAATGGGGTGAGGGCAGCATCCATAGCGGGTGTTCAGGCCGGTTTTCTAACAGCTCAGGCGCTGATTCTGACCCTTCAGGCAGACCCTGGTTTTTGTCGCGGTACCGGAAGCTATTTTTGCTCCGTAAACAACAATTACACGAACAATATGTACCGAAACAGTGTATGGGTGCTGCTCTGGCTGGCGGGTTTATCGCCGGCGGCCGTGGCACAACAAACCGCCTCAAGTCCGCCTGCCCGTGTAGGATTACCGCTGACAGTATCCGTTTTTTTCGCATGGCATCAGCCTGCCGGTGCCCGGCGATCAGCTGACGAGCCTGAATCCCGGGGTCCGTATCGGAACGGAGCTGTATTATCGCAACCGCCGCCGAAGCCAGCTTTTTCAGACGCTCAACGTGGGCGGATATTATCATAAGAGCCTCCAGAACGCCGTTTTTGCCACCACAGAAATCGGTTACCGGCATTATATCGGCGGGTTTTTCGCAGAGGGGATGCTGGGAGTCGGCGCCCTTGCGACGTCGTACCAGCTTAAATCGTATCAGCCGGACGGAAACGGGAACTATGCTGCTTCTTCAGCCATGATGATCAAAGCCATCCCGACCCTGAGTGTGGGAGCAGGCTATCGGTTCAGGGGCGCAACGCCACTGACCGTGTTTGTGCAGGAACAGACCTTCGCGGAGGTTCCGTTCGGCTTCCGGGACCAGCCGGTATTGCCTCATGCGGCGCTACATGCCGGTATCCGCGTATTTTTCCACCAAAACCACTAACCTGCCATGCGACGTAATTACCTCTTCATACCGCTGTTGCTGATCGTAGCCTGTCAGACACAGGACGTGCCGCAATCACAAACCGAATCCTGCGGAGCCGATCAGTATGCTTTGCACCCCAAACATCAGACCTATCTCGCCGAGCTGACGCAATACCGGTCGGCCACCAATGCACCGGGCAGCCTGCTCCGGATTCAGCGCCCCGGCGAAGCGGGCTGGCAGGCCGCTGTCGGTACATCCAATCTGGAATATGGCACAAACCTGCGGAACTGTGACCGGTTCCGGGTTGGCAGCATCACGAAAATGTTTGTTGCCGTTGCCGTGATGAAACTGAATGAGCAAGGCACGCTCAGACTGGACGATAAGCTGGCGCAGCTGTTACCGGGAATTGCCGGAAACATTCCGCAGGCCGACGTGATTACGGTGCGGCAACTGCTGTCCCATACGAGCGGCATTATCGACCCGCCTAACGCCAGCATGCGCTATCAGCTGGGGATTGTTAACGATGCTGCCGCACATTACAATAAAACCATTGACCAGTTGCTTGCCGGATACGTATACGGTAAACCGTTGCAGTTTACGCCCGGTCAGGGTTTCGGATATAGCAATGCGAACTACTGGATCTTACAGCAGATCATCGAAAAAAAGACCGGAAAGTCATTACAGACGGTATTAAGCGAGGTAATCTTTCAGCCGCTGAAGCTGTCGGATACCTACCTCGAACGCCGCGACGACCGGAATGTGGTGCGGGGGTATGCCGACCTGTATGGCACCGGCCGGTTGTTTGATGTGAGCGCCTGGGACCGTGCCGAAGATGATGGCAAGGCAGCCGGCGGAATTATTTCGACTGCCGCCGACCTGACCGCATTTATGGAAGGGCTCTTTGGCGGAAAGTTGCTGTCGGCGGCGAGTGTCAATGCCATGATTGAGTCAGTTAAACTGCCTGCGTGTCCCAACGGCGACTGTGAATATGGTCTGGGAGTTGAAAAATGGATCACGGGAGCTGGCATTGCCTACGGTCACAACGGAGGCTCGGTCGGTTTTGAAGCGAATCTGTTGTATTTTGTGCAGAACAAAGGCATTTTTATGCTCTACAAAAACAACGGCAACGGGTCGGATAAACGTTTAATGGACCGGTTGATGAAATGATAGAGGCCAACAAACAGACGATGCCGGTTACGGGATGGCGAGCGGATCTGCGGGTCTATGCGGCGTTTGTCGGATTTAGCCTGCTGACCTGGCTGACGGGGCAGTGGCTGGCAAGGCAGGGTGTGGCCGGTATCCGTATTTTCGGTCCGGAAGAAATTGCCCTGATCATGTTGGGGGGGGCTGGCATCTGGCTGGCCCCCCGTACCGGCTTTCCCGATCTGCTGGATGCCCGTACTCCGGATCAGCAGCGGTTTCTGTATCCGTTTCTGATCGGTCTTGGCTTTGCCGGAGCAGACCTGACGGTGTTTAAACTCGTCATGCACCCGGGACCCGTTACAGCGTTGATGTCCTTTATGCAGCCGTTTCCGTATTCCCTGCTGTTGTATGGCTCAGGGGCAATCTATACCGACACCTTGTACCGGCTGATCCCGATTCCGGTGCTGATGTGGGCGGGGGGGAGCCTGTTGCTGAAAGATACAAAAAACGAGCATCTTTTTTGGGGGCTGGCCCTGCTGACGTCGCTCATTGAACCGATTGACCAACTGATTACCGATACGCCCGAGCTGGCTTTGTACAGTTTTATTACCGGCTATGCCATGAATCTGCTCCAGGCGCTTTATTTTCGTCAGTCGGGGTTTCTGGCCGGACTAATGATACGACTCGGGCATTATATGCTCTGGCATATCCTGTTCGGACTGTGGGTTGAATTAATGTATTGATTACGAACGATGAACCGCCTGAATGACCGGACATTACGGATAGCCGGCCCGCTGGTGCTGTGGCTCATCGGAACCGTGTTTTTCAACATGGACGTGATTTTCCGGAATCAGGTCCGGCTGGAGCGATTTATACCCTACGGAATCCTGACCCTGTACCTGAGCTGGTTTTCGATCCGGTGGCTGGTGCAGCTGGCGCAACGGCGGTATCCGGAAGTAGAACGCACACAACGGCGCATCATCTGGATCGGCCTGACCGGTGTGCCGATGACCATGTTACTGGTCGTGGCGCGGTTACTGCTGACAAAATACTGGGTGTTTGCGGATGAAAAAGCGTGGGAGTACGGCGATATTCCGTTTATGGCCGGCATCGGACTGTTTTACCTGACCATCATCGCAGCGATTTATGAGGCACGGTATTTCTTCGGGGCGTGGCTGAAAGAGAAAATTATCTCCGAAGAACTGCGGCGGTCGAAACTCGAAATACAATTGCGGTCGCTGAAAGAGCAGATCCAGCCGCATTTTCTGTTCAACAGCCTCAACTCACTACAGGCGCTGGTGAAAGCCAACGAGAATCCGAAAGCCGTTCAGTTTATCGGCGATCTGGCGCAGGTATACCGCTATCTGCTCCAGAGTAACGATGAGCCGCTGATCGCGCTTGATAAGGAACTGGCCTTTACCCATGCGTATCTGAGCCTGCTGAAGACCCGCTTCGAAGACGGGCTAAACCTCGATATTGCGATTGATCCTGCGTTCAGGGCCTGCTATCTGCCGTCGCTGACGTTACAGCTGCTGGTCGAAAATGCGGTGAAACACAACGTGGTGTCGATCAGTAAGCCATTGACAATCAAAATCTATACGCGCGGAGACGGATACCTGACCGTCGAAAACAAGTTGCAGCGCAGACCCCGTCCGGATGTTACGTCGGACCGGAAAGGATTGCTGACCATCAGCCAGAAATACAGGCTGATGGGGCAGCCGCCGATTGATATTCAGGAGACGGAATCGGTCTTTATGGTGACCGTCCCGTTAATTCACGACAACATCATCCGAAAAGTAGTAACTAACAGCCCGTTATGAACGTGTTGATTATTGAAGATGAGCCCCTGGCCGCCCGGCAGCTCCGGTCAATGGTGCTCCAGTGTGATCCGGCCGCCACAATTGTGGGGGTGCTTGACAGCGTGGAGATGGCGGTAAACTGGCTGTCGGGTAATCCGCCCCCCGACTTGCTGCTGGCCGATGTGGAGCTGGTCGATGGACAAAGCTTTGACATTTTCAGTCAGGTACCGGTCAGGTGTCCGGTAATTTTTACAACAGCTTATGATGAGTACGCGTTGAAAGCCTTTCAGGTGCATAGTGTCGATTACCTGCTGAAACCGATCAATGAAGCGGCCCTTCGCCGGAGTCTGGACAAGTTTCAGGAGATGCGCCGGCTATTCGGTAAGGGCATTCCTGCCCTCGACGTGCAGCAACTGATGGCCATGCTGCGGCCCGTACCAGCCCCGCAACCTCCCGACTACCGGGAGCGGTTTCTGCTCCGCCAGGGTGCACGCCTTATCCCGGTTGAGGTGACTGACATGGCTTACTTCTTCACCCGCGACCGCCTGACGTTTGTGCAGACATGGGAGGGACGAACGCTGATGATCGATTACCATCTGGACGATTTAGGGCAAAAGCTGAACCCGCAGCATTTTTTCCGCGCCAACCGGCAGTTTATCCTGAGTGCCCGGTCCATCAGCGACGTACACCTGCATTTCAACGGTCGCCTGAAACTGGATCTTACCCCGCCGGTTGAGGAAGAGGTTTTTATCAGCCGCGACCGTGCCGCTGATTTCAGGGCGTGGCTGGGGGAGTAGCGGTTATTTTGCCTTATTCTGTTTATCTAGCCAGCTGTCAATGTAGTCTGCTACTTCTTCCCAGCCAGGTTCGCCGGCAATATAATGGCTCCGGCCGGTAAATGCCTTATAACCGACTACGCTGTTTGAATCGCGATAACTATCCGCAATTTTTTTAGTCAGGGTCGGCGGGAAGATGGTGTCTTTTTCGCCGGCAATGAACAGAAGCGGTACGTGTGGCTTTTTGAAATTAACGTTGGCAAAAGAGGTCAAAACCGTCTCCCGTCCGATCTTGCGGCTTTCGGGAGTAGCAATGGCGTCATAGGCCTTGTCGGCCTCAGCGTCGGACAGCGTGTTGAAAAATGCTCTCTTATACCAGTCACGCGTGCCGAGAAATGGTG
>CBDFHU010000034.1:0-83724 GCA_965247375.1 Arsenicibacter sp.
AACAATGGCGGGTTCGGCGACTGTAGTCAGCAGTACGGCTGTGCTTTCGGTCATGGAACCCAGTGTCAATACCGCCGTGGCGGGAGTGACGTTCAGTCAGAGTTTCTCTGTCTCTGGCGGAGGCGTTCCTCCTTCATTTTCGCTGGCTCAGGGAGCCCTCCCGGTCGGCCTGACCCTCAGTGAGGCCGGCCAAATCACCGGTATACCAACCCAGAGCGGTGTATTTGCGATAACTGCCCTGGCGACTGTAGCTACCGGTTGCTCTGCCCTGAGTACGTACACGCTGACGGTCAACTGCCCGAGCCTGACGGTGAATACGCCGACCGTAGCCACGGCTACAGCTGGTATAAACACACAGGGGGCCTTCATCTGGTACCTGACCGGCTCGAGCACGTATTCGTTTACCTTTGGCGGGCTACCTCCGGGCTTGTCGGTCATTACCTCTAACCCGAACTACCGCGTAATCGGCGGGACGGCGACGCAGGCGGGAGTGTTTCCGGTGAGTCTGACGTTGACCGATCAATACGGTTGTACCTTTATCGAACCACCGTTTAACCTGACGGTCAACTGCCCGAGCCTGACGGTGAATACGCCGACCGTAGCCACGGCTACAGCTGGTATAAACACACAGGGGGCCTTCATCTGGTACCTGACCGGAGCGGGCACGTATTCGTTTACCTTTGGCGGGCTACCTCCGGGCTTGTCGGTCATTACTTCTAACCCGAACTACCGCGTAATCGGCGGGACGGCGACGCAGGCGGGAGTGTTTCCGGTGAGCCTGACACTGGTTAATCAATATGGCTGTACCTTTATCGAACCGCCGTTTAACCTGACGGTCAACTGCCCGAGCCTGACGGTGAATACGCCGACGGTATCCACAGCTACAGCTGGTATAAACACACAGGGGGCCTTCATCTGGTACCTGACCGGCTCGAGCACGTATTCGTTTACCTTTGGCGGGCTACCTCCGGGCTTGTCGGTCATTACTTCTAACCCGAACTACCGCGTAATCGGCGGGACGGCGACGCAGACGGGGGTGTTTCCGGTGAGCCTGACACTGGTTAATCAATATGGTTGTACCTTTATCGAACCACCGTTTAACCTGACGGTCAACTGCCCTTCGATGGGCATAAGTACTACCGCTAATCCAGCCACCTGCGGACCAACCGGTACTATCAGCTTTACAACCACGCTGCCGTCCGGCACGTATTCGCTTAGTTACTCAGGGGTGGGCAGTCCTCAACAAGTTGTGGTCAGCAACGGATCGTTTGGTCTGTTTAACCTGCCAGCCGGCACGTACAGCAGCTTCTCGCTGGTTCAGCCAAACACGGGATGTCTGTTACAAGTTAATTCATCCGTTACACTGACCAATCCGGAGGCTCCCGTTCCGGTGCTGACTGCGGGTAACGGCGGGATGCTGAGCTGTGCTAATACCAGCCTGACACTGACCGCTTCCGGCGGTAGCTCCTATACAGTTTGCCCGTTCGGGGGGCGGAGGGATCATCACGCAGAACATCAATGCAGGTACCGCCGTAGTAAATATGAGCGGAACCTATTCCGTTACGGTTGCCAGTTCAGCAGGCTGTACCAGTCAGACGACAATTACCATCGGCACGGATAATACCTTACCAACGGTGAGCATCGCGCCAACGTCCGGCACATTGACCTGTTCTGTGACAACGCTTACGCTCACCGCTACCAGCTCGGTCAGCGCCAATACGGTGGAGTACCGGTGCCACAACGGCCTCTATTACCATCAATGCCGCTAATACTTATTCAATAACCGCTACGGGTGGTAACGGGTGCACCGCTACTACCGACGTTACCATTGGCAGTAATACGGCTCCGCCGTCACTTAGTATTACCCCATCTTCAGTTACATTGACCTGTGGGAGCCCGTCGGCAATATTATCCGTCGTCGGCACCGGTGATGTTCGCTGGTCGACGGGAGCTGTTTCGAATACGGTCAGCGTGGCCACGGCCGGTACATATTCGGTGACACTGACGGGCAGTAATGGTTGCATCAGTGTGTCCTCTGCCACTGTCGTGAGTGGCACGGTAACTCCTTCACTGAGTATCAATCCGTCGGCTGCCTATATCAGCTGTGCCAGTCCGGTGGTTAGTTTGTCAGCCATTGGCAGCGGTACTGTCCGTTGGTCGACAAATGAAACGACTCCGGTTATATCAGTATCGGTTGTAGGGCCTTATTCGGTAACGCTGGTTGACGGAGCGTGTTCGGCGGTAGTCGGTACAGTTGTTTCGTTCTCCCAATTAGGTGCTGTTACGATAACGTCTGGGGGGAATTTAGGCTGCGGAGTGACAACCACAACCATCAGAGTCGCCTCATCGGGAGCAGCCAGCTTTACCCCTGCTGGGGCCTGCCGGGTATACACAGACCAATAGTACGGGCATCTTCAGCGTAAGCGCAGGGGGCAGCTATACGGGCCTTGCCGGTCAGGCGGGCTGTGTAGAATCAAACACGGTGGTAGTGACCGAAGGCGGTGTGCAGCCTACCATCAGCACTGTACAGGCATTGGGTATGCTTGGCGCCGGCAGTTGTTCGGTAGCTGTACAAGCAACGGGCTACGGCGACCGGTATGTACTGACGGGCCCTGGTGGGTATGTCTTTTCGGTAGTATTCCGGACGGCAGGGAATCATTCGGTCAGCTTCCCGATGGTGGTTAAACCAGGAATGTATACCCTGACGGTATACAGCGGTAATTGTGTCGTAAGCCGCACAGTGACCGTGTCCGGGAACAGCATGTCCGTAACATGTAGGGGCGGCCCCACGTGGCCGCCCTTTACCCAAATGAAATGATAACCCACATAGCCGCCCGATACCAACGCCGACCGGTCAGGATTTCATCGCCGGTAAATTATACCAATACAAACCGGCGAAAATGACGCTGAAAAACGCACCGAAAGACGAATTCAGTGCTGAAAAACCGCCGAACAGCACGGGCAGAATCAAGCCCGCAGCCACGCCGGCCAGATAGACATAAAAACCAATCCGCCGGAGCCGGAACATCAGAAAAGCCCCTGCCAGACAGAGAATATTATAAATTAATCCGGCAACAGCCAGTGGCTGAAATTTCGGCAGGGTCGGCAGGCATCGGCGCATCACCCGACGCACGGTCTTCAAAATATTGTTTTTTCTCCTGTTCGGTATCATCGGGCGTCAGTTTCCGGTCAACACGGGTTGTATTGGCGACTTCGCGGGTATGCGTAAGTGCTACGATGCTGTCAATAAGGCCAATGCCACCGCCTAAAAATGACAGGACGCATAATAAAGTAAGAAATTGTGGGCGCATAAAACGGAGATCAGTTCAGTTTGCCGCTGGCTTAAATAACCGGTCCTTCCGGCCGTGTACTATTTGAAACCTTATCTTTACGGCATAGTTTTACCACAAAACAAACCAAAAAGTTTTATTTCTGCATGACTTTACAAGAACTAACCGAACAGATCACAAACCGCGTAGCGAATGCGGATAGTATTGATGCGACCATTAAAGTGGTTACCGATCAGGGTGTTATCTATATCGATGGCAAACAGTCACCGGTTACAGTATCCAATGAAGATCAGCCGGCCGATTGCGAACTGCACGTGTCGGTGTCGAACCTGGTCAAAATGGGAACCGGTGATCTGAACCCGATGATGGCCGTGATGACGGGCAAACTCAAAGTCAAAGGCGATATGGGCGTAGCCATGAAAATGGGCCAGATTATGGGATAACGCGCGCCTGTGCGCGGTGAAAGAGCGAGAGAGTGAAAGAGCGGGCCGCTCCTGGGGTGAATAGTGGTATTTAAGAAAAAAAATCAGAATATTGATACGCTGGTTTTGCACCGACAGAGGTGTTTTATAACGCTCTTTATCCCTTTCACTCTTTCGCTCTTTGTTTATGTCAAAAAACACACGACGTGACTTTTTAAAGACCGGCGCTCTGGCGGCGTCGACGCTGGCTGCGGGCAGTTTTTCTATTGTACCCCGGCATGTGCTCGGAAAAGGGTATGTGGCTCCTTCCGACAAACTGAATATTGCTGCCGTAGGCTGTGGCGGTAAGGCGGATTATAATATCCAGCAAGCCTACAACAATGGCTCTGATAAATTTTGTGGCGCTTTGTGATGTCGACGACCGGCAGTCAAAAAAGTACCGCGCCAAATTCCCCAACGCTCCGTATTTTAAAGATTACCGCCAGATGTTTGATCAGGCCGGGAAGACTTTTGATGCCGTAATCGTATCAACACCCGACCACATGCACGCCCCCATTGCGATGGCGGCCATGCAGCTGGGTAAGCACGTATACGTTGAAAAACCACTGACCCACGACATTTATGAAGCCCGGATGCTGACCGAAGCGGCCCGTAAATACCGGGTAGTGACCCAGATGGGCAATCAGGGCAGCAGCGGCGATGCGACCCGGATTATCGAAACCGCTATTCAGAGCGGCGTAATCGGTCCGGTACATACGGTATATTGCTGGACCAACCGGCCGGTATGGCCGCAGGGCGTTAAGTCGCCGAAGGACCGGGGCGAAACAATGGCGGTGCCGCCTGAGGTCGACTGGAATCTGTGGCTGGGCACCGCGCCGTTCCGTGGCTACCACGAAGCCTACATGCCTTTCCGCTGGCGTGGTTACTGGGATTTCGGTACCGGCGCGCTCGGCGATATGGGTTGTCATTTCATGGATGTGCCGTTCCGGGCGCTGAAACTGAAGTATCCGACCTCGGTTGAATGCAGCGTCGGGTCGGTCTATGCCGACTTCTTCAAGGAAGCCTTTTTCGATGATGTTTGTCCGCCTTCGTCGGCTATTCACCTGACATTCCCATCAGACAATAAGAAGGTAAAGGAAATCAAGCTCTCGTGGTTTGATGGCGGTATCCGGCCCCAATTGCCTGACGAAGTGCAGTATAACGAGCTTTTCCGCTCGCAGGATGGCGGCATGCTGTTTATCGGTACAAAAGGGATGCTGGCCGGAAACCTCTTCGGCAACGACCCGATTCTGCTGCCGAAAAACAAGTTTCTGGGTAAAGAACTGCCTGCCCCCCAAAAGCCGTTGGTCGACGGGAAAACCGAAGGGCACCAGCAGCAGTGGGTGAAGGCCTGCAAACAGGGCTACGGTGCCTATACCAGCTCCTCATTTGAGGAATCCGGACCACTTACCGAAACCGTGCTGATGGGTAATCTGGCAACCCGCAGCTACATGTACCGCGACGGCAATAAATTCCCCGGTCGGGAGCGCCTGCTGTGGGATGGCGAAAACATGAAAATTACCAATTTCGATTATGCTAATCAGTTTGTGAAGCGGCAGTACAACGGTGGTTATACACTGTAAACCGGTTCATGATGACGGATAGACAAACATCAAAAAAGCAAGTGAGGACTCTATTTTTTGATGTTTGTCAAAATAGTAAGTGTGTTCATTAACGTGTGAATTGAATTGATGAATTTGCGCAAAAATGAACTTGTCTTACTATGAAAAACTTTGTCAAAACTGATTATGCTACCTGGTATAAATGTATCCTGCTGATAGTCGTTATACTGGCTGCTGGGACTACAAAGGCTACCAGTATGAACGGCTCCGGTACTGATCCGGTAGTATCTGTTACAGCGATAGCCTCTCCGCTGGTAGTTACTGTAGGCGAGGTCGTTAACCTGTCTGCTGAAACCCCCGATGGACTCGAAGTAGAGTATTTATGGACCGGACCGTCGGGTGTGATAATAGATCAACCGACATTTGCAGGGACATTCGCAACAATGACTTCACCCGGCATACAAACCTTTACCGTTTCAGTCGATGATTTACAGGGAGGGACGGCCACTTCTACGGTTAGTGTTACCGTGTTAGTAGCGGAAGTTTGTCCTTCGTCCAAGGCCAGCAACCTGCAAACGGTCGGAACATTGGGCGGCGACAAGTGTTCCATTCAGCTATCGGCGCTGGTGTCGGGGCGTCATTTCGAATTCACCGGTCCGAACGGGTATGTCCATAGTGTCATTTACCGGAATTGTCAGGAAAACGTTACCATTCTGGCTGAAAACGTAAAAGAGCCGGGAACCTATACGCTGAAGATTTACCGGGAAGAAGAGGCACCTGGTCCGATACCCGGCCGCCGTGCGGCAGGTGATGGTCAGTACTATACCATTGATGTCGGCGGTACGGCCTGCGGAACCCGCTGATTCGCCTTTGACAACCAAAAGAGCGGTGTTGATGCCTTTGCGAAGCGCATCAACACCGCTCTTTTGGTTTATGTTACCTACTGATTAATAGTCAAGTATAACATAAAGTAAAAATAGGATATTATAATGGTTAATTTATGCAAATAAGGGTATGTGATTTTTTGTTTTATTTACAACAATAAATGTATGGTTACTTTTATTGAATACACTATGCAAAACATTTTCAAAATCACAGGTATCTTTCTATTGCTTTTCTTGTCTGAACTGGCGTTTGCACAACGTAAACCTGTTACTGCTACCATAACAACCGGAACGGGAGAGCCTGTAACCAGTTATACTACCTGTACATCAACTTTGCTGACACTGGTAGCTGACTGTGACGGCGACAGGGCATCCTGGTCGGATCAAACCGGCGAAATTGAATCGGCAAATGCGACTATTATCGTTCCGGTTACGGCCGGTGCTACCAACTATACCGTTGTATGTTATTACGAGGATGGTAATCGGTATGAGGGTGATCCTGCTAACTTTACAATTGTCGGTAGTAGTGATAGATGCCCGCAACCCTGCAATGTAACGCCCAAGGCCAGCAACCTGCAAACGGTCGGAACATTGGGCGGCGACAAGTGTTCCATTCAGCTATCGGCGCTGGTGTCGGGGCGTCATTTCGAATTCACCGGTCCGAACGGGTATGTCCATAGTGTCATTTACCGGAATTGTCAGGAAAACGTTACCATTCTGGCTGAAAACGTAAAAGAGCCGGGAACCTATACGCTGAAGATTTACCGGGAAGAAGAGGCACCTGGTCCGATACCTGGCCGCCGTGCGGCAGGTGATGGTCAGTACTATACCATTGATGTCGGCGGTACGGCCTGCCCGAACCGCTAGATAACCGGTTGCCTGTCGAAAACCCGCCTCTGCAATTCCTGCGGAGGCGGGTTTTCCTGTTTTCTCAGCCAGAGGCCGGACGTTTAGTAAGTCGGCCGACAAGTGTGCGGAGAATCGCTTACCTTTGCCACGGACAATTACCATTCACTTTGGACAATACGCGAACCGCCCAATCGCCTACGATAAACGTTGTTATTCCGCTTTTTAACGACTGGGAGGCTGTCAGCCTGCTGCTTGAGCGCATCCGCCAGGTTGTAGACCTGTCTCTGCTGAATAAACTGGCTTTTCTGATTGTCGATGACTGCTCATCGACCGATTATACCGAATTACCCAAAGGCATCGGACAGTCGCTGTCGATCCTGCGGTTATACCGGAATGTCGGGCACCAGAAAGCCATTGCTATCGGGCTGTCGCATCTGGCCAGCCAGCCCGATCAGTTCCCGACGATTGTCATGGATTCCGACGGGGAGGATAAACCCGAAGACATCATGCGCCTTGTCGAGGCGTCGGAGCAGAAACCGAACCATGTCGTTTTTGCGCACCGCGCTAAACGGCATGAGAGTCTGACATTCAGGGTATTCTACGAGATATATAAAACCGTATTCCGGTTACTGACCGGTAAGGTAATCACGTTTGGCAACTACAGTCTGATTCCGGCCGCGCTGCTCCGGAAACTGGCACATGTGTCAGAAATCTGGAATAATTATCCGGGGGGCGTTATCCGCTCACGGCTTCCCTATACCGCAACGCCCATCGAACGTGGCCGGCGACTGGCGGGTACCTCCAAAATGAATTTTGTGTCCCTGCTGATGCACGGCCTGAGTGCGGTTTCGGTACTGATGGACACCACGGCAGTGCGGATTCTGCTGTTCTGCGTGATTACATCCGGTATTTCGGCGGCAGGCATCGGGGTGGTGGTGTATCTGCGGTTCTTTGCCAATGCCTACGTCCCGGGCTGGGCCAGTTATCTGGTATTTTCCTTTTTTATCGTGATTCTCCAGGCGTTTCTGATTTCATTGTTGCTGGTGTTTATCGTGCTGACCTACCGCACGCAGATTCATTTTATTCCGGCCAAACAATACAGCGACTTCCTCGAGCGCGTCGAAAACGTGTACTGACCGACTTCCAGCGATGCTATTTAATTCATTACAGTTTATTCTGTTTTTTATCGTTGTTACGCTGCTCTACTTCAGCCTGTCGCTGGGGTGGCGTTGGCGGTTATTGCTGGCGGCCAGTTGTTATTTCTACATGGTGTTCCAGCCGGCCTACATCCTGATACTGTTCGGCACCATCGTGATTGATTACGTTGCCGGGATCTGGATTGAACGAACGGGTGAGCCGGGAACCGGAAATAAAGCCCGTAAGTGGCTGCTGATTATCTCCCTGATTTCGAATGTGGGGATTCTGGCCTTTTTCAAATACCTTGGCTTTTTCGCCGAAAACGTGGCAGGGGCTTTTGATCTGTTTGGATTTTCGCAGCTGGCCGGGCAGGTGACGGCGCTGACCAACCGCATTTTTGTGGGCGTACTGCACCTGTTCGGAGAGAGCGGTATTTCGTCGTTTAAAGACAACATGAGCATTTTGCCCATTGGCCTGTCGTTCCACACGTTTCAGGCCATGAGCTATACAATTGAAGTGTATCGTGGCAACCAGAAGGCAGAGCGGCATTTCGGTATTTATGCCCTGTACGTGATGTTTTACCCGCAGCTGGTAGCAGGGCCTATCGAACGGCCGCAGAACGTGCTGCACCAGTTTCACACCTATTTTCCGTACAATGCCGAAAACGTAAAGGCGGGGTTGATGCAGATGGCGTTCGGTTTTTTCAAGAAGTGTGTAATTGCCGACCGGCTGGTGCTGCTGGTTGATCCGGCGTTTAACCACCCCGGCGAATACAATGGCCTGACGCTGTTGCTGGCCACCTTCTTCTTCACGTTTCAGATTTACTGCGATTTCTCGGCCTATTCCGAAATTGCCATCGGGGCCGCGCGGGTGATGGGCTTTACGCTGATGGAAAACTTCCGGACGCCGTATATTTCGCGCTCCATTACCGAATTCTGGCGGCGATGGCATATTTCCCTGTCGACCTGGTTCCGTGATTATCTGTACATTCCGCTGGGGGGAAATCGCAAAGGCGAAGTACGCCGGAACCTGAACCAGCTGATCGTTTTTCTGGCCTCGGGGCTCTGGCACGGACCCAACTGGACATATGTGATCTGGGGCGGTTTACACGGCGCCTATCAGGTAGGGGCAGGCCTGCGCGACAAGCATTTGCCGTGGTTCCGGCTGGCTGTTAATCCGGAGGCAGGGCCGGTGCAGCGCTCATTCCGCATGGGCCTGCACATGCTGCTGACCTTTGCGCTGGTCATGCTGACCTGGGTATTTTTCAGGGCAAAAAGCGTCAGCGATGCCATGCTGATTTTCCGCCGGATTGCCACGCTGTCGTTCAGCGATCCGCTTCAGACAACGCTGAACAATACCGAACTGCTGTTTAGTTTTCTCCTGATCGCGTTGCTGATGCTTAAAGAGCAGTTTTATCTCTTTATTCCGACCCGCAACACCCTGCGGTTTGTGCTGTTGCTAAGCCTGATTCTGTTTGTGACCTACCTCTTCGGCGTCTTTACGTCAAATCAGTTTATTTATTTTCAGTTTTAATGACTGACCTGCGTGAGTGCACGGTGTCTTCCGGATCTTCCAGGAAGTTTTGAACTTCCTGGAAGATCCGGAAGACACCGGTCAAAACTCCCCGAGGGTTCTAAACTGCGGACGGTCGCCAGGCGGCCCTGCCTCGGGGAGTTTTGCACGTCATGCTAATAAATTAGGGTACTGAACTTTCAGAAAAGGTCTATATTCCTATGAGTAAGTAAACGATTGCTTGAACAAATGAAAATTTAAGGTACTTTTATTGGTCTTTGTGTTACCACACTTAGGGTGATTAAGCTGTAACGTTATGCATACCGGTAAAAACCCGCAAAAAAAGTATTATACCCTGAATTCACTTTCTGAAAAGGAATTCCGGCAACTGACCGCACTTGCTGCAACGGTTTGTCAGATGCCGGTTGCCTACATCGTTTTACTGGACGGAGATCATCAGGTAATCCGGTCGGTGCATGGCCTGACGGAAGCGATTGCCGTTGATGAATGTTCGTTCTGCCGGCATACGGTGGCTGGTAATACCTTTCTGGAAGTAGAAGATACGCTGGCAGACAGCCGGTTTCAGCACCTGCCCATTGTGCAGGGGGATCCTCATTTCCGGTTCTATGCCGGTGCACCGCTGGCCAATCCGGCAGGTATCAAAATCGGTTGCCTGTGTGTGCTCGGCCATGAACCGGCCAGACTTACCGGGCAGCAGCGGGAAACACTGATACAACTGGCAGAGCTCGTGGCCGGTCTGGTTATTAAATGTGCAGAAAAACAGGAGCTTGAACAGTTCCGGAAACTGTTTGCCTACTCCAATGATCTGCTTTGTGTAGCCGGAACAGATGGGTTTTTCAAAGAACTGAATCCGGCTTTTGAGCGGGTATTGGGCTGGACTAATGAGGTCCTGCTGAATACCTCTTTTTTTGATCTGGTACACCCTGATGACCTGCTATCGACCCAAAACGAAATCAGCAAACTGGCCCAGGGCGAACTGACCATCAACTTCGAACACCGTATGCGGAGCAGCGATAGTACCTATCGCTACCTGCAATGGGTGGCTACGCCCGATCCGGTCACGGGCCAGTTGTATGCCATTGCCCGCGATGTAACGGCTATCAAGCAGAAAGAAAAAGCGCTCAAGTATTCCGAGCACAAATTCCGGACGTTTTTTGAAAACTCGCAGGGATTCATGTGTATTCATGATCTGGACGGTAAGTTTCTGGACGTGAACGAAGCCGGTGCCCAGTCATTAGGCTATATGTCCGGCGAGCTGATCGGTATGAGCCTGTACAGTATTGTTCCGGATCACCTGCACGTGCAGATTGACGGCTATCTGGCCGAAATCAAAAGGCACGGTCAGGCAAGCGGACTGATGCATACCCGTCACCGCAACGGGAAAACCCATATCTGGTACTTCAATAACATCATTGAATCGGATGAGGACCAGCCGGCCTATGTGATTGGTAACGCGATTGACATTACCGAACGCCACCGGCTGGAACTGAGGCTGCAGCGAACATCGGAAATGCTGGAGCAGACCAATAAAATTGCTAAAGTCGGCGCGTGGGAGGTGGACCTGGTACGGAATCAAATTCACTGGTCGGCGGTAACGCAGGAAATTCACGAGGTCGATAACAATTTTGTGCCGACGAATGAATCGGCTATGTCCTTTTTCAAAGGCGGCGACTTTGATCGCATTACGGATTTGTCATATCGCGCGGTTACGGAAGGGGTTAGCTATGATGTTGAATTACAGATTGAAACGGCTAAAGCTAACAGGATCTGGGTGCGCGCGTTCGGCAAGCCTGAATTTAAAGACGGTAAATGCACCCGTCTGTTCGGGGCTATTCAGAACATTGATGAACTGAAGCGGGCGGAACAACTACTGGTACGGGAGAAAATGCGCCTGTCTGCGTTTGTTGAACATGCCCCGGCGGCCGTGGCTATGTTTGACCAACAGGTTCGGTATCTGGCGGTCAGTAAGCAGTGGCTGGAGGAATATAAGGTTACGCAGGACATTATCGGCCGTTCGCATTACGAGGTTTTCCCCAATATTACTGAAGACTGGAAAGCTATTCATCAGCGGTGTCTGGCGGGGGCTGTTGAAAAATGCGAGGAGGATATCTGGCAGCCGCCGGGCTGGGACCATAACCAGCACTTACGCTGGGAGGTGCGGCCATGGTTCGACTACAACGGCGATATTGGCGGGATTATGATGTTTACGCAGGACATCACCGAAATCTGTGCCCAGCGCGAAGAACTCAAACGGGCAAAGTTGCTGGCCGAAAATGCGAGCAAGGCCAAGTCGGAATTTCTGGCCAATATGAGCCACGAAATCCGGACACCGCTCAACGGGGTTATCGGTTTTTCGGATCTGCTGCTGAAAACAGAACTGAACGTCACCCAGCGGCAGTACCTGTCCATTGTGAACCAGTCGGCCAATACCTTGCTCGGGATCATCAACGACATTCTCGACTTCTCAAAAATTGAGTCCGGTAAGCTGGAGCTCGATGTTGTCCGGTCTGATATTTACGAAATCAGCAGCCAGGCGGCCGACATTATCACCTATCAGGTGCAGGACAAGGGACTGGAGATGCTGCTGAACCTGCAGCCGAACCTGCCCCGTTTTGTTAATATCGATCCGGTACGGCTGAAACAGGTACTGGTCAACCTGTTAGGCAATGCAGTGAAGTTTACCGAAAGCGGCGAGATTGAGCTGAAAATCACCGTAACGGATTTCCGGGACGGTGAAGGCTTGTTCCGGTTTGAGGTTCGTGATACCGGAATCGGGATTAAACCGGCGATGCAGGCAAAGATTTTTGATGCCTTTTCGCAGGAAGATGTGTCAATCACCAAAAAATACGGTGGTACGGGACTGGGCCTGACCATTTCGAACAAATTACTCGGGCTGATGGGCAGCCGCCTGCAACTGGAAAGCGAACCCGGTTTAGGGAGCCGCTTCTTTTTTGAGATCCGGCTACAGGCCGAAAACGGCGATCCGATTGTCTGGAATACCAATAATACGCTGAGGCAGGTACTGATTGTTGACGACAATGAAAACAACCGGATTATTCTCCGCGAGATGCTGCTGATCCGGCAGATTCTGGTTGAGGAGGCCGGTAATGGCTTCGAAGCCCTGAAGATACTGGCAACCGGAAAACGGTTCGATGCCATTCTGATGGACTACAATATGCCGTTTATGAACGGCCTGGAAACAGCGGAGAAAATAAACGAATACTTTTCAGATGATGCGGGAAATCAGCCTGTTGTGTTGTTGCATAGTTCGTCTAACGATGAGACAATCCAGAAAGGAAGTCAGCGGCTGTCGATTCAGCACCGGCTGGTAAAACCAATTAAAATGCAGGATCTGTACTATGTGCTGAGCCGGTTAAAGCAAAGCAGTGCCGATCCGAAAGCCGGATCGGCACTGGCCGGTACTGCCCCGGTAAACACTCCGCAGACCGGTAGCTCCGGACCGGGTGTGGTGGCTGGCGGGCGCATGGGCAAGGTGCTGGTCGTAGAAGATAACCGCATCAACCAGCTGCTGGTGCAGTCGATTCTGAAACGGATTCTGCCCGATACGCAGGTATTAACGGCATTCGACGGGGCTGAGGCCCTGACCGTTTACCGGGAGCAGCAGCCGGATATGATTCTGATGGACGTTCAGATGCCGGTCATGAACGGCATTGAAGCTACGCGCCGTATCCGTGCTGCCGAGCGGGAGACACATGTGCCGATTATAGCCCTGACCGCCAGCAGTACACTGGATGAAAAGCAAAAATGCCTGGATGCCGGTATGGATGATTTTCTGGCCAAGCCGATTGTCGAAGAATCGCTGATCAAGCTGTTCGGCGAATGGAGTCGCCGGCAGGCTGCTCCGCCCGCCGCCCCGGCCGGTCAGCTGTCGTTTGACCGTTCGGTGATGGAGCGGATGGCCGGCGGGGATCCGGAGTTAACCGCAGCCTTTATTCAGGCCGCCGTTGAAGAACTGGACGATGTAGAGACCAACCGCCTGCCTGCCCTGTTGGCGGGTAGTCTGGACGCGGTCCGCAGCGAAGGGCACAAACTCTATGGCATGGCCATTACGGCAGGCATGAAACCCCTCGCCGATCTGGCCCGCAAACTCGAATACCTGGAAAGCCACGACTCTGATGCCGTAGCCGCTCTGGTGGCGGACATACAGGCGGAGATTGGTTTGATCAGGGGGGTAATTGGCACGTAACCGGCAGATTCCGCTGCCCGTTCCTTGCCTTTGTCGCGTTTCGGCCGTTTTTTAGTGAAACTGTTCATACAATACCGGAAAATGAAACGCAACAAACTAACCGTTACCCTCGGACTTCTGTCACTTTGCCTGACACAAACCCTTACGCCGGCCTTCGCGCAGGAAGAGGAAGGCGGCCGGAAAGGCAATGTCGAAGCGTCGTATACAAAAGAGATCGATGGACTGGCCAAAAACAAAAAAGTGCAGGCGGCCTTCGCCTCAATCTCAGGTCAGAATGCCCGCAACCGTAACGAACTGATCATGCTCACCGAGATTCCGGCGCCGCCTTTTATGGAAGAAAAGCGGGGTATCCGGTATGCCGCCATGCTCAGAGAAGCCGGTGCTGATTCCGTCTGGACCGATAAGACGGGCAACGTCATTGCCCTGCGGAAAGGTAAAAAACGCGGCCGCGTGGTTGTGCTCGACGGCCACCTGGATACGGTTTTCCCGATAGAAACCGACGTAAAGGTGAAATATAAAGGGGATACGCTCTATGCGCCGGGCGTCGGCGATGATACGCGCGGGCTGGTGATGGTGGTATCAGTACTGCGGGCTATGGAAGCGGCCGGTATCGAGACGCAGTCGGATGTGCTGTTTATCGGTTCGGTAGGCGAGGAAGGCCTCGGCGATCTGCGCGGGGTAAAACAACTCTTCAGCCCTGAAGGCCCCCGCATCGATTCCTGGATTTCGATTGACGGCGGCGACATCGGCCGGGTGAGTACGATGGGTCTGGGCTCATACCGCTACCGGATTACGTTCAAAGGTCCGGGGGGGCACTCGTGGGGGGCTTTCGGTCTGGCTAACCCGCAGCACGCGCTGGGTTCAGCCATTCACTATTTCTCAAAAGCAGCCGATAAGTACACCCGTACCGGTGCCCGCACGAGCTACAACGTGGGCCGGATCGGTGGTGGTACGTCGGTCAACTCCATTGCATTTGAGTCATGGATGGAAGTAGATATGCGGTCCGAAATTCCGGAAAACCTGCAACAGGTTGATGCCATTCTGAAAGCGTCGGTCCAACAGGCTCTTCAGGAACACAACGCGATGAAGCGCATGGGTCCGGCACTGACCGTAGACATCAAAAAAATTGGTGACCGGCCCTCGGGTGAATTACCGGACAACCTGCCCTTAATTCAGCGGGCCATGGCCGCAACGGCCTATTTCGGCGTCTCTCCGGCGGTTGGGCGCGGGTCGACTAATGCCAATATCCCGATTTCGAAGGGCATTCCGGCCGTAACGCTGGGACGGGGCGGTAAGGCGGGCAATGCCCATGCGCTGAACGAGTGGTTCTACGATGATCAAAGCTATAAGGCCATTCAGCTCGCTCTGCTCACATTAGTGAGTGAGGCCGGTTTTGCCAACCCGTAATGGCTGATTGACCGGTAATTATTCAGACGCAGGCAGCGTTTATATGATGAAGTTCCGTATGTGTTTTTGTAAAGCATAACAACAGCCAGTTACCATGCGGATTTTCATTATGTTAGCAACCCTGCTGTCGGTATCGGCGGCATACGCGCAGGACAACATCATCCTGCGTAACGGAGACGAGATTCCGGCAAAAGTTCTCGAAGTCGGCCGCCAGGAGTTAAAGTACAGGAAGTTATCCAATCCGGATGGGCCCGTATATACGGCTCCGTTGAGTGATGTATTTCTGATTAAGTACGCTAACGGCACCAAAGACGTATTTGAGCGCAGCGGGCCGCCGAATAACCGGCCACGTCCGGATGAGATGCGCGGAAACCGGCCGGGGCTTCGTGTACCTGGTCCGGGCATGCGGGATATCGGGCAGTTGCAGTATCGGAGCCGCTGGTTTAACCGGCACTTTGAAGGAGCCGGGCAGCGGGTATCAATGCAGGAAACGGGAGAAATGATGCAGATGCAGCCCGCAGCGTGGCAGGCGTTCAGTCGTGGCCGTTCCCTGCGCAGCTGGTCCCTGGCAACAGTTATTTCATCGGCCGTGCTGATCGGTGCGGGGGTAGGTACGGCCGTAGCGGGCCATTGGGATAACCGTGGTATGATGAGGCAGCCGGACCCGCAGGGACAACCGGCCGGAAATCCTGCGGACAGAGACCGGCGCGGCCATGATCAGATCGGTTCGCGGCACGCAGGTGCTGCTATGGTTGGCGGCGGGGTCCTGCTCGGGCTGACATCGCTCTGGCTAAACCAGCGTGCAGCTGTAAATTTTCGCCGGGCAGCAAACCGGTATAACGGGCGGCAGGCAACATCACTACACCTGACACCGGGTATGCAGGGAGTAGGGATTGCGCTGCGGTTTTAGAAAATACAATAACGTAGCCGGGCTTCTTACGGGAGGTCCGGTTTTGCTTTAGAGCGCCTGCTCAAAACATATTCCAGAGAATCAGCAGAATACCATACACCTTTTCCACATTGCTGCGCAGCCGGCCAATGGCCTGATAGATCAGATTATAGACAGCATCCAGCGAAATGGCCATTTCGGCCGCAATTTCTTCATTCCGGCGATTACTGTAAAACTTAAGCATCACGGCTTCTTTCTGCCGGCCCGTGAGCTTGTCGAGGGCGCGGACAATGGCTTCCTGCTGTTCCTGCGAAATCTGCAAATCAATCAGCTCCTGCTCGGCAGAACGGGTGATTTCCAGCTCACTTAGGGTTTCTTCACTAGCTAAAAGGTCGAACCGTGCATTCTTCGAAAACACGTTGAGCAGTCTGCTTTTGAGTGCCCGCAGCAGATAGGGTTTCACAAACGTAACGCCGGTCAGCGTATCGTGGTGGTTCCAGAGGTAAAGAAACAAATCCTGGATGCAGTCTTTGACTACATCTTCGTCGGTGTTGAGGTGCAGGCCATACCGGTACAACAGGCTGAAATAGCGCCGGTACAGCAGCGCATAGGCCCGTTCCGAACCTGCCTGCATCTCCTGCCACAGCAAGGCATCTGCCTGATCGGCAGCGCTCCGGTGTTCATTCGCCGGTTCGGTAAGGCGGTCCGTCGGTACGGGTGACGCCTCCTGGTAACTGTCAGTTAAACGTGCTGTCATCTTCGTTTGACGTGCAAATGGCATACGTAAAAATAAAACTCCGGTCCATACGTACTGTCCCGTATATGCAAAATCTGCTTCAGGCAAACAGCCTGAAGCAGAGCGATATGTAGTTCATTCAGAAACTACTGTTTTTCGCGTACCGACTGAAGCAGCTTTGTCAGCTCCGCAACCACCTCCGGGTGCTTACCGGCTACGTTGGTGCGTTCGCCGATATCGGCTTTCAGGTCGTATAACTGCGGCTCAGGCAGATTACCCAGCTCCATACTGGTCACTTTCTGATAGGTAGGTCCGTTGCTTGGTTCGATGTATTTCCAGTTTCCTTTCAGCAGCGACAGGGTATTGTTCAGCGCCTGTTCGACCACATAAGCCCGGCCGGTCCGGTCTTTACCCAGGAGCGTATTCAGGCTGTTGAAACTGTCGGGGGCTTCCTGCGGACTCAGCTTCTGACCGGTCAGGGCCGCAAACGAATGCAGCAAATCAATCTGGCTTATCAACGCATCCGACTTGGCCGGTTTTACCTTGCCTGGCCAGCGGACAATAAACGGCACCCGCGTACCGGCATCAAACGCACTGTATTTGCCGCCCCGCAGTGGTCCTGCCGGGGTATGCCCGCCCAGTTTGGTAACCGCTTCATCCTGATAGCCATCGTCGACCACCGGCCCGTTGTCGCTGCTGATGATTACCATTGTGTTTTCTTTCAGACCCAGCTGGTCCAGCGTTTTCATCAGCTCGCCCACACACCAGTCAAGTTGCAGAATAGCATCGCCGCGTGGTCCCATACCGCTTTTACCGGCAAACCGTGAGTGCGGCATCCGTGGAACGTGGATGTCCTGGGTTGCGAAATAAAGGAAAAACGGCCCTTTTTTATTGGCTTCGATAAAGGCTTTAGCCTTACCGGTAATCACATCCGCCATTTCCTCGTCAACCCAGCGGGCTGTTTTGCCGCCGGTCATGTAGCCAATCCGGCTGACGCCGTTTACAATTGTCTGATCATGACCATGAGAAAACTTCATTTTCAGCAGTTCCGGGTGGTCTTTGCCCGTTGGTTCATTGCCGATTGGTTTTCCGTAGCTAACCTGAATCGGATCGGCCGGGTCGAGGTTGATTACGCGGTGATTTTCGACATACACGCAGGGAACGCGGTCGCCTGTTGCCGGAATCAGGAACGAATAGTTGAACCCGATTTCAAGCGGGCCGGGCTTAATGTCGTGGTTCCAGTCGGGACCTCCCTGCGGCCCCAGCCCGAGGTGCCATTTGCCGACGACACCGGTCTGATAACCGGCCCGCTGCAACACACCCGGCAGTGTAACCTTATCTGTCGGGATCAGCAGCGCGGCATCACCCGGTGCAATGCCGGTGCCTGCCTTCCGCCAGGCGTACCGGCCGGTCAGCATCGAAAAACGGGACGGCGTACAGGTTGCTGCTGTGGCATGGGCATTGCTGCACCGTAATCCTTCTGCCGCCACCCGGTCGATGTTCGGCGTCTTGATTTTGGTGGCCCCGTAACAGCTGACATCGCCGTAGCCAAGGTCATCGGCGTAAATGATGACGATATTCGGTTTTTGCTGGGCAAAAGCACTCACCGCAGTAAGGGCGAATGCAAGGGCTAAGAAGTGTCGCTTCATGCAGTTGGGTTTGTGTGAAAACCTTATTTCAGGTTCGGGTTAATGTTAACTTCGCTCTGCGGAACCGGCCATGTTTCGTCGGTGCCTGCCCGGAAGTTTTTCGTCGTAACGAACCAGCGGGAGTACGGATCGGTCGTGGCGGTGTTCTTTTTGCGGAGGTTTTTCGCATTCGGAAATGCGGCTCCGTAAAAATCACCTTTTAAGACGTCTCCTGCAATTTTCCAGCGCTGTAAATCCCAGAGCCGGATGCCTTCGAACGCCAGTTCGTTCCGGCGTTCCCGGCGCAGGATGGTGCGTAACTGCGCCTGATTCGTGACCGTTACACGGGGCAGATTTACACCCGGACGGCCCCGCACGAGATTAATCGTCTGGTCGAGTAATGCCTGATCGACCGCCCCTGATTCCAGCCGGGCTTCAAGGTAACTGAGCAATACCTCTGCGTAACGGATGATCGGCAGGTCGATGCCGGAGTTTTGTAAATCACCGGTCAGCCCGTCCCAGTTGTATTTCCGCAGGCCGAAACCGGTGCGGGTTGCCTGTTTGGTCGTCGTCAGCTGATCTACCGACCGGGTCGAATCGGGGTGGGTAATGTAGGTGATATTCTGGAATGTCTGCTGGTTAAACAGCACGTTGTAGCGCAGGCGCGGGTCACGGTTGGCGGTCGGATCGGTTACCGAATAACGGGGATCGGTAAAGGAAAACGGCGTGCCATCGGTAAACTCATACGATTCAACCAGGCTCCCGAGCGGATTAAACAAGTGCCAGCCCCCGTTGACGGCCGGGAAGAAATGCTGATCCATGGCGTTCGGGGCGAGGTCTTTCACGTATTGGGTGGCAAACACCAGTTCGCGGCTGGCCTCGTTGGTGCCGTTAAACAGACTCGGGTAGCTCGGGTCAATGAGATTGTCGCCGAAGTCGATGATGGTTTTGTAGGTGGTTGCGGCGTCACTATAGGCATAGGCGGCCAGCTGCGCCCGCCCCAGAAACGCCAGCGCGGCCTGTTTGGTAGCGCGTCCCCGCTCGGTAGCCGCCAGGTCTTTCATCCGTGGCAGGTCGCCGGCTGCTGCGGTAAATTCGTCCGTGGCAAACTTCAGAACGTCTGCCCTGGAGGCCTTCGTGACGGTGTTGGCTTCGTCCAGCGACAGGGTACGGGTCACCAGTGGTACCGATCCGAACGTCTGCGAGAGGTAGAAAAACTGACAGGCGCGGATAAACCGTGCCTCTGCGATCATCCGTTTGATTTTCGCTTCATCAACCGGTGTTTTGGCTACGTTTTCTAAAAAATAGTTGCAGCGGGCAATGCGCGAATAGCTGGCACTCCAGTAGTTACCCAGGTAGGCATTAGTAGCAACCAGGTTACCGTTGGTCAGTTGGTTGATGCCCGAGTTATCGCCGCGCCGGTCATAGGCATTGTCGGTTGCGACGTCGAGCATGATCAGGCCGTGATACGACCACCAGTCGGTTGCCGAAAATTCTGCCCCGGTAGCAGGAGCGGCCTGCATCTGGATATTGCCCCGGTATACGCCCGTAAGCGCGAGCAGGGCATTGTTTTCGCTCGTCCAGAACGTTTCATTAACGAAGTTGCTGAGCGGGCTTTTATCTAATTCGTCTTTGCACGACCACAGGGAGCTGGTGCCGGCCAGCAGCAGCGCGAGTGACACCGTACGTATGTTGTTTATCAGTGCTTTCATAGCAGTAAACGATCAGGTTAGAAGGTTACGTTGAGGCCAAACGTGTAATTGGACATAATGGGATAATAGGACCCGCCCGTATTGATTTCCGGATCCCAGCCTTTGCGGTAGTTGCTCCAGAGTTTCAGATTTTCGCCGTTGGCATAGACACGTACCACCGCGATGTTCAGTTTTTTGGTCAGGGCCGACGGAATGGTGTAGCCGAACTGCACGTTTTTGAGGCGGAGGTAAGACCCGTTCAATACCCAGAACGACGATGTAAGCGTGTTGTTGGTACCGGTGTTGGAAATCAGTTCCAGCCGCGGATAACCGGCATTGCGGTCAGGATTGGCGGCTGTCCAGCGTTCGTCCATCTGCCACTTCTGGATATTGCCGTTCTGGAAAATAGCCCATCCTGCATAGTTATTCAGGTACCCGCTCACGCCGCCGACACCCTGAAATAAAACGCCCAGATCAAAGCCTTTGTAGTTGGCCGTCAGGTTGATGCCGTACGTGAACTTTGGAATGGTGCTGCCCAGCAAGGTGCGGTCATACTGTGCGTCAACCTTGCCGTCCGGTTTACCCTCAGGGCCGCTGATGTCCTTGTAGCGGATATCGCCGGGCTTCGGATTCGGAGCAATGGCAGTCTGGTTGGCCCAGCTGTTGATGTCGTCCTGATTTGTAAATAACCCGTCGGCTACGTACCCATAGTACAGGTTCAGCGGATAGCCGATAAACAGGTCACTGCCGTTGCCGACCAGCCCGTTCGGCTGTTTTACGTTACCGACGCCCAGGTCAAGCACCGTATTTTTGGTATAGGTCAGGTTAGTGCCGACCGAGTAGCTGACGTCGCCGAGCTTGTGGCGGTGTTCGAGTGTAAATTCCCAGCCTTTATTTGACAGGCGCCCCGAGTTTTTCTGACCGACCGTAAACCCGAGTACCTGTGCCACGCTGGAGGCAGGACTGACGAGAATGTCGTAGGTATACTTGTCGAAATAGGTGGCACTGACACTGAGCAGGCGCTTAAAGAAACTGGCTTCCAGCCCGACATCGGTTGTCTGGGTTGATTCCCAGTGCAGCGTCGTGTCGGTAATGGTAGTCCGGGCCACACCGGTGTTGATGATCCCGCCAAACGGATAGTTGTAGCCCGTATTCAGCAGGTTCTGGTACGGATAATCGGATCCGATGTTCTGGTTACCCAGTGTCCCGTGAGACGCCCGGAGTTTCAGCTCATCCACCCACGTCAGGTTGTTTTTAATGAAGTTTTCCTGACCAATCCGCCACCCCACGGCCACTGACGGGAAGAGGGCATATTTCTGGTTTTTCGGGAAACGTGATGAGCCGTCAAACCGCAGCGCGCCTTCTACCAGGTATTTGCGCTGGTAGTTGTACTGTGCCCGGCCAAAATACGATTCGAGCGCCCATTCGGTGGCACTGCCGCTGGTTGTCTGTGCGCTGGCATCACCGGCATTGATAACGGTCACCGAGTTGCCGGGCAGGTTGCTCCGGCCCAGTGCCATTGACTCGCTGAACGCCGTCTCGAACGAGTAGCCGGCCAGCGCACCAAACTCATGATCACCGATATTGGTCTTATAGTCAGCAAAGGCCTGTAGGGTCCGGTAGTTATTGCTGCTGATGGTTTCGTTGAGCGACGACGGCCCCAGGGCAATGGTGGCATTCAGCCGTTGCGCCGACAGGAAGCGGGAGCCCCGCTGGTTCAGCTGTGTATACCCGCCGAGGACGGAGAAGGTCAGATCCGGAATAATTTTGTAATCCAACCGGAGGTTTGCGCCTAAATCCGTGCTTTTGGCTTTGTAAAACGAATCGTTCTGTAAATACGAAACCGGTGTTCCCTTGTTTGACACGCCCGTACCCCAGTCGCCGTTTTTGTACCGGATCGTGTAAATCGACGGCATCCGGATGGTGTTACTGATGATCCCGCTCATGTCGTTAAAATCCAGCGTGGCCGGTGGGGCCGGCTGGTGATCTTCCGACTGAATGCCCGACAGGCGGGTGGTCAGTTTTAGTTTTTTTGACAGCTGATTGGTCAGATTTAGCCGGATGTTGTAGCGGTCAAAATTGTTGCGCTCCAGAATGCCGGCCTGTCCCAGAAAACCGAATGAGAGCAGGTACTGGGTATTGTCGGTACCACCGGAAATGCTGAGGTTGTGGCCCGTTTGTGAGGCCTGTTTTTTGAGCGTTGAGGCGATAAAGTTGCTGTTCGGGTAATTGTCCGGGTCGGTGCCGTTCCGGAAAAGCGCGATCTGCGCGTCGGTATACGAGTTGGGAACGGCTTCATTCAGCAGCTGAGCATACTCTGCCGAGCTGACAAACTGCGGCGTAGCGGTCATTTTCTGAATACCGACGTAGCCATTGTAGGTAATCCGCATTTTGCCTTGTTTGCCGGTTTTGGTCGTCACCAGAATGACGCCGTTGGCCGCCCGTGCCCCGTAAATGGCCGCCGAGGAGGCATCTTTCAGGACCGAAATCGACTCAACATCATTCGGGTCAACGTTATTGAACGAGTTGGCCGGAATACCGTCGATCAGGATCAGCGGAGCCGTTGAGGCCGCAAACGACCCGACCCCGCGAATCTGGATGCTGCCGCCGCTGCTGCCCGGCTGCCCCGACCGCTGGATAACGGTTACGCCCGGTAACTGGCCTGTAAGTCCCTGCGACAGCTGGCCCACCGACCGCGTATTGATTTTTTCGCCGTTAAGCTGGGCAATCGACCCGATCACGTTGGTTTTCGACTGGGTACCGTACCCGACTACCACCACCTCATTCAGCGATTTAACATCTTTGGCCAGCTTTACCGACAGGGTAGCCTGACCATTAAGCGGGAGCTCGCGGGCGACGTAGCCAATGTAGGAGAACACCAGCGTTACGTTCGCGTCGGGCACCGACAGGGTGTATTTGCCGGTGGCATCGGTGACGGTCCCGTTACTGGTGCCTTTCACGATAATACTGGCGCCTGGCAATACCTGACCGTCTTCATCGGTGACGGTCCCGCTAACCTGCACGGCGCGGGCTTCCTGTACGGCTGCCGGTACCGGACTCACCTGCCCCGATTCTGTACTGCCCGGCTTCGGCTGGCGCCGGTCGCGTTCGGCAAAAATAAGGTAAAAGCCGGTCCGGAGTTTTTCGTACCGCAGACCCAGCGGTGACAGCAGGGAGGTCAGACTGGCCTCTAATTCGGTTTCCTGCCGCGTTTTCATCGCCGGAGCGCCCGATTTAATCGTTTTGCCTTCCAGCAGATCGCTGTCATAATTGATACTAACCCCATAATGACTCCCCAGTTGCGACAACACGGTAGTCAGTGATTTCACCGCTTTCTGACGTGGCTGCTCTGTGCTGACCAATGCGGCTGCCTTCTGAAAGGCTACCGGTTGAGCCTCCTCCGCATGCGCACCGGTTATGGCGAATGCCATGAATAGCCAGGTGCTTTTTCTACAGGTAAAGTTTCTCATAACTATTACAAGGTATACAAGATGGATTTAGTAGACTATTTCTCTTTTGCTATATACAAGCCGCTGATCACCCGTGTCATGCCCGGTTATCGGGGCGAAATAGTTACCTGATTGTTTTTGTTTTGAAATATTCAGACTGTACAGTTTACTCAATGTCATGAGCAGAAGATCAGGCTGTTGTGACGGCACACTGCCTGAAAACCGTTTTTCCGGTAATGCCGGATCCGTAAAAGTGACCGTATACCCGTAGGTTTCTTCAAGTTGCGTAGCAATCTCCCCTAACGTGGTTTTACGGAAAACCAGTTGATTGGACTGCCACGAGGTAAACGAGGCCGGATCAACGGAGCGAACGCGCACCGGCGCTGACTCGCCGACATCGGCCAGTTCGCCGGGTTTCAGGAACACCTGCTGATCGCGGCGGCCTGTCTGTTGAACCAGCAGATTCACCTTGCCCGATTCCAGGACAACCTGCGACCGTTTTTTGCGGTGCTTCACGTTAAACACCGTACCGACAACTTCTACCGTGACGGGTTTTGCGTGTACACTGAATCTGGCCTGTCCGGTGCCTTTTTTCTCCTGCACGCGGAAATAGGCTTCGCCGTCGAGCCAGACCTCACGGGGCTTGTCAGTGTCCCAGGTAGCCGGAAATGACAAATGCGAATTTGCGTTCAGGGTTACGACGGACCCGTCGGGTAGTGACAGTGTTTTTGTTTCTCCATAGCGGGTTGAGATGATTCTAATTGCTTCAGGACGAGTATAATGATAGGCGGCGTAAGCCAGCAGGAGCAGGCCCGATACGGCGGCGGCAATCCGGAACGTACTGCGTTGGCGGAAGGACTGCCGGTGCACAACGGGTTCCGCCGTTTTTTTTGCCTGGATTTGCTGCCAGACTTCGATCATGGCCTGGTTAGCTACATAGTCGGTGCCGAAGCGAAGGGCAAGGATCAGCTGCCGGGCCTCCTGAAGAGTTGCCCTTTGGTCGGGATGAGCGGCCAGCCAGTCTTCCCAAAACGCCGTTGTATCGGCGTCCGGGTCGATTACCCATTTCTGAAATGACGGGTCCTTAACGAAACCGGTGACTGTGCTGTGCTGAAAATCCATACCAACGGGCATTCCATAGCGGTCTGCTCATGGATAAGACAAACACTATGACCGGATCTCATCGGTTTTATTGAAAAAAATCAAAAAAAAATTCTATTACTGCGGATAGCCGACCTAATGGATAGAGTTGTGCATTGAATAGAGAGCAGGCTATGAGCGTCTGATAGTGGCAACACCCCAATAAAAAAGCCAGCCGGTATCCTTAAGGATACTGACTGGCTGATTTTTGCCCAAACAGGGTGATGATCAGGGTACGTAGCTTTCCAGCAGCGTCATGTCGCCTTCCGGAATCAGAGTGATTTGTTGTACGTCGGCCGGAATCAGGGCGCACTCACCGGTTTTCAGGTTGAGGCTGTACCCTTGTTCGGTCTGGATCTGCACGCCGCCGCCAACACACACCAGAATGACAAATGAGTTAATGTCTGTATAGTCGTGCAGCACTTCCTGATCGAAATTCAGGACGTTGGTCACGAAATAATCACATGCCACGGCGTTAACGCTCTTGTTCTGCACTTTTTCGTACTGCGTTTTGTATTCGCCGTAGTAGTGGTAATCAATCGCATCGACAGCCTGTTCGGTATGCAGCTCGCGTTTCTGGCCTTTGTCGTCGGTACGGTCGAAGTCATAAATCCGGTACGTGATGTCGGATGTTTGCTGGATTTCGGCCAGCAGCAGGCCTTTGCCAATGTAATGTACCCGACCCGCAGGTAGGAAAAATACATCGCCCGGTTTGGCCGGTTCAATATTCAGGATGTCCTGAATCGTGTTGTCTTCGACGGCTTTTACGTATTCGTCCTTCGTAACCTCCCGATTGAACCCCGAATTCAGTGTGGCGCCTTCGTCGGCCTGAATGATGTACCACATTTCGGTTTTGCCGAAGCTGTTGTGGCGTTCTTTGGCCAGTGCGTCGTTCGGGTGCACCTGAATTGACAGGTCGTCGTTGGCGTCGATAAACTTAACCAGCAACGGGAAGGTGTTGCCGAACCGTTCGTACACGTGTTTACCGACAAGCTGATCCTGATAGGTTTCGAGCAGTTCCTGAAGGCTTTTGCCGGCCAGTTCGCCGTCTTTTACAATGGACACATTGCCGTCGACGCCCGAAATTTCCCAGGTCTCCCCGCAGTTAGGCAGGGGAGAAAAATCTTTACCGAGAATCGTGTTGATTTTGTTGCCACCCCAGATTTTGTCCTTGTAGATGGTCTTAAACGTAAGCGGATACAACATAACGTATGGACGTTGAGTAAATGGATCGCTCAACTAACCGGCAAATTAAACGGATTGTTGATGAATTAGGGCGGAATTTCGACCGATAAGGCCAAATTAGACAGGTTTACGGGGCGAACCGGATGCAAAAACACCCCGTCCGCCCCGTATCGATGGTCTCAGCTTTATTTACCCATTGCCTGCTTGATGGCAGCAACCTCGGCCGGATCATACGGCGAACCATCCGGACGCAGAATCTCGTGGTGCCATACCGCCGGCTCGCGGTTTACATAAGGCTTCTGCCAGCTGTCCCACGGCAGGTTGGTCTGTGTTTTACCGGCCACGAAGCCCCAGCAGATCATGCCTACTTTTTCGCGTTTGGCAACTGGCATGTGTGTCTGGAATTTACTACCCGCACCCCGTGCCATAAACTCCGTACAGATCACCGGGCGGCCCAGTTTCTTCAGGTCTTTGATCGACTTTTCGAATGCCGGCAGTTCCATGTAGTTATGGAACGTGATGATGTCCGAATTTTCGAACTGAACTTTTTCCATGGCCGACCATTTTGCCGGATTGCCCCAATCGTGGCCAGCCCACAGAATCCAGACGCCCGATGTCAGCGGTTGCGTCGGACCGGCGGCACGTGCCCAGCGGAATACGTCCGGCAATAAACGCGTTACAATCTCCGGCTTGCCTTTCGGCTCCTGCTTCAGGTTTTCGTCGCCGTAGCTGTTGTTATTGGTGTTATCCGGTTCGTTCCACAGGTCCCATAACAGGATACGCTGGTCGTTTTTAAATGCGCCGATTACGCCTTTTACGTAGGCTTCCAGACGCGGATACTGCGATACATCGGTCAGTGCGGCAGCGCCGGGGCTTTGCAGCCAGCCGGAGTTGTGAATGCCTGGCTGCGGATCACGCTGCTTGCCCAGTTTCGGATATGGGTCCCAGCAAGAGTCGAATAATACGAGCATCGGCCGGATTTTGTGCTTCTGGCAAATGGTCAGAAACTGATCAAGGCGTTTTTTGAAGCCTTCCGGGTCCTGCTGCCACAGCATATCGTGCAAAAAGACACGGAGCGTGTTCACCCCCATTGCCTCGGCCCAACCCAGCTCCTTGTCGATGGTTTTCGGGTCAAACGTTTCGGCCTGGAACATCTCCAGCTCATTAATGGCGTTGGCCGGGTTGTAGTTCGGGCCGAACAGGAACGGCTGTTTCGCGTACCAGGCATTGGCTTTTTCAGCCGTCCAGCGACCTTGCTGGGCGTAGGTTTGGGATAGGGTCAGGCATACAAATGCCAGTAAAAGCAATATGCGTTTCATAAAAGGGAAAAAGGGTTAAAACCACGGAGTGGCGCAGCGTGACGGCACGGAGTAACACAGCGTTTTCAAGGTAGTGCGCTGCGCTACTCCGTGGTTAAAAACTTATTTACTTAACTACAGAGAACTGATACACAGACGTCTGACGATAGGTCTGGCCTGGTTTCAGGATTGTTGTCGGGTACGATGATTTGTTCGGCGAATCCGGATAGTGCTGCGTTTCCAGACACAATGCCTCGCGGTAGTTAAACGGCTTGCCGTACTTGCCGGTGTCTTTGCCACCCATGAAGTTCCCGCCGTAGAACTGAATAGCCGGTTCGGTCGTCATTACGTCCATTTTGATGCCCGACTGGTCACCGATTACTTCGGCGGCTTTGGTCATGCCGTTGCCGGTTTTGTTGAGCACAAAGTTATGATCGTAGCCACCGCCGAATTTCAGCTGTTCATTCTGCTCATTAATGCGGGCACCGATGGCGGTAGACTTACGGAAGTCGAACGGCGTACCGGCCACAGGAGCCGGATCACCCATCGGAATCAGCGTCGAGTCAACCGGCGAGTAACGGTCGGCAAACAGGGTCAGCTGATGGTTGTTGATGGTGCCCGAGCCTTCGCCGTTGAGGTTGAAGAACGCGTGGTTGGTCAGGTTAACCGGCGTATTTTTGTCGGTTGTGGCCGTGTAATCAATCTTCAGACCGTTATCGTCGGTTAGTGAATAAACCACTTTCACCGTCAGATTGCCCGGATAGCCTTCCTCCCCGTCTTTGGAGACGTAGCTCAGCTCCAGGGTTTTATCATCGATTTGTTTGGCATCCCACACCCGTGTATGGAAACCGCCGGGGCCGCCGTGCAGGTGGTTGGCGCCGTTGTTGGTCGCCAGCGTGTATTCCTTACCGTCGAGGGTAAAATGCCCTTTGGCAATCCGGTTACCAAACCGGCCGATGATCGGGCCATAGAACACCTCGGCAGCGCTCTGGTAGTCACCGACTTTGTTGAATCCGATCACAACGTCGGTTGGTTTGCCGTTTTTGTCCGGTACGAGCAGCCCGACAATCCGGCCGCCATAGTTGGTGATGGCTACCTGTATGTCCTTGTTTTTCAGAACATACAAGGCGGTTTTCTTACCGTCAATGTCACTTTCGAAATTCTTTGCGTCCGGTAGTTGTGCAGAGGTCAAGGCAGTGCTGGTTTGGGTTGAGTCGGCCGAGGCCGTTTCTTCCTTGGTTTTGTTAGAGGACTGGCAACCGCTTATGTACAGCATCGCGGCCAGTGCCATCGGGACAATTAGTTTTTGCATTGGGTTTAGTATTAATCGGATGTATAGTTTGCGCAATCAATAGCCCCGGTCAAAGTCGACAATGTTGTCTAAAGGCAGTCCCTTTTTATACTTGACAAAATTTTTGAGGAATACCCTTAGTTTGTCCATGTCTTCTTCTTCATAACCGCCCCCGGTGTGTTGGGTCAGGAGCACATTCGGGCAGTGCCAGAGCGGGCTGCCGGCCGGTAAGGGTTCCGTGCGGGTAACGTCGAGAACCGCGCCGGCCAGGTTACCGCTTTGCAGGGCGGCCAAAAGGGCATCTTCGCCGATCAGGGAGCCACGGCCTGCATTCACAATCACAGCCGATGGCTTCATAAGGGCAAACCGCGCTTCGTTGAACACATCGGTGGTGTCAACGGTCTCGGGCAGCACGCTGATAACGACATCGGTATACGGCAGCAGCGCGTCAAGGTCGGCCATGGTTGGCGGCTGGCTGTTGCGTACAAACGTAACCGTACAGCCGAAGCCGTTCAGAATCTGCTCAATAGCCTGACCGATCGCGCCTGCCCCCAGCACCAGTACGTGTTTCCGGTGCAGCAGATGCATGGTCGGCCGCATGGCCCCGCCAACCCATTTTTTCTCGCTCTGAAGCCGGGCCAGTTCGTCAATCCGGCGATACAGCGCCATCAGTCCGGCAATGGCCGATTCGGCAACCGGCTGCGCAAAAAAGCCTTTCAGGTTGGTGATGGTTATGTCGGGCCGTTGTTCACTCCGGTACAGCGGCAGATAATCGTCAAAGCCGGTAGAATAGAGTTGCACCCAGCGCAGTTGCTGACTATCCGTAAGCCAGTCGGCGGGTGGTTTGCCAAATACCACATCGGCTTGCAGAAAAGCCGCTTTTCGCTCCGTTTCGGGCAGATCCTGTCCCCAGATGCAGACATCGTCGGGTCCCAGAGTGTCCGCTACCAGCGCACGGGCGGCGTCGGGCAGTCGGAAAGTGATGTACATGTGCATGGTTATGGGCAAATTAAAGTACTAAAGCAGGCAGCCAGAAAACAGCATCGCCCAGCCAGCGATACCGTTCATGACGCAGGTAATACGCCGGATACCGCTGAATAACGTATAAGACGGTACTCATGATGGCCAGCATAATGGCCAGCCGCTGGGCAAACCGCGGCCCGCCGCCGGGATCATTGTTGGTAAAGCAGATGATCATGGCCGCAATGCCGACAATGAACGTCAGCCAGCGCAGCAGCATGTCGCTGAACGGCAAGCCAAGGCCGGTTGCAATAGAAAAGGAAGTTTGGCGCGGCTTCTCCTGTATTTCCATGATGGAAAACAGCAACAGGTTCTGAAAGGCGATGGCGGCAAACATAGCGGCTTCGGTCATATCGACCCAGCCAATAGCCGGTCGCTGGGTCCAGACACTACCCCACACACCGGCCGAATAGAGCAGTGCCACAAGTGGTTCTTTCAGCAGCAGGGCCGGATGATGCGCCGGTAGTTTAAAGACCATGCCGATGTACAGGCCGCAGATCAGAAAAAGAACAGCACCGAATTTGATAACCGCCGTGGGTAGCCAGAATGTCAGGATAAGTGCCAGAAGTGCCGCTGCCCCCACCGCCTGCCACAGGATAAGCGCATGGTTGCGGTGAAATACATGTCGGGGAGTCGGCGGAAAGCCCGGTTTGCGGACATCCAGCAGGCGGTCGATTGTATAAATTACCCAGACGGCCAGTGCCAGCACAATCGGGGTCGCCCAGTGCAATGAGTCAACACCCGACAGCCGGGCAGCTGCCTTATGCGAAAGCACTGCCCCGAATACGACGGGCAGACTCAGGTAATATGCGTTTTTGAGCAGGGTTTTCAGCAAAATACAGGTTAGTTGGCCGGTAAACAGTTTACCGGCAGAACACAAAAATACCGCTTGTGTTGAAACGCGGGCAGACTAACCATATTTTTTGAGGCATGGGGGCGTTTTTTAATGTGTATTGCAGGGGGACGTGTAAAATTGACCGGCGCCTGCCGAACCGGTAGACCGGACCGGAGCAGGCGTTGGTGTTAAGCGGAAGACAGGATCGTCCGTTAGTTCGCAGGATAGTTTGGGTGACCTTTTACTTTACGGATTTGCCGCAGGTGACGGTCAACGTGCCCCCACTGAAAAATATAGACCTGATGCATGTTACGAGGGTGTTCGGTGCCTGTAAGCTCAAAATGAGCCCGCATGTCGGCATCTGTTTTTTCGACAAAAGCAATGGTCTGATTCCGTAACTTCAGGAAGAATGCGAGATTATTTTTGCCGTCAATGAAACCGGTTGGCCGCGAGAAATCAGGAGAGACGTGAGGTGTCTCTTCCATGATCCAGGTGGCATAATAACTATCGGGCCGGCTGGTCTGGTTGAGTTCGGGTTGGGGCTTGCTGCGGCTACCCATGCTGATTTCACGCGCCCAGATAATTTCCCAGAGGGCCAGATGCTCTACAATTTCACCGATGCTCCACCGGTCCGGAGATTCTTTGAACGCCCATTGGGCGGGTGTGAGGAGATTGGTCTCAGTGACAATTGCATCCCGCGTACGCCGGAGGTTTTCCAGGGTATACTTCCGGTCGGCTTCGGTCCAGAGTTTCGTTTGTGAAGGTATCTGTGCTGGTAATGCACTGCTGACGAAGATCAGGAAAAATAGCAGATAGCTTTTTTGCATGGCAGAAATACAGATAGAACGGTTGATAATGAAGCTATATTGATCCGTCAAAAATAGCGCACTATCAACCGGCTGTATTGTAAAATAGCGACATCTTGCCGACAGCTTAAGCTGGAAATTAAGTGGTTGCCCCCTGTGGGGTCTGTAAAATAAAGACCCCACAGGGGGCAACCGCCTCTGGAATAACGTTTTTACAGCAACGCCTCGCCTTTTTCGTGTATCGTCAGTTCGTCGCCTACGCGGAGCGTACCGGTTTGGGTAGCAATGGCGTTCTGGCCGAACAGGATTTTGTTGTTCCACCGGCGGTATTGGGTCAGTGTCCGGAGCGGTTCCTTCCCGGATTCGCCGGTAGCCGGATCGATGGTGGTCAGAATGCAGCGCGCGCAGGGTTTGGGGCCGTAAAACGGGATACTGCCCAGCTGAAAGCGCTTCCAGGTGTCTTCGTCGTAGGCAGGAGCGCCGTCTACGATGATGTTGGGCCGGAAACGAGTCATCGTGATGGGCTCGGCCAGGCGGCTATTCAGATCATCGAGGGAGTGCTGCCCGATGATCAGGTATGGGTAGCCGTCGGCAAAACTGACCGCCTCTGCATTCCGGGCGTACTTCGTATCGATGAGCCGCCGCGTTGTCTCTGGCATAAATACCAGATGGCAGGCCTGGCCCAGCAACTGACTAAACCAGTCGTCGGCCTCCCGGCTCAAGGTCGTGGCCGGTACGTCGTGGCTGTCCCAGATCGTGACGTTTATGCTGGCCGACGACGGGGTTACGGCCGGTTCCAGCGGCAACTCAAACACATTGTCCGGCGCATGGCGGTGCCAGACGCGGATGGTGGTATCGGTCGTGGCCACGTCGATCAGCGCCATGGTATGATTTGACCGCTGGGTAATGAAGATCCCGTTTGGCGACACCAGCATATACCGCCGGTCGTGGCGAAAGCCTTTTTCTTCGACTACGGCTTCGGTTACCGAAACGCCCCCGAGCGATTTTACGGGATAAATACGGAGCTCCTGGATAGCAGGCATGTCTTTTTAAAGAGCGAAAGAGTGAAATAGTGAAAGAGGCTGCCGCATGGGTGCCGCTTGATAGGCAGGTAGTGAACAGGTCCCGCCAATGGATGTAAAACGAGTTTACTCGTTTTTACCCCCTTCCCCTGATGTCAGGGGAAGGGTCGGGGATGGGGTCAATCCTAAAACGCCATTCGTGGCATCGGACTGACGGCCTGGCTGGTAAAGTCGCCCTGGTCGTATTTGAATTTCGCGGCCATGGCAATCATTGCGGCATTGTCGGTGCAGTACTCAAAGCGGGGGATGAACACCCGCCAGCCCTGTTCGTCTCCGAGTTTTTGCAGGGCGGAGCGCAAACCGCTGTTAGCCGAAACACCGCCGGCAATGGCAATGTCTCGGACACCGGTTTCGCGGGCCGCCCGCTTCAGTTTGCCCAGCAGCATCTGTACAAGGGTATGCTGAATACTGGCGCAAATGTCGGCCAGATGGTCATTGATGAAGTTAGGGTTGGTTTTCAGGTTATCGCGCAGGAAGTACATGATGGCCGTTTTGATCCCGCTGAACGAAAAGTCGAGGCCCGGCATTTCGGCCAGCGGAAACGGAAACGCCAGCGGATTGCCGTCGCGTGCGTATTTGTCAATCAGCGGACCGCCCGGATAAGGCAGATTCAGCAGTTTGGCCGATTTGTCGAAGGCTTCGCCGACGGCATCATCCTGCGTCTGACCGATAATTTCCATGTCAAGCGGACTTTTTACCAGCACCAGCTGCGTATGCCCGCCACTGACGGTCAAACACAGAAAGGGGAGCTTCGGCGCAGTCCAGGTTTCGCTCTGATCATCAATGAAATGAGCCAGTACATGGGCCTGCATGTGATTTACTTCGATCAGCGGAATATTCAGCCCGAGGGCCATGGCTTTGGCAAATGAGGTGCCTACTAATAATGAGCCTAAAAGGCCCGGACCGCGGGTAAAAGCTATGGCGTTAAGCGCAGATTTCGGTACCTTTGCATCAGTAAGGGCCCGTTCTACAACCGGTACAATATGTTGTTGGTGGGCCCGTGAGGCCAACTCCGGAACGACTCCTCCGTATTGTTCATGAATCAGTTGCGCGGCAACAACATTCGAGCAAATCTGACCGTTTACTAAAACGGCTGCCGATGTTTCGTCACAAGAAGATTCAATGGCTAAAATTGTCATGATACAAAATTAAGGCTTCTCCTGGAATGTTTATTGCAGGATGAGGCCGAAAGCATAAATAGCGGGTACAACCGCTGGATTGACTAAACTTTTAAACGGGTTTTGTTGTCTAAACGTAAGTAAAGGATACATAATCGCTTAACACCCGACATGCGCTCATTTTTTGCTGCCTTCCTGAAATCGCTGCTCTACCTGACGCTGTCGGTAGTGCTGCTGTTTGTGGTGGCGGCGGTGAGTATTCAGATTCCGGCGGTGCAGACGGTAGTGGTAAACCGGTTAGCAGCTTATGTGTCTGAAAAACTGGATCATCCGATTCACTTCGACCACGTTTATATCCGTTGGTTCGACTCGCTGGTGCTGGAGGGTGTCAGTATAAGGGACCTGAAGCGTCGGCCGATGATCACCGTCAACCGGCTGGAAGTCGATTACAACCTGAAGAATCTCATTGACAGCTCGGCGCATAATATCCACATTGATGAGGTGTTGCTGTATCAGCCCGATGTCCGGCTGATCAAAAATCCGAAAACCGGCGACCTGAATATCGACGAGTTTATTGCCAACATCGAAAACCTGCTGGCGGCTGACCCGAATACACCCGGTAAGCCGGATAACAACATACCATTCACCATCGGAAAAGCCTCGGTTATCGACGGGAAGTTTACTTACGACGACCCGCGCGAAAAGCTGATGAACGATCCCAAAAGCTTTGATTACAACCACTTCACGCTGGAAAAACTGAACGGCAATGTCCGCAATTTTCTGGCTTTAGGGGATACCATTGCGCTCGACGTAACCAGACTCCGGACGGTTGACCGTGATTCGAAACTGACGGTTCACCGGATGGACACAAAGTTCCTGTACTGCGCAAAAAAAATGGAGATGGCTGACCTGACCGCACGGATCGGTAGCTCGCTGGTGCGCGACCACATTGTCTTTCTCTACGATCATCCCCGCGACTTCGGCGAATACAATGACCGGATTCTGATGCAGGGCAACCTCGAAAACTGCCGCGTGTCGTCTTCGGATCTCGGCTTTTTCTCGGACTATATCCGCGAGCTGCGGGAGACCTGGCTGTTGTCGGGGTGGTTCAACGGAACTGTCAAGGATTTCCGCATCAGCCGGACCGATCTGCGGTTTGGTCCGGCGTTCCGCAGCCGCCTGCGGGGAGAGCTGGGCTTCAAGGGCCTTCCTGAAACCGAAGGGCTTAAAGTGGATTTCTGGTTTCACCCGTCGCAGGTGAACATGGCCGATATCCGGCAATATTACCCCGAAGAAGGCTTTAATCATACGATTCAGAAACTCGGCACGGTCGGCTTTGATGCGCGCTTTACCGGTCTGTTCGACAATTTCCGCACGTCCGGTAATTTCCGTACGGCCCTGGGCAATGTGTTTGGAAAACTGGACCTGAAACTGGCGGATGAAACGGTGAAAAAGCCGGCTCAGCAAACTGTTTATTCGGCTGATCTGAAGGCCGAAAATCTGGCTCTCGGCGAGCTGATTGACCGGCCGGAGTTATTTCAGAAAATAAACGGCCACGGCCGTATTTCGGGGCGTGGGTTGTCGGTGGATAAGGCAAATATCGACGTTGACGGGGCGTTTGACGAGTTGGGCGTACAGGGCTATAATTACCGCAATCTGGTGGTGCGCGGTAACCTGCAAAAGGCATTTTTCAACGGTCATGTCAGCCTGCGTGACCCGAACCTCCAGTTTTACCTTGATGGTGAATGCGACCTCAGCGGTACGGCGACCAACAATAAACTTAACCGCTACGACCTGCGCGGCTCGGTTGTCCATGCCGATATGCGGGCGCTCGGGCTGATGCCGGATTCGCTGGTGGTAAAAACAGAACTGGACGTACAGATGCAGGGTAATACCCTCGACGAGTTTGAAGGACAGGCATTCTTCAGAAACGGGCTGTTGAGCCTGAATCAGCGGAACCTGCCGGTCGATACGCTGTCGGTGGTATCGGTCATCCGGCCATCGGGGCGGCACCTGCTGGTAAACTCTGACTTCCTGATTGCGCAGGTAAAAGGCAACTTCCTGCCGAATCAGACCGTTGACGATCTGGCGCGGCTGTGGCAGGAATACGAACTGTATTTCATGGGCGATGTGGCCACACGGCAGGCCTACTACGCGCGCAAACAGCAACTGATTACCAAAAAACCGGTATCGCCTTACCAGATTGACTACTGGTTCCTGGCCAAACAGGTACGGCCGCTGGTGACGTTCCTCGATCCGTCGGTGCAGGTGGCCAACGGTACCCGCATCGAAGGACAGTTATCGGTCGATAACACGACACTTTTTACGGCCAATGTGCATACCGACTCGGTTCGGGTGGGCGCGGTGTATCTGGGCGAAAGCGAAGCTGAACTGACGACATCGAAGTTTACGACTGGTCAGGAAGTGCTGGCTTCCGTTGAGTTTTCGTCGAAAAAGCAGCAGTTCAGTGCTATAGCACCGACTGAAAAACTGGTCATTGACGCCACTTGGGATGTGGATCATATCGACTTCCAGGGCAATATTCAGCAGCAGAACAGCACCAACCGCGCCGATCTGCACGGCGAAATGCGGTTTAAAGGCGATGCCATCGATATGACTTTCCAGCGCGCGCAGTTCCACCTGCTCGAAAGCGACTGGAGTCTCAATCCGCAAAGCCTGATCCGGAAAGTGGGCGACGAAATTACGTTCCGCGATGTGTCGGCCCTGAACGGCAATCAGCTGATTTCGGCGGTGGGCAAAATCTCCCGCGACTCCTCGCAGATGGTACAGGTACGGGCCAATAATTTCTCGCTTGAAACCCTCGATCCGGTACTGAATACCAGCATCCGTGGCACCTTGAATGGCAAAGCGACCATCCGGAATCTATACGAAACAGCCATTGTAGAAAGCAGCGGTAAAATCTTTGACCTGAGCTACGATGATTTCCGGATCGGTGATGTGACCAGTGACGTGACCTGGGACCCGGCAGCCGAGCGGCTGAACATCGACGCCCGCGTCAACCGCGACGGTGCCGACCTGATGACGCTGACCGGAAAATATGCCCCCGATCAGAAGACCGATGCCTTTAACCTGAAAGCCACGCTGAATAAGGCCGATCTGCGGATTTTTGAGCCTTTTGCGAAAGATATTGCCTCGAATTTCGGGGGTGTCGCTAACGGAGCGATTGATATTACGGGCACGCCGAAAAATCCGATCCTGAAAGGAACGGTGGATGTGCAGGGCGGTAAGCTGACCCTCGACTACCTGAAGGCCGAGCTGACCTTCGACGATAAAATTTTCTTCGGTCCCGACGAGATTATTGCCCGCCGCATCCTGGTTCGCGACCCGCAGGGCAATACAGCCGTGGTGCGGGGCGGGGTCTACCACGACAGCTTCCGGTATTTCCAGCTACGGTTTGATGCCGATCTGAAAAACTTCCGGATCATGAACACGACGGCTAAGGACAACGACATGTTCTACGGCGTGGCCTATGCCACCGGCAAAGCTGAACTCTTCGGCCCGATTGATAACCTGACCATCCGGGCGAACGTGACCAGCAATAAAGGCACGAAAATTTACATTCCGTTTGACGGTGCCACCAGCGTAGCTTCACAGGATGTGATCCGGTTTGTAAACCGGGCGCAGAACCGGCAGGGAATTACACAAACGGCAGCAACCACGGCGACGAAACCCGTCTCGTCTACATCCCCGACGGTTGACCTGTCCGGCATTCTGATGGACTTTACCTTTACCATCACGCCGGACGCGTACTGCGAAATTCAGCTCGACCGGCAAACGGGCGACATCATAAAGGCATACGGCAACGGCGTAATTGCCATGCAGATTGACACAAAAGGCGATTTCTCGATGACCGGCGCGTATGCTATTGATCGCGGGGATTACACCTTTACGTTTGAGAATGTCATTAACAAGCGCTTCCAGATCCGGCCGAACAGCCGCATTACCTGGGCCGGCGACCCGTACAAGGCCATGCTCGATGTGACGGCGGTCTATACCCAGTACACCTCACTGGCCCCTGTGCTGAACAGTATCACCAGTCCGTCGACCAGCGACAATACGCGCTCGGCAGAGAACACCCGCCGGTATCCGGTTGATTTGCTGATTAAGCTGAACGGCGATCTGCTGCAACCGGGCATTACCTACGACGTTGATGTGAAGGAGTACCCCGCGTCGGCAGAATCGCGGCAGGCGGTAACAGCCTTTGAAACCAAACTGCAAAGCAACGAGCAGGAACTGACGCGTCAGGTGAGCAGTTTGCTGCTTTTCAACCAGCTGATGCCCGAGGGCTCCGGCTTTTTCGACAGCCAGAACAATACCGCCGGTCTGTTCAACAGCGTGAGCGAGCTGCTGTCGAACCAGATCAGCCGGCTGGCCTCCAACCTGAATGAAAACCTGGATATTGGCGTGTCCTTCGGCGGTTTTACGAGTAATGCCCAGAACGAAAACCTGATTAATAACCTGCAGCTCCGGTTTTCATACCGTTTCCTGAACGACCGTTTCCGCATTAGCCGTGACGGCGGGTTTACCTACGGCCAGAACCAGTACGGGCAGGTGCAGACCAATACGGCGAGTCTCCTGGGTGAATGGACACTGGAGTACTGGATTACACCGGACGGCCGGATGCGGGCGAAGATGTATAACCGCAACCAGCAAAGCATGATGCCGCAGGGAACCGGTGCCAGTACGATTACGACCGGTGGCGGGATCAGTTTCCTGTACACGCGGACGTTTAATCACCTGTTTGGCAAAGCCCGGAAGCCGGCTCCCGGCGTCCCGACGGTCAACGTCGATACCGTTACGGAGGGCGCAACCACCACCGAATCCGACGACCTTCCGCCGCGGCCGGCCAGCCGCGCCTCGTCGCTGGTCAATCTGAAGGAGAAATAAAAAATAACTCCCCGAGGGTTTTGAACCCTCAGGGAGTTGTCGTCAGAAGGAGAAATAAAAGGGTACCTTCCAGGAAGTTTTGAACTTCCTGGAAGATAGGAGTGTCACGACCCTTTTTCCACTACAACCGGCGGGGCCGTTTGCTGCACCATATCCTTGGGTTTGTGCTGGATATGCCACTTATTCAGGATGTCCAGAATAATCTCCGTCATATACTCCCGCTTGTTGAACACAATATCGTGGCGGTTTTCGGGTAAAATAAACTCCTTAACATCGGCATTGACCAGATGCCGGCGCGCAAACCGGACGTTGGTCGGATAGACCAGATCGTCGCGTTGACCGTGCAGCATCGTAATGGCTGCCGTGATGTTGGGCCAGTCGGGCAGAATCTCCATCAGGGCCTTGCGGTGCGCCAGTTTTTCGTCGTTGGCGAGCAAAATAAACGGTGACACCAGCCAGCGGAGCGGGGGCTTGTCAATCCAGTGGCTGATGCCGTAAGTCCGCTCAAGGCCGGGGCCCAGGGCCGACGATACGAACACCACATGATCAACGACATTCGGGTTGTTCATTGCCAGCCGCGCCGATACCGATCCGCCGTAGGAAGAACCGATGACTACCAGAAACGGAGCTTTTTTGTAACGGTCGATCAGCGGCTGAAGCAGTTCGGCCTGCCGGACAATTGACGTTTCGACCCGCCCGAAATCCGAATACCCGTAGCCCGGCCGGTCGACCGACACCAGCTGGGCGTGGTTAACCAGGTTCGTATCGGTAAAAAACTTATTAAAAAACGAAAGTGAACTGGGAGCACCATGCACGAAAATAATCGTGGGCTTCGTCGTATCAGCGGGCGTCTCCATAAACCGGATAGTCCGGTTGCCAACCTGATAACGATGAACCGACGGCTTGACCCGCTGATGACTGAACTCCTCCATCAGCTCGGCATCGCTGTCCCGCAGCACAATGAAACGCGCCACGCCAATGCCGGCGACGAAAACAAAAAGAAGGATATATAACGCCCATTTCAGGGCACGGATAAACGCTCTCATACCAGAAAAACACAATTCCGGCAAATGTGTTCCGGCAAATGAGCAACACGGCTCAGCGACGGTCAACGTTTTCCAGTACGAGGGGAAAAATAATCAGCTCGCCGTACAGGGCACCGGCGATGGCAATGGTGGTCAGCAGTCCCCAATACTGGACCGTTTTGAGGCTGCCGAACATCATGAGGGCAAACCCGGCGAAAAGCACCACCGCCGTCTGGACAATGGCCGGCCCGATATGCGTCATGGTGGCCAGACGCGCCCGCCCGGGATCGTTGCCCTGCTTCCGGAATGTATTGTAGGTGTAAATAAAATGGATGGAGTCATCCACGCAGAAGCTCAGTACAATGGCCCCGATGCTGGCCGTGGCGGTATCGAGGTAAATACCGGCCCAGCCCATGAACCCCATCATAACCAGTACCGGGAACAGATTGGGAATCACGGTCATGGCCGCCAGCCGGAGATCGCGGATAAACAGCCAGACCAGTACAAAAATCGTCACAAAGGACAGCAGCAGGCTATTGACCTGTGAGCTGGTTACGTACTGTACAATGCCGGCATACATGGGCTGATAGCCCCCCGCGGTTACGAACGCATAGGGTCCCATCGTCTGTTTTGCCAGCTGCATGAGCGTGTCCATTTTGCCGGTCAGGGTCTGAGCCGACATCATGGCCCCCGAAACCGTGATGCGACCGGTTTGGGTCGGTTCATGGATAAACGTCCGTGCCAGGGCTGGATAACTGCTCACTAACCGGCGGTGTGCTTCGTTTAACGCCGATTGGCTCCGCAGATAGCGCACCCCTTTTTCGCCGTATAGCCCTTCAAAACCACTCTGATAGAGTGAAAAGAATCCGAAAATCTGACCGACTCCGGGGATGCGTCCGGCCGAGTCGGCAAACGTACGGGCGGCGGTAACGAGCCGTTTATCGTGGAGCGAGTAGCCTGCCCGGGGTTCGACCAGCAGCTCCAGCGGAATGTAAGGCCCCCAGTTTTGCTGCATGGCCACATGGTCGGTGACGACGGGATGCGTGGCCGGAAAATAGCCGAGGGTATAGGTGTCAACCCGCAGGCGGGTGACCCCCAGACCAAAAAGCAGTATGAAGCCGGCCGAGAGGGCCAGAAAAGCCTTTTTATGCGAACTGACCACCAGCAGCAACCGGCTCAGCAACCGGCCGGTCACGACGGTATGCTCCCGTGCGGGCGGGGTCAGGGGCAGTAGAATGACGCCGAGGAGGTAGGTAAGGCTGAGGCAAAGCACAATTCCCAATGCGGCAAAAACACCGAACGTTTGCAGAATGGCCATGTGGCTGGTAAGCAGCGTCAGAAAGCCGGTGGCGGTCGTACACATGGTAAACAGGCAGGGCCGGAACACATGTGCCAGCGCGGCCAGGGCACTTTCTTTGTTTGTGTGGCGGGGCGTGGCCAGCTGGTTGCGCTCGTTGATAACATGGATGGCGTCCATGACACCCAGCAGCAGAATGATGATCGGCAGCAGCACCGTCATCAGATTAAGGCGGTAACCCAGTACACCATAAATCCCGAGCGTAAGGTAAGTCGATAGCATAATGATGCCGACTGCGTACAGCATCAGGAGCGGACGTTTGTAAATCCACCAAAAAAGTACCAGCATAAACACGTAGCCAATGCCCAGGAAAAAGCCGAAATCCTGCTGCGAAAGCGTGTTTAGCCCGGCGTAGATAATGCCGATACCGCCGTAATGGAGCTGTTCGTCATGGATATGCCGGCCGGCTTCCTGCCGGATCCGGTCCAGAATCCCGCCACGCCGCGTGTCGAAGTCAGGGATTTTTTTCAGGATGATTAACAGACGGGCGGTGGTATAGTCTGCGTTAAAAAGCTGTTGCCGCAGCGTGGGGCGGTGGCTCAGCGTGGCCGTCAGTGAGGCAGGGCTGGTTGTATCGGTAAGCAACGGCTCATCTTCAGTACCGGCCGGACCCCTTACCGGAATAACCATATTGCCGGGGCCGATCACCTGATCAACGTCAGGTAATGCTTCAAGTGCCCTGGTCAGCCGTCTGAGGGTGTTCAGGTGCGCCGGTGTAAGCAGCGATTTTCGGGCGGTAACTGTTGTAATGACGACTTCATCATTGCCGAACCGTTCCTGAAACTGCTGGTAGTTAATCAGCGCCGGGTCGTCTTTCATAAACCAGACGGTAAGGCTGTTGTCCACTTGGATGGCCGATTGAATACCCGGCCAGAGCCAGGCGCAAAGAAGCAGGGTGGAGGATAAGTAAATAATACCTTAACCGATATAAATGGTGAATCATAGCTTAAAAGTAAGCATATTTTGTCCCCGTTTACGCGTGGTAAGCGCCGGGGTATTGATCATGTATTCCTTAAAGGCGTCAAAATTAATTTTCTGGTAACATGTTTGATTAATTTTACCGGTATGAAGCTGAAACATCTGGTGGCTTACAGTAACGAGCGTTTCCCGGTCGTTAATATGGCGTTGTTTGCCATCCTGTTTTTAACGGTATATTCCGTGGCCCGCTTTTTCGCACCATTGCCTGTTCATACATCCGTGACCGTTATCGATGACTGGGGGATGCTGGCGGCCATTTCGTTTTTCTTCCGGTTACGGGTGTTCGATGAGATCAAGGATTATGACCTCGACTGCATAAACCACCCGCACCGGGTTCTTCAGTCGGGGAAGGTGACGTTGCCGCAACTGACTCGTTTATCGCTGGTTGGCGGTTTTGTGGAAATAAGCTGGTCAGCGTATCAGGGACCGGCGACCCTCATTGCCTGGGGGCTGGCGCTGGGGTATAGCGTACTGATGCGGTACGAGTTTTTTGTGAGCACGTTCCTGAAAAAACGGCTGCTGCTTTATGCAATCAGCCATATGCTCATCATGCCGCTGGTGATCAGCTGGATCTGGTCTGCCTATGTGCCGTGGGGTATGGCCGGACAGGCCCTGTTGCTGCTGGCAGCCCTGAGCGTACTGAGCGGCTTTTCGTTTGAACTGGCCCGGAAGCTGTTTGTGCCTGAGGCCGAGCGTCCGCTGGTCGATTCGTATACGAAAACAATGGGCTATGTACCGGCCATTGTGAGTGTGCTGCTGGTATTGCTGGCGGGTGTCGGTACCCAGTTTTACCTGCTTACGCTGTTGAATGCCCCGCTTTATCCCTTCGTACTGATCGGAGGGCTGTACGTCCTGACGTTGGGGGTATACATAGAGGCCATCCGGCGGCCTGCCGCCAAAAACTGAAAACGGCCGGATTACTCGTTTCGCTGTTTATGCTGACGAGTTATTTGTCCGTTATACTGGTAGTGAACCTGTAAAATCAGGCGAATATGATTATAACTCACAACGCTGCGCCATCGAACTACACCATTGGCGGGAAGGCACGCGGCCTGTACCGGTTGCGGGCTGCCGGCATCCCGGTTCCGCCGTTTCTCGTAATTCCGGCCGAAACATTTGCTTCGTCCCTGGCTGGCCTGCCACCGGAGGCAGCCGAAAAACGGCGGGCATTACTGGCTGGCTTCGCGCTTTCGGGGGACGATCAGGCAGCCATCACGCACACGCTCAGGGACTGGGGTTTTCCGGAGATACCGGTGGTGGTGCGCTCGTCGGTGGCGGACGAAGACGGAACGATACATGCCTTTGCCGGTCTGATGGATTCGTTCATGAATCTGAAAACGCCGGAAGCTGTCGTGGCTGCTGTTGCCGCCTGTGCCGCGAGCGGCTACTCCGACCGTGCCGTGGCCTATCGGATGCAGAAGGGCTTACCGCCCGATGCCCGGCCGGCCGTTATTATTCAGCAACAGATTACGCCCGTGGCCAGCGGGGTCTTGTTTACGACCTTTCCCGACTATCCGCAGGAAATGGCGGCGCATGCCGTTTACGGCTTTGGCGAAGGTCTGGTACAGGGGCAACTGGATGCCGATGAGTTTTACTGGCTGAAAAACAACGGTGTACTGCACCGGCAGCGGCTGGCCGATAAGCCGGCACAGCTGGTCGCGGATGTCCGGCAAGGCCTCCGGACCGAAGCGGTTGCGGTGGCTGCCCGGCAGCAACCCTGCCTCACTGACGCGCAGTTAAACGCTTTGTTTGAGATTGGTTCACAGATCGAGGCGGCGTTTCAGGGGCCGCAGGATATTGAATTTGTCGTTACCCCGCAGGCCCTGTTTATTGTGCAGTCGAGGCCGGTCACTCAGCCGATACCGGAGATCATTGTCTATGATAACGCCAATATTCAGGAGAGTTACTGCGGCGTTACGACTCCGCTGACCTTTAGTTTTGCGAGCCGGGCTTATGCGACCGTCTACCGGCAAACCATGCATGCACTCGGCCTGCCCGCAAAGATCATTGAGCAGCAGGAAAATGTGGTGCGTAACCTGCTGGGGCTGGTCAGGGGCCGTATTTATTACAACATCAATAACTGGTACCGGGGACTTCAGTTACTGCCTTCGTTTAAGCAGAACAAAGCCGATATGGAACGGATGATGGGCCTTACCGAACCGGTTGATTTTGTGAAGGATGTCCGGAAGACAACGGCCGGTAAACTCGCCATGCTGCCGGGCTTATTGGTGAATCTGGGCCGGTTAGTATGGGCGTTCTCCCGACTGAAAAGTTCGATCCGGTCGTTTAAAGCGCATTTTGATGCATATTATACCCGCTTTTATCTGCTAGACCTGCATGCGTTACCGGCTCAGGCGCTCTGGCAGGAGAAAATACGGCTGGACCATGCGTTACTCGGCAACTGGTCGGTGCCGATTATCAATGATTTTTACGTAATGATGACCAATGGCCGCGTGGCCCGGCTACTCACCGCAACTGGTTTTGAGGAACCGGATGTATTTCTGAGCAGCTATTTGTCAGGTAATAAGCAGATTGCGAGCACGCAGCCGTTGCTGGCGATTCATCGTCTGGCGGTGACGGCGCGTCAGAAACCGGCGCTCTGTGAAGCCATTATCCGGTTTCCGGAGCAGTTACACACCTATGTACAGCAAACGCATCCGGCTTTCCATGCGCAGGTGACGCAGTTTATCGGTCAGTACGGCGACCGGACCGTGGGTGAGTTGAAACTGGAAACAGAAACCATGCGGTTAGTACCACAGGTGTTTTACCGGTACCTGCGGAATTACCTGATGGCTGATATTGCGGACGAACCCGTCAGTGCCGGTCGAAGTACGCTGCACGAAGCTGCCGCCGCTGAATTGGCCGGCAGGCTGAAGGAGCGGTCTGCCCTGCACCGCCGCCGCGTAATGAACCAACTGGGCCGGTTGCAGCAGGCTATCGAAAACCGGGAAATGCTCCGTCTTGAGCGAACCCGCCTGTTTGGTATGTACCGTGCGCTGTATCTGGCGATGGGCCGGTTGTTGGCTGCGCAAGGCATACTGGCTGCTGAAAGAGATGTGTTTTACCTGACAGAGGAAGAAATCGGTGAGGCATTATCGGGTTCCGGTGCGTCACTGACTGGTCTGACAAGTGAGCGCAAGGCCGAATTCCGGCGCTATGAACAAGACGATGTGCCGGGACGTGTGGTCGTCCCGTCGCCGCCGGTAGACGGGATACGGGTTGACAATACCGCACCGGATGTGTGGCAGGGGACCGGTTGCGTACCCGGCGTTGTCACGGGTGAAGCCATTGTGATTACCGGTCCGGGGGATAATCTGGACGTAACCGATAAGATTGTCTGTGCCTTACGGACCGATCCGGGGTGGGCCGTTCTGTTCCCGACTTGCCGCGCCGTTCTCATCGAAAAAGGATCGTCCTTGTCGCATTCCGTGATTTTGCTGCGCGAACTCGGACTGCCGACCATTATCAACATCAACGGATTAACCAGAACAGTTGCCAGTGGTCAGAAGCTGACTATCAACGGCCGGACGGGTGAAATCAGACGGATCAGCCATGCCGCTCATTAACCGTATTTCGTTTCATGAAGCCGGACCGGCGGTGTTTTTTGCCTGGCTGACACGGCCGCTATCCCGATTGTTGTCAACGGCGCCGTTACCTGCATTCATCAGGGAGCTGGTTCTGGCAGAATCGGTCCGGAACGACATCGTGTTGTATACCGACGGCCAAACAATCCGGCTGACGGGTATTTTTCCCCGAAGGAAGCACGGAGGCCCTGTTCGGCTTCTGGGAAACCGCCGGCAATCCGGAAACCAACCGGCAGGCCTTTGCCCTGCTGGAAGCCGATGCCCGCCGGCTTGGGCGGCAACAACTGACGGGTCCCGTCAACTTCAATACGTTTCATGCCTACCGCCTGCGGTTAAATGAGCCGTCGTGGGGTGTGTTTGACCGCGAACCTGCCAATCCGGCGTATTATCCGGTGCTGCTGCGCCAGCTTGGCTTTCAGGAAAACAGCCGGTTTGAGAGCCGCCGCATCCGGAAGGACGATATCCCGCTGGCTTACCGGCAGAAAAAAAGACCTGCTTGAAGCGCTTACGCTGCTGCCGTTCCGGTGCATTCCGCTGACGCCTGCCGTGTGGCAGCAATACGCCGCTGACATCTATACGTTGGTCGGAGAGATATTCAGTGCCAATCCGGCGTACCGGCCTGTCCCGCGGGAGCAGTTTGACTGGCTCTATGATCAGGCATTTGCCGGTAAGCTTTGTCCGCACACATCGGTGTTGTTTCAGGAGCCGGATACCGGCAGGCTGGTGGCCATGAGTTTCTGTCTGCCCGACTATCAGTCCCTGCACCTGCCACCGGAGGCGTCCCCGGTTTTTGCGCGCGATTATGAGCGGCTGCCCCGGAAAACGCTGTTGGTAAAAACCGTCGGTGTGCATCCGGACTATCGCCGGCAGGGGCTTATGTCGTTTCTGGGCGCATACGGCATGGTGCATTTTCAGGCGTATTACGAAGAAGTCATCTTCTGCCTGATGCGGTCGGATAACTTCTCCCTGCAATTTTCACAGCACCTGCCGCATGATACGGCCCATTACGCACTTTTCGGGAAGAGCGTATCGTAAACCTCTGCCTTGAATAGGGCAAGTGTGTTGTGGTAGCTGGCAACGACACGCGGTAAAAACGGGTACGGACTGACGCTGTGGGCCATCATGTAAAGCCCCAGACGGTGCAGACCGAAATCAAGGGCTGCGAGCGCAAACTGATGCCTGAACAGGGCCGGATCTTCGTATGTGCCCGTCCGTGCATGGAGCTGTTCGCGGTAAAACGCCAGATACTGCTGGCGGAGGTCATACCGGTCGGCATCAAGAACAAAGCACAGAAACTCCGCCACGTCGTACTGCGGGATGTGATAGGTCGCCAGTTCCCAGTCATAGACACAGAACTGTAAGCCGGTTTCTGTCTCCCTGAAGCAGGTATTGCGTGGATTAAGGTCGTTATGGATAAAGGTTTTGGGAGCGTCCTCCAGTTCGCGCCAATACGCCGGAATGTGCGTAATCGCCTGCCGGAGCAGGGTGGTCGTACCGGCCGGATACAGTTCCGGAAACCGGCCGGCAGCCTGATCGAGCAGGGCTTGCCAGAGCGGTTGAAGGCGCTGCATATAGGTCGTTGAGGGTACATCATGCCAGAATTTGTCATCGAAGGGCAGCCGTTGACTGAGGTGGGTTGCATGCCAGGCTGCAAGCTGGGTCAGGGCCGTGCGGATATGGGTGTCGGTCCAGAGTTCCGGTGCCATCGCCGAATTAAGCAGGGCCATGTCGCCGAGGTATTCCATCAGAATGATGTACTGATCGTTGGCCGGATCAATGTGAACACCGAAAATTTCGGGCAGCAGGGACGAGCTGAGATGTTGATAAACCAGCGTCTCGCGCATGTGTGTATGCTGAAAACCGGTCCACGTCCGGAACGGGGCATAGGTACTTGCCAGAGGCTCACCGCTGAGCTGCGCCAGTCCGGCCAGCATTTCACTGATCTCGCTGCCGTGGGGCTTGATTTTCATGACCATTTTCCGGCTGTGGGGCTGGTCATTGACGGTATACTGTACCTGAAAGGCAAAGTGACCCAGAAGTGTATCCGAAACGCCGGCTGTCAGGGTAACCAGAATGCTGGCTGAGTTATCGACCGGCAGCGGCTCGCACTGCTGCACCCGGATGCGTTGCCCGGGCATCCGTTGTTGCATGAGCGTTTCAATAAAAGACGGACTGAAAAAAGAGTGTGTCTGCATGAATCAGGGTAAAGGCTAAAGCGGTTGTGTGGCCATGATGTACTGGTTTTTGAAATAAAAACAGGCTGTTGGCTGGGTCAGTTCAGGGGGAACGGCGTACTGAAAACCGGCGGCCGGGGGCGTATGGTCGCCCTGACCCTGAAGCAGATTCCAGTAAACGAACCGCAGCGGCCTGTGTGGGTCAGCCAGCAGTGACTGGCAAACCCGGCTGAATTCCTGCGCGCTGGTGTACTCGAAAATATTGGACAGACTGGCCTTCGTAATGGCCTGACCAGCCGGCGAGAGCAAGTAACTGACCGCCTCACCATCTACTGCCGATAGACGGGGCAACCGCTCACGCAGCGTGTCAAAATGCCCGGCCTGATAGCAGGGCGGCAGGATGGCTTCGGGGATATTCTGTGGCCCCAGAAAGAAAAACCGCGTAAAAAAGTTGTCCCGGACCAGCACGGCAGAGACGTGTTCGGTCAGCCGGCGGTAAAAAGCGCGCCCGCCCGACTCCTGAGCGTACCTGAACAAACGGGGATCGCGCCCTTTACTCAGATTGGCATCGTCGAAATACTGAATAAAGGCTTCCTGAAACGGGCTGTTATCCAGCTCTTCCGCAAAAAAACGACGCTGTCCGGTCACCTCATCAAAGGTAAACAAGTGCCGGATCCGCTCGCGGACCGCAGCCGGACAGGTATCCGTGAAACCGGTAATGTAGGTTTCCAGCTTACCGGCGGTCAGGATACCTTCCGGATGGCTGGCAAAAAAAGACGTCCAGTATGTACGCTGATGCACCGGAAGGGAGGCCGAAACCTGCTGTATGGCACAGGCTACAGCGGCCGGTCCGTCGAGGCCGAGCAGACCCCGCAGCGTTGTGTGGTCATGGTGCCGGATAACGTGGGTTTTCAGCGCCAGCAGGGTATTCTGTACCGGATTCAGATCAATGGCAATGACTTGCTCCGGATTTTTCAGCAGGGTATTCAAGACATTACATCCTGCCGACGTAATGACCAGGACGCGGTCATCGGGCCGGATGTCAAGACTCTGATAAAGTGTCCGGCTATCCTCCCAGACCAGTGAGTAACGGATCCGGTCAAGATCCACACTATAAAACTCTGACTGCATAAGCTGATTAAACTAACCGCTCATAGCGGATTTTTGACTGGTGCCGGTCATCAACCGGCAGGGTGTCGCGGAAAAGGATCCCGCCAACCGGTGTATCCGGAAATGCTCTTTGCAGTGCCTGCCAAAGCGCATCGGGCTGCGCGGTTCCTTCCACAAAGATGGTGAAGCCCGTGTCTGTGCTTCGGGCAGCAACGCGGTCAACGCCCGGTACATGATACAGCACATGCTCGATCTGGTAATGCTGAACCCTCGACCGGATCGCTTCATTGCCTTTGCGGCCCGTAAGGACAAGGACTCCGTCTTGCCGAAGATACCCAAAGTCACCGGTGGCAAACCAGGTGTTGGCAGGCGTGGCCACGTGTGGTCCGCGGACAAGGATTTCGCCAACCGTATGAGTCTCGCCGGTTGGGGTGTTAATCTGCCCCAGCGGATCAATGTTTACCGAAATCGCCGGATGAATTGTGCCCGCTTCGTAGCCCGTTGCCGGTTCCGGAACGGCATCACTGATGGCCCGTACGGCAATCGGTTCGGCTTCGGATGAACCGTAAATAACGTAAAGCGTTGCATTCGGGAAAAAAGGATTGAGGGAGCGGCACAGATTGTCGGGTACCGGTGAGCCACCCAGGCCAACGGCGCGGACCGCCGGAAATACCTGCGGGTGGCGCCTGTAAATGCCTGAGCAACTGCCGGAAATAAAAAACGTTACCGGTCATGGTATTGATCGCCTGACGGGTCAGTTGCCGGATGATTATCTCTTGGCTGCATCGCTGTTACGCGCAGACCGGGCAGATCAGGCAGCACGCTGGTGGTACCGGTTGCCAGATTAAGCAGCAGTACTGCCGGAAACAAGGGGAAATCCCGCTGGCCGGGCCATGCCGGAAACGCGGTGTCGAGTGCATGATGCTGTTCCGTCAGTACGCGGTGACTGCGCCGGATGGCATTAGGCATACCCGTTGAACCGGAACTGTGGGAAATCAGGGCCGGCTGGCCGGGCGGAACCAGGGTAGGGGGCGCCCATGCGGCGGAGGTATCCGGCAAACCAGCACTGACCGGAATCAGCCGGATTCCCCGCAAACGGAGCAGCCACCCGGCCACGACCGGCAGTTTCCGGGCCAGTACAAGCCCCCTGACGCGGTGCCGGAGCAGTAAACGCAGCAAGGTCGGGATTGTCGCCGAAGCAGGAGGGAGTACCGGTATGGCGCCGTGGGCCATGATAGCCAGCAGTAAGGTTATGACCGGTAATGAAACAGGTGAGGCGAGTAGTACGGCATCGCCCGGGCCTACACCGGACTTATGCAGCAGTGCCCGGCAAGCCGCTACCTGACTAAGGAGCATGTGGCCGGTTATTTCCCGGGCAGACCCGGAAGGTTCCGGCCAGATCAGGCAAACCTGATCCGGTGTCCGGCGCAGGGTCTGATCAATGAAACTGTAATAATTAACGGGTGTGTCTGGCATAGCTGACCGCAGGGCTGGCAAAAAAGAATTCCGGATAACCTGCTTTGGACTGTCCGGAATCCTTACCGGTAGTTAAACGCCGGGAGCCGGTAAATCGTACGTACTCCTTCAGAAGCCATTTTTTGACCGATTCATTTTCTCCTTTCGTAATGGCTCCGTTGCCGGGAATTCCTTGAAATTTTGATTTCGTCGGAGACCCCGATCAGCGGGTTAGTTCGTCAGCAGTTTTTGTTTAGCCGTCTCGTACTCGGCCTGTGTCAGCACGCCTTCATCAGCAAGGGCTTTCAGCTTTCTGATTTCGTCGGAAATGCTGAACGGTTTCAGGCTGGTAATGATCGTTCCGCGAACCTGAGGCGGCGGCAGGATCTCACCGGCATTGACGGCATTTTCCAGCTCAATAAAATACTTCTTCGACCGTCCGACGCTCAGAACGGCGCCCATGATGTAGCCCTGTTCTTTCGTGCCGATCTGCACCAGCGACTTAACCACGGCCCGTCCGTTGATGTAGTTTGTGGGCATGTAAACACGGGGCCACGAGTGGTTCAGGTAAATAAAGGTAAAGCTGTGGTTGGGCATGCTGCCATCGCCGAGCGAGAGCGTGTCACCCTTCTGAATGCGCCAGCCCGGGGCTGCTTTCGGCGTATACCCCCAATACAGGTGGCTGGGCAGTACAGGGCCTCTGCGCAGGTCATCGGCGGTGACGGGTTTAGGATTCGGGGTTTGGGCGGTGGCTATGCTGAAAACGGTAAAAAACAGGGCCGCAGTCAACAGTGACTGGCCAAAAGGCTTAAAAGAACGTTGTCGGTTCATGAGTAAAAGATGTGTGTTACTAGTTCGCCCTAAAGTATAACAAGTAACGGAATAATAAAATAAAGTTGCTTGCATGCATGCGGAATAATGTGGGGTCCCGAAAGCAACTGTGGCAGGTCGGTATAGGCAGTAACGCCGGTTTATACGCCGGGGGAGAGTGTGGCCAGAATGTCCGGTATCTCTTTTTGGGTGGCTTCCGTAAAGTAAATACGGCTTGCATATTCAAACTGACCTGATGCGGCGGCACGCAGGTAAAGGTGTCCGGTATACGGCTGCTCCGTGGCTTCGGGGTCATGGGCGTAGTACAGGATACCGATCTGTTTACCGCTTTTGAAAAACGTGATGGTATTATTAAGTTCCCGTTTTTCGCCCTTCGCGTTCAGATACGGCACCGAGGCCGGAACAGGGGAAGGCAGCGCTCCGGCGTAAGGCGTAAACAGGCACGGGTAAGCATTGGGGTTGCAGAAGGTGTATATGCCTGCCTGGCCGTCGTTCCGGGTGATGCCCGCGGGGGTGTCCCCGAATGAGCCCGGAGTACGCAGGCGATAGCTGTTACCCTGATAGGTTGCCGGAGGAAACTGGATTGTGTAATCCATATTCAGATTGATGGTAACCCAGCCGGATTTTGTGCCGGTGGTGATGGAAACCGGGGCCGGTTCATCCGTTTTGCAGGATAACGCCGCCAGGCAGATCATAAACCAGAAAAGTAGTCCTCGTGTCATTGGTATCGCCGTTTTTTTCCAGACCCGCCGGATGGGGAAAGGGTTGGAAGGACGCCGAAAATGTCAGAGAGCCTGCCGTGCACTCCGTAACAGAGTACAGGACAGGCTCCCGCTTCATTGGTTTATCAGGATCAGGGGCAACGCACTGGCCCGGTCACGACAACGGTGCTGGTGAGGGCCGGACACCCTTCATCGCTCTGTACGGTGAGGGTGTAGGTGCCGCCCAGTACAACGTTACCGGCGAAAACGGAATAGGTGCCCGTCTGCCGGTAGACCGTCGAGACGACGTAGCCGTCAGGACCGGTGAAAACAAACGACCGGCCGGTGGCGGGCACCGTCAGCCGGGTGGGCGAGTTACAGCCGGGCTGACCGTCGATGGTGATGCTCCCCGCCGCCGCGTTGGTGCCCTGTAAAATGGTGTTGGTGCCTGCCGATTGACAGCCGGTTCCTGCTCCGTTGGCCGCTACGATGGTATAGGTGCCGATAGCCGTGACCACAAACTGACCGGTGGTAGTGGTCTGATTGCCGGGCAGCAGGCTGAAGCTATTGGCTCCGGTAGCGGTGGCCGCGAGGGTGACGCTGTTAGGGCCGCAGCCGATGGCGCCCGTGCGGCTGATACTGACCGCAGCCGGCGGAACCAGGTTGCTGCTCACGCTGAGGGAGGTGGTGCTGAAACAGCCGGTAGCGGGGTTAACGGCGGTGACCGAATAGGGACCGGTGCTGTTGACGACAATCGCATTGGCCGCCTGAGTGGTAAAGCTGTTGGTGCCGGCAAAGCTGTAGCTGACGCCACCGGTCGGGCTGCCGGCGGTGAGGGTCAGGGTCTGGAGGCCGCAAAGCAGCACGCCGTTGTTGGTCGCGGTCAGCGATACGCCGGGTGTTCCGGTGCTGCTGGTAATGGTGGTGGTAGCAGAACTAAGGCAGCCATTTACAGGATTGGTGGCGGTGACCGAGTAAGTACCGGTCGTATTGACGGCGATCCGGTTGGCGGTTGTCGTGAAGCTGCTGGCGCTGGCAAAGCTGTAGGTGACCCCGCCCGTGGGACTACCGGCCGTGAGGGTCAGGGTGCGGACGGCACAGGTGATGACCCCGCTGTTGGTAGCGGTCAGTGAAACGCCGGGAGTGGCCGTATTCGATGTCACCGTAAGGGTGGCGGATGCCTGACAGCCTTCTGCGCTGGTAACGGTGACGGTATAGGTACCGGCCGCGCTGACCGATATGATTGAACTACTGGTCGGCTGGTTGCTTTGACCGGTGCCGGTAAACCGATACTGGAACGAACTGCTGCCGGTGGCGGTAGCCGTCAGGGTCAGACTCGTATTGGCGCAGGTAAGTACTTCATCATCCAGGGCCGAAAGCGAAAGGGCGATGGGAGGCCCTGTGTATTCGAAGGCGCCGGCATTAGGCGGGATTGAGCGGGAGCGGCTGTTCGCATCGTTTGGCGGCAGGGTTAAGGGGGCGGGTGATATGCCTGCGTTTCTGGCAGGACTACATTCACCGAGAGTATGTGTACTGACCAGACCGTCGTTGTTCCGTTGAAGAGGGCCACTGCCTATGTTCTGATTATTTTTATCGGTTGTCTGATTGAGTACCGTATTATCGGCATCGCTGCTGCTGATATTGCCGCCCAGCGAGGTAAATCCGTCCGTTGACTGAAAATTACTTGTTCCCCGATTCGATGTATTACCATCAAACAGACAATTCAAAAGCCGTATGGATCCGATAGCGCTCAGTGTAAATGTTTCACCGAAATTCCTGACGAAGCTACAATGAATCAGATCCAGCGAAGACGCTGTGCCGGAATGGATTGCATTGCCAAGACCAAATTCGGATGATGAGTTACCCGAAAAAGTACAGTTCGTCATGGTTGTTGAGGCATTGGCCTGGACAAATGCCCCGCCGGAAAACGCTGAGCGGTTCCCGGCAAACGTACAACGTAAAAATGTAGCTGCTCCTCCGGCACAGCGGAAAGCGCCACCCTCGCCGGCTGTTGTCTCGTTATCCGAAAACTGGCAATCGGTGATCACGGCAGTGCCGGATAATACCTGTACCCCGCCGGCGTCCGGCCCGAATGTGGCTTTGCAGTTTGCGACCAGGCATCGGGTCATGGTCAGTGTCCCCGTCCCCATACTCACCACGAGCCCGCCCCCGCCTAATCCGTCATAGCCTCTGCTTACATTCTCTGGCATAGCGCGGCCGTTGCTCAGAATTAAATCGCGTAAGGTCAGGCTTTTATTGGGGGTAATCATACGAAAAATCCGGAATTCGGCAGTCGCTGCCCGCTGGATAAGCGTTCCGCCGCTACCGGTCGCCGGTGTAAGTGCCGATTGCCCCAGGATTGTACAGGACTCGGTGATGTCCGGCAAGGCCGAGACCAGGCCAATTGCACCGGTAGCAGTAATATTGATGGTATAGGGAGCACTGGTAGAATTACCGGCGGTAATGGCAGCACGGAGTGACCCGGCCCCGTTATCTGCATTGGTTGAGACGGTAATCGTCGTGAGGCTGGTTTGGGCAAATGTGGCTGTGGCAAGCAAGAAAAAGCCAAGCGCAAACAATAGGTTTTTCATAAGATGGCAGCGATGCATACCGTGAAAAAAAGGAGGTGGCAGCTGAAAATGCAACTTTCAGGCATAGACAAAAACATAGACAGTTTGTAATGGACTGATAATGAGATTAGTATTTAAGTCGATGTAGAGAGGTGCTGATGCCTGGTTAGGTCCGGAAAGTATTCGGAGCCGGAGGGCGGCAACTGGTGCTTACGTTAGCCAAACCGTTTCTGTATATGGTTTTGCTGGCCAACAGCCTTGCGTGGCCGGTTTCCTGGCTTGTTGCTGATACATGGCTGGAGACGTTTGCTTACCGGATTCCGGTTACGGTGTTTTCGTTTGTTACCGGATTAACGGTCTCATTGACGGTTGTGGCCTTTACGGTTTGCGGGCAGATTATACGGGCAGTCCGATTTAATCCGGCCTTTACGTTAAAGCGGTGAAGGTGTGAAGGGTGGCAGTAATGGCAGTGAACAAAAGCAACTGGCGGGAACTATAGCAGCCAAAACCGCTTATAAAAGGCTGATCACTTAAAAGCTGATCCAGTAAATAAATAATTGTCTAATAATTATATATTTAAACTGATTGGTTTTAACTTTTTTGGCGAATGATTACACTATTGGGTTCTGTTAATGAACCTTTGCCGGTTATTCTGAGATATAAAATATGTTAATGTGCTAATATTAATATGAAAAACTGGTATTATTCTTTTGTTCTTGTATCCGCATTAACCCTCCACGCCAGTCTGCCTGCTTTTTCCCAATGGTCGACCGGTTCTCTCGCAAGATTTCGATTTAATATTACGTCCGCCAGTGTTGGTACCAAAGCGTTGTTTGCTGGGGGATATTACTACAGAACGCCTTACAGGATTGTCAATTATGCTGGTGTCGATATCTATGATGATGCGACCGGACAGTGGACGGCTGCCTCTCTTTCCCAGGGAAGAATAAGGATGGCGGTCACCAATACGGATACGCTGGCTTTTTTTGGTGGCGGAATGATTTATGATTCCACATTCGCCTTGGCAAACCCTACTAATACGGCAAGGATCGACATTTACAATGTGAACACCAATCAATGGAAAACAGCAGAGCTTTCGCGCCCAAGAGAGAATATGGCAGCAGCCAGTGCTGGCGGCAAAGTCCTGTTTGCAGGTGGCACAGATTTTTCAGGGAATAAATACCGGACAGTCGATATTTATGATGTAGCGACGAACCAATGGTGGACAACCGATCTTCCACGACTAAGCGGGGCTGGTATAGCCGTTACTAGTGTGGGCAGTAAGATCTACTTTGCGGCCAATAATCAGCTGGATGTGTTTGACACCAGTACAAGCCAATGGCAAATAGAGACGTATCCCGAACCAACTACATACATGAAGGGTCTGAGTTTGGGCGAACGGGCTTTTTTTGCCGGAGGCGTTCATGCGATTGGAGCGGGCGGAAACGCTTCAGAAAATATAAATATTCTTAATATAACAACAGATCAATGGTCGGTAGCTAAGCTATCCGTTGGCCGGTTTGTATCTGGTGTTCAGGTGGCAAATATTCTGTTATTTGGCGGAGCAGGAAGCAGCCTTGTTGATATCTATGATGAGACGCTTAATCAATGGTCAACATTTAGAACACCTAATGTCAGCGACCCTGTGGCTATGGCAAGGGCGGGCAATAAGGTACTGTTTGCCAGTAACAGCAGTAGTGCGGTAGATATACTTACAGTTACCCCTACCACGATTTGTCAATCCCGTCAGTCAGGTAGTTGGGGCGATAGCACTACATGGGCGTGCGGGTATGTTCCGGGCGCTTCTGATTACGTTATACTAAATAGTGGTCATGCCGTTAGTCTGCCATCCGGAGAAACCAGTGTAAAAAAAATCAGCAACAACGGAGGGCGTTTAATTTTTTCAACAGAAAGCAGTAAGCTTCGGATTGGGTTTTATTAGTAAGCTAAAGCGCATATTCGGAAAGAGTTAATTTACACATGCAATAAAGACGCTAAAATAATGAGAGCGTTAGACAGCTGAAATGCGCGTAAAACGCTCGGAAGGAGGGAAAATGAAAAAGCCTCGTAATGTTACGAGGCTTTTTCATTTCAAAAAACTTGACTCTTTCTAGCGGTCCGGACGGGACTCGAACCCGCGACCCCCTGCGTGACAGGCAGGTATTCTAACCGGCTGAACTACCGAACCGTTTGTTTTCCGATTTCATTTTTTTCGTTGCCGTTGTGGTGAAATCGTGGTGCAAAAGTATAGCGTAAACCGATACGGCGCAAGTCCTCCTCCAAAAAAAGTTGAAAAAAAACAGAGAAAAAAAGCCGGAAAAATCGCTTCTGCTTGATTCAGAGCAGGTTTTAGAGGAGATTTTTTTGAAAAAAATAACAACTTTTTTTAACAAGGTGTTATGCATACATGACCGGCAGGCCATCGGTACTCCCAAAAAAGTGCGGTACTGCCAGAAAAATTTGAATGATCCGGCCTCTTTTGTATGTTAGAACCCAAAATAATCAGCAAACAACACGATGAACAGCACAAATGCATATGACGAAATGATTCAGCGGGGCTACAACCGGGCATGGCAGGAGGGAAGCCGCCCGTTTCCGGTCGCGAGTTTCGAGATCATGCTCCTGACGCATGCACAGCAACAGGCGAATGAAAAAGAAAAGGCGCTCTTCCTGCGCCTGAACCATATATTCGGATGGGACCTGAACCGCCGCGAGCAAAAACAATACCTGCACCAGATGGAAAGCGGCGCCACCCTCATCCTGACCGATACGGCCCGGACCATTTTATGGGCCAGCCACAGTATTCTGGCCATGACCGGCTACTCGGCCCGTGAAGTGCTCGGCAAAACGCCTCACCTGTTTCAGGGCGCAGCTACCAGTCCGCTTATGACAGACCGGATCCGGCAAAGCCTGCGCCATGCCAGCCCGGTCAGCGTCGAACTGACGAATTACCGTAAAAACGGCGAAGCTTACCAGTGTACGATTAATATTGACCCGCTTCGTAACCAACAGGGTGAACTGACCCATTTTCTGGCGGTAGAGCGGGAAATGGGCTATTAAAAACTAACGGGCTGCTGCTGCTGGTTTAGCGGTAGCAGCAGCCCATACGCTGTGGCTACAGACTTCCGGTTCCCTGTATTCCGGGTGATTTTATCGCTCTTCATCGGCCCCCTGCCGTATATACGCACCATCTGGCTCCTGGCCTTTCTCCGAAGCTCCCACGGCTTTTCCGGCTGCTTGCTGGCATTCATTGAATCCTCTTAACTGAAGGCTCTTCAACTACTATTTCCCCCTTAACGACCTCTTGTTGGTAAATAGGTGTGTTCGAAAAGTAAAAAAAGAGACCTGTACAGTAAAACAAAGGCTGCTTAGTTTGTGCCATTAGTCAATCACCGCCGTAACGGAAAGTTATGTTAGAAAATCTACATGTACCTCAAGCTTTATTAACGGCCTGGTCAGATAGCATGACCCGCTTCGAAGATTATTTTCAGCTCATTTGTGAATACTATGCCAGAGAGGGTATGTGCTCGCAATCTGCTATTTATATGATCAAGGAGGAGTATGTGACTATGCTGCAACAGGTTGAGCACGAGATCAACACGATTGAACGGTTACCGCAGGATACCAGAACATTCGTCACTAAAAAGGCTGTGGAGGATGTCCTGATCAGACACCGGAAATCAGTCGATGAAATGAGCCGCCGCCTGGCAGTTTGTCTGGAGATGTTCCGCAAGGGTGAGGGGCTATGCCATACCGTTTGCCTCTATAAAATAAGTCAATCGATAAACGCCTGAAACAACCAACGTTATGCTTTGACTAGTTCACTAACCTTTTAAATGTAACGTTTATGAAGCGCGTGATGCTGCTTTGCTGGATTGGCTTAATGGCCTGTCATTCTGAAAATGGGGCTGACCTGCAACCGGAGGTTGTCCAAACCGAATGTGCGTATCCCGGTCTTGCCGGGGCACCGGAGACAGGGTATGTGATGGGTACGCCTGCCCGCTACATGATTATTAACGGGGATGCTGTTTTTCAGCATGATATCATTTTACGGCCCGACGATATTACCGCTGAACCGGTGGCAGGACAAACAACCGGCAGAACGCGGTCAACGGCAAAATGGCCGAACAGAATTGTGTATTACATGATCGATCCGGCATTGCCGAATCCGTCGCGGGTATACTCGGCGATGGCGCATATTGAAGCCAATACGGCAATCCGGTTTGTTGCCCGTACTACCCAGCGCGGCTATGTAAAGTTCCGTAACGGCAGCGGTTGTTCGGCTAATGTGGGCTATTCCGGAAGCCTGCAATACGTAAATCTGGGCATCGGCTGTACGACAGGCAATGCCATCCATGAAATCGGGCATGCCATCGGACTGTGGCACGAACATACCCGCTCCGACCGCGATCAGTTTATCCGGGTGAATTACGATAACATTGTGGCGGGGTATACCTATGATTTTGATACCTACATTGGCCAGGGATACGATGGTTTTGAGTATGGTAGCCAGCTTGACCTTTCATCGGTAATGATGTACGGGCCGTATGACTTTTCCCGAAACGGTCTTCCAGCCATCACCCGGCGTGACGGATCCTTATATACGATACAGCGCAATGGATTGTCTCCCCTCGATATTGCGACGATTAATGCCATGTATCCCTGATACAACGTTTATGACATATTGCTTCGCCGTACTGATTTCCGGATTGGTACGGCTTTATAGTTATAAATAACTATGGTTTTTCTTTGCCCCTGGCAATGTTACAGTCTTTCTTTTACCGGTAAAATTATACCTTTTCTTTCTTGGTTGCCGGCTTAGCAAGGTTAGATCGTACATTATTTTAAGATTTTTATTTTTTTTAGCTGTCAGGATATGCAGGTTTTTATTGTATATAATTCATATTGTATCAAAATGATTAATAGTTATTAATAACTATATAAGCACAGCATATGTGTTCCCTGGACACATTTATACTATGGATACCGTATCGTACGAATATAACAAAACCATGTTTGCTAAAATGTAAACTAAGAATGAATGTATGTGAGATGATGGTATATATTTTAATGAGATTCATATATTTGAGAAACGTTTAGGGGGATAGGTTATGATAAGCGGATACAGGGCTAAAGTGCTGGTCATTGACGATGATTATGAGTTGCATAGTAATCTGAAAGACTTTCTGGAACTCTATCATTTCGGTGTAGCGGTTGCGCCGGACGGAGTAGAGGCACTGGCGCTGCTCAAAAAGGAAATTCCTGATATTATTGTCTGCGATATAGTAATGCCCGGCATGGATGGTAATACGTTTCTTAGTATTATACAGGCACAGGACGAATACCGGCAGATTCCGCTGATTTATATGACCGGTATAACAGATCCGGAGGAGAAACTATACGGGTTACAGCGCGGGGCAATCGACTACCTTATCAAACCGTTTATACCGGAAGAACTGCTGTATAAAATCAACAATATCATTCAGTTAAGAAAAGGGCCGGATCGTGTAAAAACTGCCGGAGAGGCTGAAGAACCGGAAGCCGTCGTGTTTAAGATACAGTTTGAAGAAATTCTGAAACAGAGTTATCACAACGTGAGCCTGTCTCCGGATGATATTGCCGAAAAGGTGAATATGAGTGTTTCGGCGCTGCAACGGAAAATTATGCGCTATTATCAGTCTAATTTCAGTCTGGTTGTGAAGCAATACCGTTTGCAGAAGGCCCGGCTTCTGCTTGCCCGGAGTGACCGGTCTGTCGATGAGGTGGCCCGGATGTGTGGTTTCAGCAGTGCATCTTACTTTTCGCGTATTTTTAAGGAAAACAGCCGTCTTTCGCCGGTTCAGTACCGGCTTCAGCAATTAGGAAAGGGCTGACCGAAAGAATATAAGTTGTTTTCAGCCAGCCATTTGGGGTTACCGGAGCCGGTACTGTGCCCCGAACCGGAGATAGTTGCTGTAAGCCTCATTAATACCGCCTACCCAGCCTTCCTTGTAGTTGATGAGCCCGTGGGAGTAACCGGCAAATAACCCGGCCCTGCGGTAATGAACCGTTGCCTGAAGTCGTGGCCGTATATCGAGACTAATGTATTTACGGTCCACAGACGTAGTATATACGGTACCGTTGGGCAGTTCCGCCCGTCCGTTTTCGCGCGAACTCATAATATAGGCCGCGTCGAAGCCGGCCTGAAAATCAATGGCTGCACCATACTCCGTCGGGAAACGAAAGCCGATGTAGGGATTCAGGGTAATGCAGCGGTTGGAGAGGTAAGTATGCCCGAGAACCGGTGCGTTTGGATTCGCTCCAACGTGAATAACTGTCCCCGGACTGGTCGTCGACACAGGCAGATAGACCTGAACCAGATCGGTTTTAGACGGCAGGTTTTCAAATCCTACGCTGATTCCGGCAAAGAGTTTGCGCTTGTTAATTCGCTGTATATTGAATGAAACTCCCTGTGTAATACCGGACTTCGATCCGAACGGATTATTGGTGTACCCTTCAAACGATGATCCGAATTTGTATACATTCAGAAAGGAGGTATTCTCCGCCGAGTGCCCCCGGAACGAAAAAAGTCCTGATTCCAGTGACAGTATCATCTCGGTTTTCTGCGCAGACGAAAGGGCGGGAATAAAAAGAATAAGCAGGGTGTAAAAGCGTGTTTTCATGCGGAAAATATGTTTTACGTGGATACTGATTAACCGGTTATTCCTGTAACGCAACCCTTTATAAAAAAGTATTGTCTTAGCAGGAAATCATTACCGGCAACAAAACAACTGATCCCTATGCATACGGCTACCCCTGTTTCCGCCCTGAAAGCCTTTCTTGGCTTCTGGATCTGCCTCCTGGCGACCCTGCCCGCCGAAGGACAGGTTTTTCCCGACAGTCAGTGGAGTCTGACGACCATAAATTCGAAGCTTATTGTAACGGCAGACGGCAACATTGCCGTGGCTGCCGGAGGCGAGGTACGCTCGTATACACCTCAGGGCGTGTTGCGCTGGTCGTCAATAATCAACGTCTCCGGTGCTTTTCCGCAGAGTACGCTGGCGCTCAGTGTCGACGCAAAGGGCAGTGTTACCGGGGTGTTTAGCGGATACATTCCCCGGTATATGTATTACTTCCGTGCGTTAGGCAAAATCAATCAGGCTGGTATTCAGCAGGAGGCCGCGTTGTTAGATCAGGTGCCGGCGGGTATGACGGCCAATGGGCGCAGCTTTGAGGGGCTAATCAGCCTGTCCGACGATCAGCTGGTTTTTTGTACAACCATACCGTCATCGGTCTCGCTGACCAGCACCGCCGTGATAAAGACAGGTAGCCAAGGCTGGCAGACAACGTTGAACTACCCGAATGCTTCGCCCCAGAATCCTGACCGCAGCGTGACAAAAGCCGAACGGATGGTCGCCACCCCCGACGGCGGCTTTCTGGTGGTTGGCTATTACAATCCGTATGGGGTAACCGGCGATCCGTTAAGTACGACGGCCCCGTCGTCGGGGTGGGTGGCTAAGCTGGATGGGCAGGGCAACGTACAGTGGCAGAAACTGATGCGTGGTTTTCCGTTGCCGAATTCATTTTTCGGGGGTGATCCGGGGGCGGTGTTATCGACCAATATTATTACCGATGTGGTGCCCATTCCTGACGGGAGCGGGTATGCGCTGGCCGGTATCGGCTATGGGTTTTCATCGCTGGTACAGGCTCCCCCGCATACGGTGCTGGTCGAAATTGATCTGAACGGCAACCTGAAACGGTCAAAAGTGTACCCGACTGACGCCACGCCCGGCTATATTGCCTCGTATACGGCCGCCGATGGTCAGACGTATTACGCGCTGGCCAATACCGATATGAGTGCCCCGAACTATGACTACCGCGTGATCAAAATCAGTACGGCCCCTGGTTCGGCCGGAAATCCGGCGTCGCTGTCGCTGGTGGGCGAGCGGACGTACAGCTTTCAGGAGTCAGCCTATCCGCCGGAACGGCTGACGGGCATCAGCGTGGCCGGCGACGGCGGCCTGGTTCTGACCGGAAGCATCGGGGTGCTGAAACTGGCAACCGAAGCGCCGCAGCCGCTGACGCTGCTGAAACCGGTTTATGATTGCGCCACGCAACAGTTTACCTTTTTGTCAAAAGGCGGCGACGGGAGCGACGTAAGCTATATGGCGATCGGCATTACGGGCTGGACAACGCAGAAAGGACCGCATCTGGTGCAGCCCTTCTGCGATGTTGAACCGTTTCTGCTGCGTGCCCGTCAGGCAAGTAATCCGCTGTCCATTGTTACGACAACCTGGGATTACACCGCAACCTGCCCCAATAACTGCACGGCAATACCGGCTCCGCCGTCGAATACCGCCGTTAATACAGCAGAATGCGGCAGCCCCGCGCCGACCATCGGGCAGCCGCTGACGATACAGCCGCCGGTCTATGATTGTCAGACGGGTGCCATTCAGTTTGTGGTGTCGGGTGGCAACGGCAATCCGGTGGAATTTATGAGTGTCGGCATTACCGGCTGGACAACGAATTGCCATAACCGGGTCGATAGTCCGGATCTGGTAGCTGATATTCAGCGGCCCGGGTCAACGATTGCCCCTTTTCTGCTGTTTGCCCGGCAACGGAATGCGGGTGGTGAGTATACCGTCGTTCAATACCGCTGGGATGCCAAAGCAGCCTGTGGCCTGTCTCCCCGGACAGGTGTTGAGCAGGATGCCAGGGAGCTGGTCGTACAGGTACTTGGTAATCCGGTGCAGAATAATCTGGTTGAGCTGACCGTGGACGGCATCCGGCAGGAATCCCTGACGGTATCTATGTTCAGTGTGCAGGGACAGTTGATCGGTTCGGAAACGGTGGAGGGTGCGCGGCAGGCGGTCTGGCTGCAACTGCCGTTACAGGCTGCAGCCGGAACCTACCTGATCCAGGTCCGGACTCCGACCCGCCGGAAGACCGTCCGGGTAGTGAAACCATAGCCGGTGCGGTGCATTTCACCCGGATTCTGCCGCATTTCACAGGGCAAAAAATACATTTGAACCGGAATCAAATCGGATAGTAACCGACGAAGGGGCAATTTTGACGCAGTAAACGACAAAAAATACTGCTCATGACCTCTACTGTAAAGGCGCTGCTGCGCCCGCACGGGCTACAAATAGCCCTTGCCACCCGATTTGTGGCCTTACTGGCCGGTTTAGCCTTGTTGACAACGGCTTGTAAGAAAGAAACAGAACCAACACCGGCCGGCATCGTAACGGCTGTGGCCGGTCCCGACCAGCAGGTGCAGGTTGGGCAGGTGGTAACGCTCGACGGCAGTGCCTCTACCGACAGCAAAGGCAAGCCGCTGACCGCGCAATGGGCCTTTGTCCGCAAACCCGCCAAAAGTACGGCTACACTTCAGAGCCCGACTACCCTGAAACCAACCTTTACACCCGACGAAACGGGTGAGTATGAATTGGAATTAACCGTATCGGGCGAGACCGGAAAAAGTACCGATAAGGTACTGGTAACGGCCGCCGTGGCCCAGCCGCTGGCCATTACGGCCAATATCGCGGTAAAAACGGTCCTGACCGACCGCGTGCTGAATCCGGAACTGCCGGATTATATTGTCACCAAAAGCATTGCGGTTAACCACGAACTGACAATTAATCCGGGTGTTGTGATTGCCTTTGAACGCGATGCACGGCTGGATATCAACGATAACGGCGGAATTATCATTGCTAAGGGCGAAGCGGCCAAACGGATCCGGTTTGTCGGCGTTGAGAAAACAAAAGGCTTCTGGGCCGGCATCATGCTCTATTCGGGTAGTAATGCCAATGTGTTTGAGTATGTGGATGTGATGCATACCGGCAGCCGTACCATGCTCAGCACTATCAAAGCAGGGCTTGCGTTCTTCGGCTCCTCAAAAGCACAGCTTGCCCTGCGGAACAGCGTGTTTACACAAAACGACGGCTACGGCATCTATGTTCAGGACGGTGGTATCCTGCGTGAGTTTGCGGCCAATACGTTTACCGGCAACACAGAAGCAGGAATATTGCTGAATGCCGAAAACGTAGCCAAACTGGATGCCGCTTCGGTATTTACCGGCAGCAATGGCCGGAATGTCGTAGAAATCAGCTCGTCTGCGGTGAAAAGTGGCGCGGAAGTAACGTGGGCTGGCTTTGCCGATAAAACACCGTACCGCGTAACAGGTACTGGTCTGACGGTAGATACCGGTTTTAAACTGAGCCCTGGCGTCGTGCTGGAGTTCGCACGGGATGCGAGCATGATGATCAACAGCGGCGGGTATCTGTCGGCTGTCGGAACGACCACGAATAAGGTAGTGATTACCGGAGCAAACCGGACCGCGGGTTACTGGAGGGGCATCATCTGCTACTCTGCCAGTGGTCAGAACGTGCTGGAGAACGCAGAGCTGAGCAATGCCGGCAGCACGGCAATTGTCTCCGGCAAAAAAGCCAATCTGGCTATTTACGGCAATCTGTCGACTTTTAGCGTTAAACAGTCGCTTGTCAGCGGCAGTGGTGGCTACGGCATCTTTGTGGCCTACGGGGCAAAAGCTAATGCCGATGTAAACACGGCGAATACCTTCGAAGGCAATGTACAGGGAGGACTCCTGAAAGAATAAGCTGCAACGTTTTCCGGGTAAAACAGCGTATCCTGAATTACGACATACTGTAATTCGGGATACGCTGTTTTGTGGGAAAAATCATATTTGTAGCTTTTATTGTCCCGTTTGGTAGAAACAGCTGACCATTCACGAAGAAAACTAACCTATATGTCAAAAAGGAATGCCAATTTTGATCCTATTGCCCGATTCTGAACGGCATCGGCATGGGTACAACCAGAACTAATGTATGCGCATAAACCTATACTGTTTATTTTTTTATTTGTTAATATGGCTGATGGCATCCTGCCGGTCTGAGACGTCTTCAATTAATCCAAATTCGCCGGAGTATCCGCGTGAAGGGACAGCAACCGGGACGGGGGCTGCCATGGGTACTGCCTCAAGTCTGGTTATCGGTCCGGAAGGGGGGACACTCACGCTCAGCGGTGGTAAAGCGACCCTGGTTATTCCGGCAGGGGCCGTGGATAAGCAAACGACATTTACGCTTCAGCCAATTACGAACCTGGCACCGAACGGCATGGGCACCGGCTACCGGTTATTGCCGGATGGGCTTAAATTAGGCAAAGCCGCTTCCCTTGCCGTCGCTTATACTGATGCGGAGCTGGCAGGTAATACGGCCGGCATGATCGGGATGGCGCAGCAGAGAGCCGATAAAGTCTGGTATACTTCCATTGGCCAGCAGGTTGACGGAGCCAGCCGGACTGTGACAACGCCTGTAACTACCCTGGGTGACATCGCTTTATACCGTCAGTATGCGCTGGTCGATGAGTCAGAGTCTGAGAGCGACTGGGTGGTTTATTACGGGGCAACGATGCGGTTACTCGTTTCGGAACTGGCACCGATGGCCGTCAACAACGGAGAGCCGCTCCGCCGTATAACCGCTACAGCCGCCGCCATCACCTGGGGGCTTGACGGGCACGGCAAACTGACCGGCACCGGCCTGGGCGGTACGTATGTGGCACCAACGTACCATCCGGAACAGAATCCGGTGACGCTGACCGTAAGCGTGCCAACCGGCAAGGGAGGGGCGCCAGTAGCGCTGAGCCGGCCGGTATACGTAGGTATGGGATACATCCGCTACACCCTCGATGGCAAAACAACGCTCTGCACCACGGTCAGCCTGAAAGAGTATACTAACAGCTATTCAACGATTTTGGGTGCAAGTGATACCACTCCCGTGAATCTGACCTTCCGGACTACCGGTGCCGGTACGCTGCCGTTCGGCGATTACGTAGCGCTCGACAACCGGAGCGGGCTGGTGGTTTGCCGGCCCTCGGGCAGCAACATGGAATGGTTCGATACACGCGGTGATTGCATGGGGCTGCGGTATGCGTCGGGTCAGCTGAATGTTAGTCAATACACAAAAAATAAAGTCATAAAGGGTAGCCTGACCGGTACGCTTATTCCGCGCGGCAACGGATGCAGCACTAATGGTCCGGCTATCAGCGGGGAGTTTCTGGTAAAAGTTCCGGCTTCGGCGCAATAAGCTCCCGCAGCTACTAAAACACAGGGCAGGGCTCCGTCAGCTAGTATATGCTGACGGAGCCCTGTTTTTTGTATGGCTGTAAATAACTACGAGTTCTATTTGTGGAAATAATTATATTTTATTGCATTATTCAGCTTTAACGCTTTTTGCCGGATAAAAAGCGCTTATAGTGCTATGTCTCCTGAGTGTTGAATGTGTTGGTATTAATAAAAATATAGCAATTAATTATTGTAAATTTTTAAATAAATAAAATAATGTTTTGATAAAACTGGTTATTGTGGAATTTATTTATAAAAATTAGAGTGTGTTAAAAATGAATTAACGGTTTGCTAATGTTGGCTTAAGTGGTTGTTTTAGTTAAATGTGACTACTCTGTTAGTGTCGATAATTAGACATTTAAGTTTTGTATTATTAAAAAAGTACTAAATATATTTTATCATAATATCTACTCTTATTAATCTATGCGGAACACATGTACAGCCTGCCTGCTGTGTATAGCGATGCTGTTGAGCGTCTTCAGCTATGCACAGGACCGATCTGTTAAAGGGCGCATCCTGGCAAAGGATGGCGCCGGTTTGCCCGGAGCCAACGTGCTGATTAAAGGCACCGACCGTGGCAGTACAACGAATGCAAACGGAGAATTTACCCTGTCGGCACCGGCTAACTCGGTGCTTATCGTTTCGTTTATTGGCTATAAGCCTCAGGAGATCGCTGTTGGTACTAAAACAGCCATAGAACTCACCCTGGAGGAGGATGCGTCGATTCTGGGCGAGGTGGTCGTTACGGCCCTCGGTATTACCCGGGAGAAAAAAGCGCTGGGTTACTCGGTGCAGGACCTCAACGGCAAACAACTGACACAGGCACGGGCGACTAACTTCGTCAATGCCTTGTCGGGGAAAATTGCGGGTGTCCAGATTACCGGCTCTAACGGGGCGCCCGGGGCGTCGTCTCGGATTCTGATCCGGGGCGCAAGCTCCATCGGCAGTAATAACCAGCCCTTGTTTGTCGTCGACGGGGTACCGATTGATAACGGCAACTATGGCTCCGGTACGGGGATTGATTACGGCAACGGCGCGGCTTCGCTGAACCCCGACGATATCGACAATGTAAGCGTGCTGAAAGGACCGAGTGCGGCCGCCTTGTACGGTTCGCGCGGGGCTAACGGGGTAATTCTGATTACCACCAAGAGCGGTAAAGGCAGTAAGGGGATCGGGGTTTCGGTCAATACCAATACCGCATTTGACAAACCGTTCCGGCTGCCGGAGTGGCAAAACGAATACGGACAGGGTAATAAAGGCCGTTTCTCGTTTGTCGATGGTACAGGAAAAGGCGTTAACGACGGGGTGGATGAAAGCTGGGGACCTAAACTGGATGGCAGCCTGATTCCGCAGTTCGACTCGCCGGTGGCCGCCGACGGCACGCGGACACCAACGCCGTTTATTGCGCACCCCGACAACGTAAAGAATTTCTTTGAAACCGGCCGTACGCTGACCAACAACATCGCCATTACGGGCGGCAGCGACAAAGGCGATTTCCGCCTGTCGTTTACCGATCTGAACCAGACCGGTATCCTGCCTAATACCGACTACAAACGCCGGACGGTGTCGCTGAATGCGGGCTGGAACCTGACAAATAAACTCAGTGTGCGGGCTACGGGCAACTACGTGGTCGACGGCAGCGACAACCGGACGAACTGGGGGCTGTACTTTATCTGGTTCGGCCGTCAGGTCGATATGGAAAAACTGCGTAATTACCAGGCACCGGGCAGTATCTATCAGTACAACTGGAACTATAACTACTGGACCAACCCGTATTACGTACTCAACCTGAGCACCAAAGCCAACGAACGGGACCGCATATACGGCAACCTGGCGGCAACCTATAAATTTACGCCCTGGCTGACGCTGACTGCCCGTACCGGCACCGACGTATATGAGGACCGTCGCAAAACGCGCAACGCCGCGCGGATCGATAACCTGAACGGAGCGAAGCAGTACGACAGCTACAATGAAGAGCAGATTTTCATACGTGAATCAAACTCCGATTTTCTGCTGAATGCCACGCATAAGTTCGGTGATATCGACGTGACGGCCAATATCGGGGGCAACCACCGCCGGAACTACTACCAGCGTAACTACATGGGAGCGACCGAACTGGCTATTCCGCGGGTCTGGAACTTGGGGAACTCACGGCAGGCGAAGGTGGCTGAGAACTCATTCACCGAAAAAGTGGTCAACAGTGTATATGCGTCGGCTAACCTGGGTTTCCGTAATTACCTGTTCGTAGACCTGACGGCCCGGAACGACTGGTCGAGCGCCCTGCCGGCCAGCAACCGCTCGTATTTCTATCCGTCGGCGGCGGTCAGTGCGGTGCTGACCGATATGTTTAACCTCAGCTCGCCGGTGTTGTCGTTTGCCAAAGTGCGGGCCGGTGTGGCGCGGGTAGGTAACGATACCGATGCGTACCGGCTGGTGCAGGCGTACAAATACGAAAACCCGTGGGGTAGTACGCCGACCTTGTCCGAAAATAATGCCATGCTGAACGCCACCCTGAAGCCTGAGCTGACCAACTCCTACGAAGTGGGCGCTGAGGTAAAGCTGTGGCACAACCGCGTGGGTGTCGACGTGACGTACTACAACAAGCAGTCGTTTAACCAGATTCTGGATGTAAATATCTCACAGGCAACCGGATTTGTGTCGAAGCTGCTCAATGCCGGTCGTCTGGAAAACAAAGGAATAGAAGTGCAGCTGAGCGTAACACCGTTGAAAACCAACGCCTTCCAGTGGGATATTGCGCTGAACTGGGCGCAGAACCGCAACAAGGTAATCGAGCTGGCGGAGGGTTTGACAACATATACGCTCGGCACGATGCGGGGCATGTCGATTGAAGCACGGGTTGGCCAGCCATACGGTACCTTCTTCGGGCAGGGCTTCCTGCGCGACCCGTCGGGCAACATTGTGTATGACAAAAGCGGGTATCCGCAAATCGACCCGACACGGCGGATTCTGGGCAACTTTACGCCGAAATGGATCGGTGGCTTGCAGAACACATTCACCTACAAACGATTCAGCCTGAGCACACTGATTGATATGAAACACGGCGGCGATATTTTCTCGCAGACGGTTAACATCGGCCGGTATACGGGTGTGCTGAAAGAAACGGCACTGGGCCGCGAGACCGGTATTGTGGGCGAAGGCGTGGTGAACATGGGCACCGCAACGGAGCCGAACTATGTGCCGAATACGACGCGGATCAGCTCGGAAGAATGGCACAAGAAGTATTACTCGCTGACGAATAACGAAGCCACGATCTTTGACGGCAGCTTTGTGAAACTGCGCGAGGTGAAGTTTACTTACATGCTGCCGGGGCAGTTTATCAAGCGCCTGCCGTTCCGCGATCTGGCGGTGTCGGTCGTTGGCCGTAACCTGGCGCTGCTGCACAGCAACGTGCCGCACATCGACCCGGAAACCAGCTACTACAACGATGGTAACCTGCAGGGTCTCGAAAACGGTCAGATTCCGACCCACCCGTTCTGTTGGCTTCAACATCAGCTTCAACTTGTAATCCCTATGAAACGAATCGTAGCTTCATTCCGCTATAAATCATTGATTATCGCCGGATTACTGGCGGCTTCGGCCTGTACGGGCGATTTTGACAAGATCAATACCAACCCGAATGCGCCGTCGACGGCCACGGCCGACCTTTTTCTGCCGCATGGCATTCAGAGTGCTGTCGATGCCTATTGGGGTGGCTCACTGGGTATGGATATCGGCGACCTGATTTCGCAGTACTGGGCCCGTATCCAGTATACCGACGTTGACCAGTACACGATTACGAGCGACATCTACAGCGGGGCCTGGCAGACATTTTATGTGGAGGCACTGGCCGATTACCAGCGTATTTACAAGCTCTCCGTTGAAAATAAGAACCCGAACTATCAGGCCGTGGCGATGATTATGCGCTCGTGGGTCTTTTCGCTGCTGACGGATGTTTACGGTGATATTCCGTACACCCAGGCGATTCAGGGGATAGAAGGTTTGGTACAGCCGAAATATGATACCCAGAAAGAGGTATATGCAGGGATCATCAAAGAGCTGAAAGCAGCTAACGACATGATTGATGTCACAGACAAGACCAAAGCCATTTCGGGTGATATTCTGCTGGGGAATGATATGAACCGCTGGAAAAAGTTTGCCAATTCGCTGAGTCTGCGGTTACTGAACCGGATTGCGACCAGGACCGACGCCGGTTTTGATGTAAAAGCGGAAATCAACCGCATCCTGGCTGACCCGGCTAAATATCCGGTGCTGGCATCAAATACGGATAACATCCAGCTGAATTACATCGATGCGACCAACAACAATAACCCGATTAATCAGAACCGCAAAACGCGTGATGACCACCGCGTCAGTGCTACGCTGGTAACCCGGTTACAGGCGCTGAGCGATGCCCGGCTGGCCGTATATGCCGATAAACCGGCCGACGGCGGTGATTACAAGGGCGTCCCCAACGGCTTGTCGAATGCCGATGCCAACGCCCTGGGCTTGTCGAAAACCTCGAAAGTCGGCGCGTATTTTGTAGCGGCTACCGCGCCGGGCGTCATCCTCAGCTATGCCGAACTGCTGTTTATCAAAGCTGAACTGGCGTATAAAGGCATCACGGCCGCCGGCGATGTAGCAACGAATTATACCGGCGGCATTACGGCGTCACACAGCCAGTATAAACTGACGGTGGCACCGGCGTATCTGACGGCCAATGCCCTCAAAAGCGGTGCTGACGGATATACGCAGATTATGGAACAAAAGTGGATCGCGCTGTTCGGGCAGGGGGTTGAGGCATGGACAGAATACCGCCGGACCGGTATTCCGGCACTGAAGCCATCGGTCATTAACGTGAATGCCGGTATTATCCCGACCCGTTTACCGTATCCTGGCTCCGAAGAATCGCTGAATTACACGAACTTTAAGGAAGCGCTAACGAAACAGGCTATTGCCAACGACATGAAATCGAAACTGTGGCTGGCCAAATAAACCCGTGCATGTGGTCAAATAATTGTGTGGATAAATAATGATAATCGGGCGACCACATGGGGTCGCCCCTACGTATGAACAATTTTTTTTATTCAACCTTCCTCGTCTGTCTGGCGACCGGTCAGTCGCCGGTCGTTGCACAGGACGACACTGCCTTGCTGAAAAAGGCACACAAGATTCACGAAAAAGCCTTTACGGTCGATACGCACGCGGATACGCCGATGCTGTTGTCGCGCGGAGGCTTTGACGTCACCAAAGACAACGACGCACGGACGACCAACAGCAAAGTTGACTATCCGCGGATGCGCCGGGGTGGGCTCGATGCCATTTTCTGGGCGGTGTATCTGGGACAGGGACCGCGTACGCCCGAAGGCCATGAAACGGCCCGGAAAAAGGCACTCAGTATTTTTGACGCCATTGATAACACGCTGAAGGCTACCGCTTCGGAAGCCGAACTGGCTACGACGCCCGACGAAGGGTACCGGATCGGCAAAACCGGTAAGCGGGTGATCTACATCGGGGTCGAAAACGGGTACCCGATGGGGCATGACCTGTCGATGCTGAAGACGTTCTATGACCGTGGGGCACGCTACATGACACTCTGCCATTCCAGCAACAACGATATCTGCGACTCATCGACTGACCCGAAAGGCGCCGAGTATCAGGGCCTGAGTCCGCTGGGTGAGCAGGTGGTGGCCGAAATGAACCGGCTGGGTATGATGGTTGACGTTTCGCACGTATCGGATTCGACGTTTTATGACGTGATCCGGTTGTCAAAAGTGCCTGTCTTCGCCTCCCACTCGGGAGCGCGGGCTATCTGCAATCATCCGCGCAACCTGACCGACGACATGCTGAAGGCACTGGCTAAAAACGGCGGGGTGGTGCAGCTGAATCTGCTGAGCGATTACGTAAAAACGATGCCGGCCAATCCGGAGCGGACAGCAGCTATGGATGCCTTGATGGCAAAATATGGCCTGAAAAGCCGCATGGGAATGGCCTCCCTGCCCGAAGAAGAGCAGAAAAAAGCACGTGCCGAATTCGCCGATATTAACAAGAAATACCCTGTTCAGCTGGCCACGGTGAAAGATGCTATCGATCACATTGACCACATCGTGAAGCTGATCGGTATCGATCATGTGGGTATGGGTGCCGATTTTGACGGCGGCGGTGCCCTGGCCGATTGTTTCGACGTAAGCCAGTACGAGAATATGACGGTTGAACTGGTACGTCGCGGCTATTCAAAGAAGGACATCGAAAAAATCTGGAGCGGTAATTTCTTCCGGGTCATGAAAGCCGTTGACAAAGCAAAGGCTCCGGCAAAAGAAGTCGCCCTGCGCTAGACAGATTACACGTACTGAAAGCGTCCTGATAATGACTGTTTTGGGCCGGTCGTTGTCAGGGCGTTTTTGTTGGGTATGGCAGGCTTCACGATTTCTTAATTATGTAGTTTTCCGGCAAAGCAGGAGATTTGGGCAATTAATACGCTTTTGTACCAGATCAACAGACGAACGGACTGCTGGTCCTTTCTTGTGACTCGCTATGAAAAAACGCTTTGCCTTCGGATTTCTTTCAGGTCTGGTGCTGTCGGCATCACTGACCCACGCTCAACAGCTTTTATTGACCAACTATACGGTAACGCCCGATCAGCCGGTGGTTGGCACAATTGTGGCCAAAGGTGGCGGATCGCCGCAAAAACTGTCGGTCAAAGGACCGGACGCCCGCCGGTTTATGATCGACGGACAGCAACGGCTGGTGCTGCGGGCCGGTAAGGCCGATGCAAACGCGGTATCCTATGCCGTAGACATTCAGGGGCAGACGCCCGAAGGCAAGGTGACGGAGCATTTCCGGATTGTGAATGATCAGTTTCTGAAAAATAAGGTCATTGCTCACCGCGGGGCCTGGAAGCATACCGGCGCCTCCCAAAACTCCATCGGCTCGTTGCAGCAGGCCATCAAACTGGGGTGTATGGGCAGCGAATTTGACGTACACATGTCGGCTGACTCCGGTCTGATCATCAGCCATGACCATGCCCATCAGGGAGTACAGATCGAGAAAACACCGGCGGCAGAGCTCACTGCGCTGAAGCTGGCCAATGGCGAAACAATGCCAACGCTCGGCACGTATCTGGACGCTGGTACAACACAAAATAAAACACGGCTCATTCTGGAGATTAAGGCTTCGCAGCTCGGTAAGGAGCGCTCACTGGCCCTGACCGACAAGGTGGTGAAGATGGTGAAAGCCCGTCAGGCCCAAGGCTGGGTCGATTACATCAGCTTTGACTATGATGTTTGCAAACGCGTAAAAGAGCTGGACCCGTATGCCAAAGTAGCCTATCTGACGGGCGATAAAGCTCCCGAATTGCTGGCGGCCGACAAGCTGTTCGGCCTTGACTACCACTTTAGCATCCTGAAAAAAAACGAGAGCTGGATCGACGAAGCGCAACAGAAAAAGCTGACGATCAACGCCTGGACGGTCAACGATCCGGCGATCATGGACTGGCTGCTGGGCAAAAACGTCGATTTTATAACCACCGACGAACCCGAGACGTTGCTGACGAAGGTAAAGTAAGGGCTGAGTTTTACCTTTTTAACTCCCCGAAACAGGGCCGCCTGGCGGTTCTGAACGTTCGGGGAGTTTTTTTATACTTCCTTTTGTCATTCCGGATTTCAAATCCGGAATCAGTTAGCTTCGGATTTGAAAATCCGAAGCAGCCGCTATACTAGCCTTACTTTCTTTCGCCGCAAAAACAGCAGAGTGGCCGTGACAAAAGCGGCAAACAAGCCAAGGCCGGTTGTGATGAGGCCCGATATCATGTGAAGCGGCGGCATCCTGCCAACACGTTTAAAGGTTCGGTACACAATCAGTTCTTTCTGAAGAATGTGTTTCCCAGTCACATCGGCAGTATGGGAGTAATGCACCGGTTTGTCATCGACATAGCCGTCGAGGGTGATGGTCATGAACGTTCCATCCTCGCTAATGCTGGTCCGCATGGAGTCGGCCCGGGATGGCTGGGGGCTCCCTGCCCATAACGTGAGGAGGAGGCAGCCGGTTAATAATCGTTTCATAGTCAAAAGATTTGTTGTTATTAGAGGTATAGCTAGCTGAATAGCTACTCCGTTTTAAGCTCTTCACCGGATTCATCAGGGCGGCTTTGATGGTCTGGTAACTGACCGTACCAATGGCAACCAGAACGGCACCGGCAGCCACCAGGGCAAACGCGCCGACGCTAATACTGACCCGGTATGGATAGTTGTTAAGCCATTGCTGCATCCCGAACCAGGCGAGCGGCAAGGCAATCCCCAGCGCAATCAGGACCAGTTTGACAAAGTCGCGGGAAAGCAGCACCACAATGCTGGCCGCGCTGGCGCCCATCACCTTCCGAACGCCGATTTCTTTGGTACGTTGTTCAATGGCCAGCAAAGCAACGGCAAAAAGCCCCAGACAGGACAGAAAAATGGCAAATGCCCGAGGCGATGCTGAATAACCGCGACATCATTTGCTCATTCTGGAACCAGGCATCCACGTTTTCGTCGAGAAATGAGGCCATAAATTCAGCCTGAGGCGCAACCGTTTGCCAGTACTTCTGAAGTTTGGTCATGGCGGCAGTCGGGTTCAGCGTGTTTACCCGGACAAACAGATAGCTGATCGGCTCACGGTGCGACAGGTGCATGGTCACCGGTGCAACTTTACCGGTAGGCGCATACAGGTGGAAGTCTGCTACCATGCCGATAATCTGCGAGCGGGTGCCGCTGGTGTCGGAGCCGAAAAACAGACCGACCGGATTTTTAACGCCCATCTCTTTCGCCATACTTTCCGTAATAATCACGCGGTTGATGGAGTCGGTGGCGTAGGTCGGGTCAATTCGCGGCCGGACAGGAGTTTGATATTCAGTGTTTTCAGGTAGTCATAATCAACCAGAAGCCAGTCCGTGGTAATGTTTTTGCCCTTATAGTCCATACCGGTCATGCTGCGCGAGGTTACACGGTCTTTGCCACGGCCGAGGTTCACACTGCTGCCGGTGATGGAGGCAACCGACGGGTCCTGCGCAAAATGATCGCGGAACCGCTGTAGCATCATCCGGCCGTTTACCCGCGTACCGACCGGAATGCTGATGACCTGCTCTCTGGAGAAGCCAAGCGGTCGTTCGCGCAGGAAATCAATCTGCTGGATGGCTACCACCGTACAGCAGATCAGCAGACAGGAAATGGTGAACTGGGTAATGATGAGCGAATTGCGGAGGATGCCCGGGCGTTTGAACGAAATTTTACCCTTCAGGACATCAACCGCCCGCAGCGTTGTCATACGCCACGCCGGATAACCACCTGCCAGCAGCGAAACGACCAGAAAGATAACCGCCATCAGGCCGATAAAGCCTGGTTTCTGTAAATACGACAGGTCAATCCGGGCGTCAAAAAATGCGTTGAACGTGCTGATGAGGCTGTAGGCCAGCCCGGTCCCGAGCAGAAAACCGGACAGGCAGACTACCAGCGCTTCGCCCCAGATCTGTATAAACAACTGATGCCGTAATGCACCCAGCGATTTGCGCACACCCAGCTCACGCGCCCGGGTGAACGAGCGGGCAATGGTCAGGTTGATGAAGTTGATACAGGCAATCAGCAGGATAAAAGCGGCCAGACCCGACAGCGCGTAGACCAGCGCAACCGGTGCGCCTTTGCCAGCCGTGATTTCGCGGTCAAAATGGACATTCTTCAGTTGTTGCAGCCGGATCGCAAACAGGTCGCCCCGTTCGTCGGGTTTGGCTCCTTCTTTTGTCAGGTCGGCGATGGTACGGGCAAATTGAATTTTGGTGAAAGACCGTAACCGGTTTTCGAGTGTAGCCTGATCGATCGTTGGCGGTGTTTTGAGGTAAACCGTGTACGCGTTACCATCCCAGTTTTTCATATCCTGCCGGTAATTGTCCGTGCTTTCGATCCGGATCAGCGCATCGCAGTGGATCGACGAGTTGTCGGGTAGGTCGGCCATTACACCGGTAACCATGTAGTTTTTCTGTTCCGTAAGCTGCCCGAGCCGGAGTTGTTTGCCCATCGGGTTCTGTTCACCGAAAATGCTTCTGGCCATGCTTTCGCTGATGACAATCCCGCTCAGATTTTGCAAGGCCTGCTGCCGGTTACCTTTAACGAGCGGAAACGAAAAGATGTGCAGGAAATCCGGATCGGTCTGCGCAAGTGCTTGTCAAAATAGTTGCCCTTGTACGATTACGAGGCTTTTGGTGCCGATCCGCAAGCGGGTAACGCCTTCGAGCTCGGGGAAGCTGGTTTTAAGGGCCGGTCCCAGCGGCAGCGGGACAATACCCGACCGGGATGCTTTTTCGGGCGAATTCGTGACAAAATACGTCTGAAAAATGCGGTCGCCGTCGGCATGAAACGAATCAAAGGTGACTTGCCGGTAGACGGTCATGAACAGAAACGTGCAGACGCAGAAGGCTACCGCTAGTCCGGTCACGTTGATGGCGGTATACCCTCTGCTTTTCCAGAGCGTACGAAGGGGCGATTTTAAGATAATTCCGGAGCATATCGATGCGAAAAAAAGACGGTTGATTAACAGGAGGAAACGGGTCGTTCAGGGCCGGATAAGCCTGATTTGAGGCGGTGCGCCGTTTCAGGAAATAGGGTCGGTAAAAGGTCATAACCTGGCGGACGTACAGGCGCCGGGCGCGGGCCGGACCAAACGCCCTGGCATCGGCGGCAACTGTTCGTGCAGGTCGCCCTGCAATTCTTCGTACAACTCAGGCGGACAATCCAGCCGAAGAGCCGGTCGGCCCAGGCGGGGCGGGGCAGGGGGCAGGTTGTTTCCGGACATAATTACAGGAGTGATGGTCTGGGAATAGCGTCCCAGAGCTGGTTACGTACAGCGCGCATGTCGCTGAGGTTTTGTTGCCCAAAGCGGTGATGGTAAAAAGCCGTTTCCGGCGTCCGCCGCGTTCGGCCGTGGCCCCGCCTAGTTCGGAGGACACCAGCCCTTCTCTTCGAGCCGGTTAGAGCGCGATATGAATGCCGCTCAGGTTAATGCTCCGGTCGGTACGTTGTTTCAGTTCGTCGGCAATGGCCACCCCGTAAGCATGGCCATCCAGCACGGCAACTGCCAGTAAAACGAGCTCTTCAAACTCGCCCAGGTAAGGTCTTCCATGGTAAAAAGTATTTCCTTATACTTTGTTAAACAAATGGCTTGCCAGGTTTGCAAAAAAGGCAAACCTAAGCCCAAAAGGGCTGTTTTTCAGAGTTGAGTGGATTTGTGTTTGTCCAGAAAGGACAGGATTTGTACTGATGCGGACAGGTCGCTGACCTTCGAAAAGAAACAACGGCGGTAAAGCCGTACAAATAAATAGCTGGCGGTGCAATATAGACCCGATTAGTAACCGTTCTGGAAAATATAGTCTCTGATCGTTAAACTGATGACAAGACGATTTACAAATCTACACCTGTTGGCTGCTCTGCTTTATTCTCAGGGAACGAGGTTGCCGCACAACATGAAGCAGATAACTGGACCTTTGGCCAGGAAGCCGGACTAACCTTTCGCCTTCCGGTACAATCACTCTTTAAAAGCCGGATGCAGCAGTTTGAAGGAGGGGCGACAATGTCAGACCCTGCTACCGGAGAGCTTCTGTTTTATTCGGATGGACGAAGTGTATGGAACCGTAAATCACCTGGTCATGCCTGACGGAAACCTACTGGTAGGCGGGGCAGGATATACCTCCCAGCCGGCACTGATTGTTCCTTTTCCCGGAAAAACCAGACGCTATTATTATTTACGAACAGAGTTTACAATCAGCAGGGAGATGACGGTACGCTTGGGGGCCTATATTATTCTGTGATAGACCTGAGTCTGAATCAGGGATCAGGTATTGTGGTTGCGGTACAAAGAATACCTTAGTTGAGCAGTTTTCTACAGAGAAACTGACCGCAGTTCCTCATGCCAATGGCCGTGATTTCTGGATTCTTGCCCATAAATGGAATTCCGATGAATTTCTGGTTTACCTGCTGACGCCCGATGGTCTTTCCGCAGCAAGACGAATCGCTATCGGTACCATAACCGGGGATGGTCCGCCTGGCCTATCCGAAGCGAAAGGGTATTTAAAAAGCTTCGCCGGATGGAAGGTATCTGGCCGCTGCGGTTTATGGAGAGAACCGGCCTTTGAACTTTATGATTTTGATAACCGGACCGGCACCATCAGTAATTACCGGAGTTTAGGCAATTTCACGGGTCAGTACGGCGTTTCCTTCTCCCCTGACAACAGTAAGTTATATCTGTCAGGTATTATCAGCTCGGACTTATCGGACGTACGCGTTCTTACCAGTTTGATCTGAGTACACCAGCCTATAAAACTACGGAAATTACGCTGATCGATTCGACCCGGAGCGGCGAATCCCCTACTACATTCATGGTGCTTTACAGTTAGGCATTGATGGTAAACTTTATGGGCAGTCTCAGAAGGGCGGGCCGGTTGGTTATTATCAATAAACCCAATCAGGCAGGGGAGGCCTGTGAGCCCCGTTATATCTATTTTGATTTCAAGGGGGAATGCCGCAGATAGGACTGCCTAACTTTATGCAGCATATTTTAATCAGAATCCGGGGAGTAGCCTGAATGTCTCCTGTGCAGGCTCATTGCTGGTTTTTCCGAATCCGGTAATTGCCAATACGTTGTATCTTAGTCTGGCCGATTCGGATTGTCCCTTTACAAAACTGCACGTGTATGATGTCAGCGGGCGGTTGATTGCCTGCCATGATTCGTTGCCGGTTCGCTCCCTGAACAATCGATACGACCTTGTGGGCCGCCGGCATGTATCTGTTAGTGTTGATTTTGAGGGCCGGCGGGTTACCAGAAAGGTAGTTAAACAGTAACCATTTTATGTCAAAAGAAATTAAGCTAACCATAGTGCTACAGAATCCGGTTAACGGGTTGTGGTATGGGCTACAGAACGGGAAAGGTACAGGCTACGGGACTGTACTGACGCAATCCGGCAACGGCCGTGAGTTAACCTTCGCCTTTGTTGTTCAGGCAAAGCCGGCAAATGGTCCGGGTATGTCTCTGGGCGGGCCTTTTGTTCAGGGGCCTGTCGGGGGGCGTTTTGTCTACATCAAAATAGGCAGCTCTGCCGGTCAAGTCGGAGCGTTGTGGAACGGTCGCCTGAAAGTACCCCTATTGAAGCAGACTTCCGGACGCTTTAGCTGATGACGGTGCCTTTAGCTGGTCCTGCACAGTGCCTGGCAGCACTGTGGACGGGAAACCTGTCTTTGCCACTGTGAAGCCATTCGGCGGATGGGTTAGAAGCGGGCTGTCTGACTGACCATGCGTCTGTTTCAGGACATCCGGTGCCCATAACCGGTACGCTCAATAACTTTTACCGCCGGAAGAGTAATCATACTGTCGTTCAGGCTTTGGAAAGCAGGGAATTAGCTGTATTTTAGGCATATAAAGGGTTGCAACTATGGATTCGGTTAATGTGAGAGGATTGCTGCTGCTGGTCATACTGTGGAGCGTAGGTGTGTGTAAGGCCGCGTCCATTCTGATTCCGATGGATGAAAAACAGGCCAACCATCTTAAGGCGTATGGCATCGCCTATAAAACCCTCAAGGACGGGATGGAGGTTGAATGGCTGCTCAATTACCGAGGCGGCAGCTTTCTGATCAAAAGTCACCCGTCGGTCGAACCGAATGCCGGGTGCGGGGGTGTCTTTCGAAACGCTGTCTGACTCACGGGCCCGCCGGTATCCTGCAACAGATTTCAAATCCCGACGTCAATATGGACGCCGTTAAGCTCCTGAAAGCGGCCAGAATCGCGGTGTACTCGCCGGTAAAGGTCAGCCCGTCGGAGTTCGAAAATACCGACGCCGTGCTGGTGGCACTCAACTAATGCCGAAATTCCGTATGAGGTCGTCTACGACGAAGAAATCCTGAAAGGCGAACTGATGAAATACGACTGGCTGCACCTGCACCATGAGGACTTTACAGGTCAGTTTGGCCGGAATATGCAGCGGATGTCGTCCGAAGACATCCGGGTACAGGAGGATATTACGCGGCGGATGGGCTACAAAAAGGTGTCGCACATGAAGCTGGCGGTCGCCAAAACCATTAAGATTTTTGTGCCAGCGGCCATTACCTGTTTAGCCATGTGCTCGGGCGCCGAAACGTTCGACATTGCCTTGGCCGCCGAAGGCATCGATATTGTCGACAGCCAGTACGACGGTGACGGCATCGACGGTGACGCGCAGCTGAAACTTGATTTCAATAAAACGGTTGCGTTCTACAATTTTACACTCGACCTGAGCGGCGGCTACCGGGGCATGTCGTTCTCCGACATCATGCATCGTCGGGTCGGTTTGGCGGCTATGACCAGTCGGGTACGTTTTTACCCTGTTCGATTTTTTCGGCCAAGTGGGATGTTATTCCGGCGATGCTGACCCAGAACCATGAGTCGGTCATTAAGGAGTTCCACGGCCAGACCTCTTCGTCAAGAAGAGTACTGTTTAAACCGAGCGCCCTGGTCATGGGCGAAAGCGTAAACTCGCACCGCTACATCTACGGCGAAATCGGCATTGGTCAGTTTGCGTTTTACGGTGGCCACGACCCTGAGGGACAGCGTGGTAACTGGCGCATGCCGACCGACCTGACCTGCATCCGCACTCGCCCGGTTACCGGCTTATCCTGAACAACGTCTTATTCCCGTCTGCCCGTAAAAAGAAGCGTAAAACCTAGGCCGAACGTACTACTATGAATCCATTTCAGCCTGTTCACTTTCGGGATGTCGGCGAGCTGCTGGAGTATTTACCCGATCATGAGCGTCAGCTTGTCGACGCTTTACGCAGCATCATTTTCAGCTGTATTCCCGGATGCCGCGAAAAATTAGCGTACAATGTGCCGTTTTACAGCCGCCGGAAGCGGATTTGCTTTATCTGGCCGGCATCGGTGCCGTGGGGGAAGGTCAAAAAGGGCGTTCGCCTCGGCTTTTCAAACGGGTATCTGCTGTCCGATGAGCTGAACTACCTTGAGAGGGGCGGGCGGAGCATGTGTATTGCCGGGGACTTTACGAGTGTACAGGAAATAAATGTCGATCTGTTGAAAACATTCTGTTCGAAGCCGTAGTGGTCGACGAAGAACTGGCGCTCCGGAAACTCTGAAAACCTAAAAAGGCCCGGCTTATCAAACCGGGCCTTTCGCATGTTACGTGTTCTACGTTATTTTTCGGATTCTTTACAGGGGCACTTCCCGACGCCGGCGGGTTGTAGACCAGCTCGTTGTCCGGTACATCCCAGTAGTCGAGGAAGTTATAGGTAATTGTGGCAATCGTACTGACCAACCACCGGTCCGGCTCAGGGCAACGGCACCCGTACGTCCGTTTTCGATCACGCCCCAGCGACGGGCATCGTAGAACGAAAGCGCACGGAACAATTAACCGATCCGGCGTTCGCGGCGGAGTTCTTCTTTAGCCTGCGCGAGGGTTAAGCCCGTGCCGGCAACAGCGGTCAGGCCGGCGCCCTGCGCTTTCAGTACTTCATCGATCAGGGCCAGGCCGTCTTCAATTTTTCCGGTATACATCAGCGCTTCGGCCCGCATCAGCTGGTTTTCATCATAGGTGCTGGCCATAAACAACTCGTAACCACCGGCATTCTGGTTAGCGTAGCTGATGACCGACGCGCTGCCTTCTGAACCGGCGCCCCGCGGTTGATCAGCTCCCAGCGGGTAAAGAACGAGTTCCGCGGGCTACTTCACCAATGTAAGCCAGGTCCCGGCGTTTGAAGTTGTTCGTGAACCGGAGATCGCCGGTTTAAAAATCCTGAATCAGACGCTCCCGTGATTTTGTAGGTCGACGTAACGGCCGTTTTAGCAGATACCGTACCGGTTGTTGGAGCCAGAAAGTCCCCCGTTGTGTTGGTGCGGCCGGTGAATACGAAGTCCGATGCGGCTACCCCGTTCTGGGTCAGCGTCAGGATGTCATTCCACTGCGCGGCGGTCATGGCATCGACCTTTGTGTTCACCAGAATGTTCCGCGCCTTCATGGTGTTGATGGAGTGAAGCCACATGGCCGGCGTCAGTACGCCCCCTTTACCCACCCGGTTGAAGGCCGGTACCAGGCTCTGGAAGGTAGCGATGTAATCGGCATTGGCCGTTAAGGTACCCAGTACTTTGGCGGCCTCGTCGAAGTTGCGGTTGGCTTCCTTAATGATATCTTCCTTCGCGACATACTGGTTGCTGGTTCCGTTCAGGAACTCGCCGTTAGCCTTATTATTAATCACACCGGCGTAATACATTGAGCCGATGCTGGAGTAGGCATAGCCTTTCCACCAGTAGGCCCACGCCTGCAAAACACCTTTCTTCGCTGCCGCATCGCCCGTAAAGGGTCGTCGCGTCAATGTTTGCCAGCAGGGTGTTTGCCGCATTGTTGAGGTTATACATATACGCCCACTCGTAGTACGTCGAGTTCTGATACCGGTTGAGTTTACGTTGGCCGTAATCCGCAGGAAATCATACTGCTTATTTGGTGAGTTCGGTTGTTCAGCACCGTGCCGTCGTCGAGTGTTACCTTATCCGGACAGCCGACCTGGTTGATGAACACGTTAGCAATGTCGGTACCGATCACGTCACCCATCAGTTCGTGGTTGCCGATGGCGCCTGACCAGAATAGCCCGGCACGCCGTCGTAATATTTGACGTCCTTAAAGCCGGTGATATAAAATCCCTGCCCGAACGACATCAGCCCGGTTTCGGTTTTGAGGGTCAGGTGATGAGGGTTGATTCGGGTTTTTCACATCCAGCCCTTCCTTACATGCTGTCAGGAAGCCGCTCAGGAGTAATGTGCAAACAAGTATCTTGATCTTATTCATGATAGTCAGAAGTTAAAGGGTGAATTAGAAGCCAATGTTCAGCGTAGCCTGGTAGGTCTTAAAGTTCGGCATAGTGCTGTGGTCAGTACCACGGTCCCAGGCTGAGTTGGTCGTACCCGAGCTGATTTCCGGATCAAAGCCGGTATACTTCGTGAACGTCAGCAGGTTGCGGCCCGACAGTACAAGCTGTACTTTCTTCGTGGCCGGAATTTTGAACAGCTTGGCAAAGTCCAGACCAACGGAAATGTTCCGCAGACGCAGGAATGAGGCATCTTCGTAGAAGTAATCCTTGGTACCGTTGGCCGTCCGCTGAGCGTATACACCGCGGTAGAAGGCCGTCCAGGCACCGGTCTCGCCGTTAATCGTGATTGGTTTGGTGTAATCGCTGTGGATACCGTCGCGGTACATCCATTCCTTCGTCTGGTTATACAGGTGGCTGCCATAGATCCAGTCCCACTGCATCGAGAAAGTCAGGAAGCCCTTGTAGCTCAAATCGTTGATAAACGACAGGTTGAACTTAGGGTTCGGATCGCCAAAGCTGTATTTGCCGGCCGACATGTAAGGCTGTTTGGTTGTTTTGCT
>CBDFHU010000035.1:0-66847 GCA_965247375.1 Arsenicibacter sp.
TCCGCGTAGGCTACGCCCGGCGCCTACATCAGGGTTTCACTACTATTGTTCTGCCCAACCGCCTGAAGTCTAAGTATTCATATACGAATAATACAAAACGATACCTGGCAGACTGCGCGCCTGCTTCTTTCGGCCACTGTCATACATACCTTAACGTGTATATTGCAGTGAAAAGGAAAAAGTGTACAATCGTGAGCTTCCTGCCTGAATCCGTACAAATATTAAACTATATAATACAATCAGAACCGGACATTTTGTGATATTTTTTCTGGGAACGGTTCCATTTCGTGGGAGCGTTCCCAGAAATTATTTTTACTGCTTCGTTTGACTAAAGCCGGTTTTCCTGGTTATTTATAATTTCAATTCACCTACTCCCATGAAGCGGCATCAGGTTACCATTATTGATATTGCCCGAAAACTCAACATCTCCAAGTCTACAGTTTCCCGTGCGTTGACTGGTCATCCCAGCGTAAGACCGGAGACCAGACAAGCCGTAATGGATCTGGCAGAACGCATGGATTACCAGCGGAATATGCTCGCCATCAATCTGTCGTCAAGTCAGAGCCGGACAATCGGCATCATCGTTCCAGAGTTTGTAACCTCCTTTTTCCCGATTGTCATCATGGGGGCACAGGAAATTGCCGCTGAGGCCGGCTACTCCGTACTGATCTGTCAGTCGAATGAGACCTACGAAACAGAAGTTGTCAACGCCAGGGTCATGCTGGCTAACCGGGTTGACGGCGTCCTGATCTCGATGACCCGGGAAACCAAAAATTATGCTCATTTTGAGGTCTTCAAGCGGAAAGGTATACCCATGGTTTTTTTCAACCGGGTGTGTCATGAGATCGAAGCCCCGAAGGTCGTGGTTGATGACTACGAAGGCGCCTTTAAGGCAACCGAGCACCTGATTTTGTCCGGCAGACAGCGGATTGCGCATCTGGCAGGTCCGCCCTCACTGTATATCAGCCGAAAGCGTCTGGAAGGCTACAGGGATGCCCTGCGTAAACATAAGCGCCCGATCATTGAGGAACTGATTATCAGCTATGACCTGAATCTGGAGAATGTAAAGATCTATGTTAAATACCTGCTGGACCTCCCGCAGCCGCCGGATGCCCTGTTTGCCGTGAATGATCCGACAGCCATCGAAGCGCTGAAAGTAATCCGGGAACATGGCCTGCATATTCCCGGACAAATTGCGGTTGTCGGATTCAGTAATGATTACGGATCAGCCCTTATTGAGCCGGGCCTGACGACAGTGGCGCAGCCGACCCGTGACATCGGACGGGTATCGGCGCAGCTTCTGCTCGATCAGATTAATACGGATTCGTCCGTCTGGAAGCCCATCACCCGTGTTCTGAAAACCGAACTGATCATCCGGGGATCCAGTCAGTGCAGCTGACGCGTATGGCTGAGATACAGGACGGGGATTCACACCGACTTACCCAAAAAAAGCCGGCGTGTCTGCACAAGTCAGGCACGCCGGCTCAGCGACATCCGCTTCGTTACGGACAACTCCGGCCAACCGTCACCGTCCGGGTCACGGGTGCGCTGGTGCCGCAGCTGTTGGTGTAGGTCGCCGTCAGCGTGTAGGTGCCCGCCTGCTGCACATTCAGGCCGACGGCGTCGCGTGAGCCGACCTCGCGGAAAACCGTACTGAAGACATACCCCTTCGGCCCTGTCATGGTAAACGAGGTAGCCATGCCCTTACCCGTCAGTTTCACCGGACATGCCGTTTCATCGGCGGTAAAGCTCAGAATCTGCGCCGGTGGTGGCTGAATGCCCCCGACGACCACCAGCCTGCCGGCCGTGGTGGAGCAGGCACCCACGGTGCAGGTGGCCGTCAGGGTGCTGGTGCTGCTACCGGCGGTCAACGTGATCAGGGCCGTTGAAGCACCGGTAGACCATTGTATGGTTCCGGTGCAGCCGCTGGCGGTGAGATTTACGCTCTGGCCGGGGCAGACCGTAGCCGACGAAACGGCGAAGTTGCTTATTGCGTTCACCCGTCAGACTTAACGCGGCCGAAGTCGCCGACGTACAGTTATCCGTAATCACCACCGAATAGCTGCCCGATTCCGCAGCGGTGAGATTGGTCAGCGACAGGGTTGCCGCTGTCTGACTGGCGACGGGACTGGCCAGGCTGTTTTTATACCATTGATAGGTTACAGGTCCGGTTGTACCTGATACGCCGACACCGGCACTCACGCTTTTGCCGGCACAAACTACTGAAGTGGCCGCTGGCTGGCTGGTGATTGTGAATGCCGTCGGTCCGTTAAGGGTTGCTGAGAGCGGCAGGGTTTGGGCGACGCAGGAGCCGCTGAGAGCCAGGGCATAGGTGCCCGCACTGAGGTTGGCGGCGGTCAGCTGTCCGGCGGCATTACCGGTCTGTGAGATACTGGCCGTGGCGGTGCCGAGTGTATAGCTAAGGGTATAGGCGGTGCCAGGCTGTACACCGGTAAGGGTAAATGACCCGTTGGCAGGATTACAGGTCGTCGGGTCTGTGGCCGACAGGCTTAGCGGCGGATTACCGGAGCCGACTGTAAACGTGCCCCCGTTGAGGTTCTGAATCAGTCCCCCATTGTAACTGATCCCGCTGGTGCCGGTGCTGCTTTCGATGATGGTGCCGGTATTGGAGAAGGATTGGCTATTAGTGATGGCAGCATTACTTTGACTATTGATCAGGGCTGCACATCCCTGATTATTGAAGGTAGACAGATTAGAAATAGCTTTAAGGGCTACCTTGCCCCCAATCAATATGGTAGCTGAATTGATAAAGCTTCCATAGGCATTCTGTATTCCATCCGTACTGGCATTATCAATTTGAATAACCCCTCCTCCCGTATTACTAAATGACCAGAAATTATATAGCCCGGGTTGCGCAACATCAGCTAACGAGCCAATTTTTATGGTAGCCGAGTTGACAAAGTCTCCTCTGTTTTCTATGGCATATGTATTAGACCTGTCAATCTGAATAATGCCTCCATCTGTACTCTTAAACGATGATGTATTATATAGCCCGGCTAGCCCTACACCAGCCAGTGAGCCAATTTTAATGGTAGCCGAGTTAATAAAGTCTCCTTCATTATCCAGTGCAAAACTACCAGACCTGTCAATCTGAATAAAGCCACCATTCGTATTGCTGAATGATGCACGGTTTTGATTTCTCAGTCCTCTCGACCCGACACCGGCTAACGAGCCAATTTTTATGGTAGCCGAGTTGAAAAAGCTCCCGGAGTAATTGTATAAGGCAAAGCCCCCGGAATTGTCAATCTGAATAATACCTCCCGTAGCATTACTAAAAGAAGCGGTATTATACAGCCCGTAATTCCCGACGGAGCCAGTATTCCCCAGTATGAGTTGTCCCTGATTAATTACCGACCCGGCATTGTAAAAGCCATTGGTATTGCCGGAAATAGTTTTACTGCCGTTAATACTCAGACTCCCCGCGCTGCTGATGGTAAATGACGCCCCGCTCTGCACCTCTACTGAATTTGCAACAGCCGTGGTGCTCAGTACCGGGTTATTTGCCGTACCGGACGGGATCACCACATCGTCGTTGTCGGTTGGTAATGAACCGGTTAGCCAGTTAGATGCCGTATTCCAGTCGCTGCTGACGCAGCCGCGCCAGATCAGGCCGATTGAGTTAATAACAGGATTACCGGATGCTATTGTGAAGCTGCCGCCGTTGAGGTTCTGAATCAGTCCGCCGTTGTAGCTGATGCCGCTGGTACCGGTGAAGCTTTCGATAATGGCACCGGTGTTGGAGAAGGAGGAAGTATTGGTAATCGGAACATTCCCCGAGCTTGTCAGTAGCGCCGGACAACCCTGATTATCAAAGGTGCCGCTGTTTAGTATGGCTGCTCCGGTGACCTGGCTCCCGATACTCATTGCTGCTGCGTTGATAAACTTCCCCTGTAAATTATTAAGTCCTGCTGTACCGGCACGGTCAATCGTGATTTTCCCGCCGTTAGTGTTACTGAATGTAGCCGTCGACGAAATTTCATTTGATATGCCGTATACTCCGGTTGCCCCTGTAGCACCGACGTTGATCGTGGCCTCATTTGTGAAGCCTGAAAGGTTCCGCAGTCCTTTCTCTGACGTTTTGTCGATGGTAATGAGACCACCGGACAGGTTAGTGAATACCCCCCCATTCTGCAACCCGGTCGCGGTACTTACTCTGTTAGACGATGAGCCGATGGTAATAGTAGCCGAGTTGATAAAGGTGCCGGAACTGTTATCAGGGGTATTAAGCAGTGCAATGTCGACGGTATTATCAATAGCCACATTTCCCCCGGCTACGTTACTGAACGAACCAGTATTAGTTAAACCATTTCGGCCTGCGTATGCAATTATGCCAAGACGGATAGCGGCCTCATTTATAAAGTTGCCTGTATTAGAAAACCCTGTGCTATTGATGTTAAGCACATCAATCGTAATAATGCCTCCTGTAAGGTTTTTGAATAATCCTTTATTAATAAGAGCTATCGTCGTTATAATTGGATTGTCAGTCAATGTCAGGCGACCCTGATTAACCACGGTACCGTCATTAAGGAAAGATGAGGGTGAAAATACAGTTAAATTACTACCGGCAACGCTCAGACTTCCCGCGCTGCTGATCGTAAATGACGCCCCGCTCTGCACCTCTACTGAATTTGCAACCGCTGTGGTGCTGAGTACCGGATTGTTTGCCGTACCTGACGGGATCACCACATCGTCTCCGGCACCGGGAATGATGGTCGCCGACCAGTTGGCGGCGGTGTTCCAGTCACTGCTGATTGAGCCGGTCCAGGTTTTGGTGGTTTGTGCGCGTGACGTTGCTGCCAGTCCGGGCAGCAGCATGAGCAGCATAACGAAAAGTGAGCGTATCCACCGGTAGCGGCTTTGGGTTGTTGAACTAATCCGGACGGAAGAATAAAGACGTTGATTGTACTGGTAAAGCATGGTAATCATACGTGATTAAGGTAAGGGTTTGTAAATGGGAAGGTCAGGAAGCTGCTCAGTAGGCACACACGCGGCTGATATGCTCTTTTTCGATGGTATAAATCAGACAGAACGACCGCGCCGGATGGGTATCGGAAGCGATCCCTTCGACAATAACATGATAGACCCCCGCCGGATAAATCTGCCGCAGGGCAAGCTCACCGGATGCGCCGGGGCGTATCATCCGGCGGTACTGTCTCAGAAATTCAGTTCGGGAAACTTCCAGCTCTGTCTCGCCCAGAAAACGTCCCCGGTATCGTACCGTGGGGGCAAAGAGGGTGTCCAGCCCTGACCAGTCGGGCTGGTTCAGGTGACTGTGCAGGGTACGGGTCAGGCGCAGATTGGCGGCCTGTGCCTGCCGACGGCCGGCTTCGGTTTCAGAGCCGCAGGCGCATAGCCAACCGGCCGGTAAAAGGAGCAGTAAAAGACGAAACAGCATAGCCCAAACGGGTCTTTTTTGCTATGCAAGTTTCCGGTTGACAAAAGAAAAGACGTTAGCTAATCGTTCAAAAATGTTTCCCGGCAGGTCATTTAAAAAAAAAACTTCGTGTATTGTTGCATTTGTAAACAGAAAACTCTGTTTAGTATAATTGATAGCGACGTAAGATGGCTTTAAATTCCGGATGGGAACGGTATGGTCTGAACAGGCCGACAACCTTCATATCGCGGTAATAGTAGCCCGCATCGGCCGCCTTTTTAAGGTAATACAGGCAGCTGTCCTGCCGGGAGAGACCCGCGAAAACTACCGCACGGTCATAGTCGGCACGGGGCACGTTACGGGGTAAGCGCTGTGCCCACGCGAGTGCCTCAGCCTGCTTTCCCAACCGCGCCTTGCAATACATTGCCGCTGACTCGAAGTTTTTGTAGGACGGGTTAATCCGGATCAGCGTATTAAAACTGGCGACAGCCTGTGCATACTTTCCCTCGTCCAGGTAATAATAGCCTTGGCCAAGGTAGTAAATGAAGGCATCCCTGAAGGTGCTTTCCCCGCTTTTGAGGGCCGCCAGGGCTTGTTCATTTTTACCCGCATAAATCAGGTTCAGCACGTGGCCCGACAGCATAACCGCATAGAGCGGATCCAGCTCAATGGCCCGCCGGCTGTAGCGGATAGCTTCGGGCAGGCGGCCGACCGACCGCAGCAGGAGACTGTACCAGTACGTAAGCTGGGCATCATTGGGCGAATGCTGCAGGCCGATCCTAAAGGCATTTTCGGCGGCTTTCCACTGGTAGCTGTTATGATAGAGCGAGCCCAGTGCCCCGTATGCCGTGCCGTTGGCCGCATCCAGCCGGATTGCCGTCAGGGCGGCCCGTTCGGCGGGTTCATAGGTGGCTGCGACATCGGCATAATTCAGCACCCACTGCAGCATGTAGGCCGTGGCTTTGTAGGCGTACGCATCCGCAAAGGTTGAATCGAGGGCCAGAGCGCGGTCGAACCGGTTCAGGCTCTGAATCAGATTGTCCTTACTGCGGCCTTTCAGCAACTGCCGCCCCTGCAGGAAAAGCGTATACGCTTCCATATTCCGGGTACGTGCCTGACTACGCGATTCTCCGGCAAGGGCAGCAGAATCGCGGCCGGCAGTCCCGCTACCGCTGACCTGACTTAGCCGGACTTTAACGTCCCGGGCCATCAGCCCGGTCATCGAAAAAAAGGTTTGGTAATCGCCCTCGTACACCTTTTCCCACTCCCTGATATCGTCCCGGGTGTTGATGAGCTCCAGCTTTACCTGAAGTTTCTGCCCTGTTTTCAGTACACTTCCCTTTACTAAATGCGCAACCTGTAATTCGTCCCCGATTTGCCATATACTTTTTCTGGTATTGAGGTACTGGTCAGACGACGAACGGGCAATCACTTTCAGCTGCTTCATCAGCGCTATCGATGAATACACTTCATCCATCACCCCCTCACAGGCCTGACTGCTTTCCGCAGGCCCCAGATTAATAAAAGGCAGGACAGCCACGGTATTTTCCGGCGGGCCGGGCAGGGGCCCGGCCTCTGACGATCTGAACGGATTCCGGAACCAGAACAGGGCAGACAACAAAGCCAGTACAACACCACCGGTAATGACATAGACCGGCCACCGCCGGCTGCCCCGCACGGCGACGGCGGTGGCCGGTACGCTCAGTGCCGGTTCGGTTTCAGGCTCATCCGGTATAGGTTCATCGTCCGGAAATACCGGAAGCGGATTTTCTTCCGGATAAGCCGTCATCTGCGACTTCCGGTATTCCGAAGGCGGTAAACCGAACTCGGCAGTAAAGTAGGTACTCAGGTTCTGAGGACTGGTAAAGCCCGTCTGATCGCATATTTCGGCAATCCGGAGGTTGGTTCCGAGCAATAAATCTCTGGCTTTCAGAAGCCTGCGTTTACGCAGGTAACGGGTTGTGGAAAGATTGGTTTCGTCTTTCAGTGTACGGTAAAGCTGCGAACGGCTGATACCCATGGCCTGACAGATGGATTCTACCGTAAAGTCAGGGTTATCGAGCCGTTCATCTATCAGCTCATTGAGGGTATCAATGAAACTACGTTCTGCATTATTCATAAAGCGGGCAACACGCGATTGCCGCCAAATATACAACCGGATAGTGTATGCTGACTATGCTTCAGTTTCCCATAAATTAGTTTTTTTGTGAACATTTACTACTTTTTATATGATTAAAGTACAATAAAATAACTAGTCAGTGTATAATAACACTGACTTACAGAGGCTAAAAACCATACTGCCGCCGGAACGCAGCGGGCGGACATCCGGTATGTTTCTTAACGTATTTTACAAAGTGTGAAGGATCCCCGAACCCCGGCCGTTCCGCAATTTCAGTAACGCTGTAATCCGAATGCAGCGGGTATCGCCTGATAACCAGTAAGCCGGCCATGCGAAAACTACATCAGCACAACTGAACGACTTACAAATAAGTACACTAAAATGACATATATAATAACTTATAAGGCTTTGTTATATATGTCATTTGATTGAAGGTTATAAAAAGAGTACGGATATTTACCTGTCCTTTTAAATCCGTCAACGTATGAAGCCTGCTTTTTACCTGTTAATTTCCCTTCTTTTAACTTTACGAAGTGCCATACCGGCTCAGGCACAATTCCCGGATCCGGCCACTACGCGGTATGTCCGTACATCGGGAAGTAATTCCGACCCCGCTTCGGCAACAAGCTGGGCCACCGCTACCAGCGACCTTCAGGGTGCGATTAATTCATTGTCAGTAACCGGCGGGCAGGTCTGGGTCGCTGCCGGTACACATTATCCCTCCAGAGATGAAGCAGGTAACAGCAGTCCGTCGGATGCCCGGACGAAGACCTTTCTGATACAGAACGGTGTCGCGCTATACGGAGGTTTTCCTGCCATCGGCGATCCGGTCCTGAGTCAGCGCAGCCCGGCAGCAAATCCGACAATCCTGAGCGGGGACCTCGACCAGAATAACACCCTTGATGCCAATAATGCCTACAATGTGGTTGTTTTCGGTACGGCGACGACCAGTTCAACCAGACTGGACGGGTTTACAGTCACCGGCAGCTTTGAAAAGTCCGGCGTTTCGGTAAGAGGGGCACCGGTTATCGCCAATTGCCTGATTACATCGAATCAAGCCGCTACCGGCGGCGGCGGTGGGTTAAATATAGACAATGGCGCCAGTTTAACGCTTATAAACAGTCAGATCGTGAGCAATACGATTACTGCCGGGCCAGGCGGAGGGATCTACCTGTTTAATTCATCGCTGATTGCCGTTAACTGCCGGTTTGCCGGCAACAAATCGTTAAATTTCGGTGGCGGTATTGAAAGCGGCTATTCTTCATGCACCCTGATCAATTGTAGTTTTTCGGGTAATGAATCTCAGTATGGTGCCGGTATGGATCTGGACCATACCCCCGCTCAGCTTATTAACTGCAGCATTTCCGGTAATCGGGCTATAGGCGATGGTAACGGCGGGGGAATTTTCAGCTACCTTTCTCCCGGTATTCTGCTACAGAATAGTATCGTTTGGGGAAATGATGCTGTCACTAAAAATCCGGAATTTGAAAATACGTCCGAGTTTACACTTGTAAATACCTTAGTTAAAGGGGTTAATCCGGGAGGTACGAACCTTGATGGTGTAAATCCGGCTAATGATCCGTTGTTTATTGCCCAGCCAACACCCGGTGTTACCACATCCGGAGATTTACAACTCCGGCCTTGCTCTCCGGCAATAAATGCAGGAAGTCCGGCCACAACAACAACTGTTACGGGTGCTACAGATCTGGCAGGGCAACCGCGTATTTTCGGAACACGGATTGATCTGGGCGCTTATGAATTCCAGAGTGCTCCGGTCTCACTTTCGCTGGCCCTATCGGCTCCGGCAGGCACCACACTGAGCTGTTTGGCTCCGGCATTGCCGGTAAATGCTGTAGCCACAGGTGGTACCAACGTTACGTATACGTTTACCGGCAGCGGTTTATCAGGAATCCCGTCAACCTCTTCCTCAGCAACAGTCAGCACAGCCGGTACCTTTACAGTTGCCGCACAAAACGCTGAGGGTTGCGTGGTTTCAGGTACATTAACCGTCACAGGATCCAGCACGCCGGTCGGAGCCGTTACCATAAGCAGTTTGACCGGTATTCTCGGTTGTGGTTCCAACCAGGTTACGTTTACCGCCTCTTCCGCCGGTGCGGTTCAGTATGTATTAATGCCCGGAAACGTATCTGCTCCATCCGGTTCATTTACCGTAACTACGGCCGGCGCGTATACCGTTACCGCAACAAACGGGCTGAGTGGTTGCGCCCAAAGCAGTACGGTTTCTGTAACCGCGGGGAATAATGCTGTTGCCGGACCGGTTTCTGCTTCCGGGCAATTGTCAGGCGGCAATCCGGTCAGGCTGTCCGCCAGCGGAACCGGATCCCTTTTTGTGTTTACCGGTCCTGGTGGTTTCGTGTTTTCAACCGTTTACCGGGCAGTGGGTAGTTATGGGGTATCGGCCGATGGAATCGTCTTGCCGGGCGTCTATACGCTGACCATATATGGTACAGAAGGCTGTCCGCCGGCCGTCAGCCGTGTTACGGTAAATTAGCTATTGATGGTACGCAAAAAGAGCTCTTAATCAAGGTTTGTTGTGCTTGCGATGAGGCAGCATCGCCGATATTGTATCAATGGTTTTCGGTAAACAGACATGACCAATCTCTCAAGGCCGGATACGGGCGTACCCGCCGCTGGAAGCAGCGGGTACGCCCGTAATGAGCTGCCAGCATAAATGTATACATCTCATTACGGGCAGCTCCGGCCGACGGTCACCGTCCGGCTAACCGGCGCGCTGGTGCCACAGCTGTTGGTGTACGTCGCCGTCAGCGTATAGACGCCCGCCTGCTGCACGTTCAGTCCGATCGCTTCCCGTGTGCCGCCCTCCCTGAATACCGTGCTGAACACATACCCCTTCGGACCCGTCATCGTGAACGACGTGGCGATTCCCTTGCCCGTCAGCTTCACCGGACAGGCCGTTTCGTCCGACGTGAAACTCAGAATCTGCGCCGGTGGCGGCAGAACGCCACCAATAACAATCTGGCCGGCAGCCGTCGTGGTGCAAATCCCCACCGTGCAGGTCGCGGTCAGGGTGCTGGTGCTGCTGCCCGCCGTTACCGTCATCACCGATCCGCTCATCCCGTTGGACCAGCGCATCTGACCGCCACACCCCAGCGCGGTGAGACTAACCGGCTGACCCGGACACACCGTAGCCGACGACACCGTAAACGGGGGCAGGCTGAAGTTCTCACTCACTAACAGATTGTTGCTGACCGCCGAACAGCCGTTGGCCCCCGTCGCGGTGACCGAATAGGTACCCGCAGCAGTGACACTGATGGTGGCCGTGGTCTGGCCGGTTGACCAACGCAGCGCCGTCACCGAGGCGGTGGCGGTCAAGGTCAGCGTGGGTTGGGGGCAGGTCAGCTGATTGCCGGTGGCCGATATACTAACGGTCGGGCTGGTGTTGTCCTGCGTGATGGTCAGGCTGTTGCTGACAGCGGTACAGCCGTTAGCCCCCGTGGCCGTAACGGAATACACCCCGCTCTGGCTGACGGGCAGCGTCAGCGTGGTCTGGCCGGTTGACCACCGCAGGGCCGTTGTCGAGGCGGTGGCCGTTAAGGTAATCTGCGGTTGAGTACAGGTCAGCACACTGCCCGTGGCGGATAGACTTACAGTTGGGCTGGTGTTATCCTGCGTAATCGTCAGGCTGTTGCTCACGGCCGTACAGCCGTTGCCATCGGTAACGGTGACCGAGTACACGCCGCTCTGACTGACGGACAACGTCTGGCTGGTGGCGTTGTTACTGCTCCAGGCAAAGGCCGTAGCGGTCGTTTGGGCCGTCAACGTCAGAGCCGGATTGGTACAGGTGAGCGTGGCCGACGGAGCAGCGGTAACCGTAACGGACGGCAACGGATTCACCGTCAGACTAAACGCGGCCGAGGTAGCCGAGGTACAGTTATCGGTGATCACCACCGAATAGCTGCCCGATTCAGCCGCAGTAAGCCCACTCAGCAACAGGGTTGCGGCCGTCTGGCTGGCGACGGGGCTGGCGAGGCTGTTTTTGTACCATTGGTAGGTTACCGGTCCGGTTGTGCCGGACACCCCGACCGCCGCACTGATGCTGCTCCCGGCACAGACCACTGAGGTGGCCGGTGGCTGGGTCGTGATGGTGAAGGCAGCCGGTGGGTTAAGGGTGGCCGACAGCGGCAGGGTTTGGGCCACGCAGGAGCCGCTGAGGGCCAGGGCATAGGCGCCCGCACTGAGGTTGGCGGCAGTCAGCTGGCCGGCGGCATTACCGGTCTGCGAGAGACTGGCCGTGGCGTTTCCGAGCGTATAGCTGAGGGTGTAGGCCGTGTTAGGCTGGACGCCCGTCAGGGTAAAGGACCCGTTAACGGGGTTGCAGGTCGTCAGATCTGTGGCCGATACGCTCAGGGGCGGGTTACCGGATGCCACCGTGAAGCTGCCCCCGTTGAGGTTCTGAATCAGTCCACCGTTATAGCTGATGCCGCTGGTACCGGTGGCGCTTTCAATGATGGTACCGGTGTTGGAGAAGGAGCCCGTATTCGTAATATTTCCATTGCCAAGACTCGTGAGCAAGGCCGTGCAGCCCTGATTGTCGAATGCACCTCTGTTTCTGATGGCCGTCCCGGTTACACTGTTGCCTATGCTGATCGTTGCTGCGTTGACAAACTGCCCCTGTGAATTATAAAGACCTGTCTCGGCCCGGTCAATGGTGATTTTCCCGCCGTTAGCATTACTGAATGTAGCCGTTGAAGAAATTTCATTTGATATTCCGTACATTCCGGTTTCCCCTGTAGTACCGATGTTGATGGTTGCTGCATTTGTAAAACCTGAAAGGTTCCGCATCCCGAAGAGCGACGTTCTGTTGATAGTAATGAGACCACCGGTCAGGTTACTGAAAAATGCTTCATTCTGCAAACCGACAATTGATGAAGCAATGGTAATGGTAGCCGAGTTGATAAAGGTGGAATTATTGTTCGACACGTTAAATAAAGCCTGGTCACGGGCATTGTTAATGGAAATATTGCCACTGGCTACATTTCTGAACGAGCCATTGTTTAGTAACCCATACGTTCCTGCGGTTCCAACCGAACCCATCCTGATAGTCGCTTCGTTTATAAAATTCCCTGCGTTGTAAAGCGCATAGCCATTGAGATCAGACCGGTCAAGCGTAATCACACCTCCCGAAAGGTTTTGGAATGACGATTTATTTAATAGAACAAAGCCGCCTCCTGTTGCTTCATCTCCGGCCAGCAGGCGTCCTTCATTGACTATTGTACCATCATTAGAGAAAGTTAAGATAATCGTGGCGCCATTGAACATACTTTTTTTATTACCGGAAACACTCAGACTGCCCGCGCTGCTGATGGTCAGTGACGCTCCGCTCTGCACCTCTACTGATTTTGCTACTGCAGTTGTACTCAATACCGGTGCATTAGCCGTCCCTGACGGGATTATCACATCATCGGCGGCCGTAGGTATAGCTCCGGTTGACCAGTTAGCGGCCGTGTTCCAGTCGCTGCTGACACAGCCGCGCCAGATCAGACCAGCCGTGGTGATGGCAGGAGTACCGGATGTCACCGTGAAGCTGCCGCCATTGAGGTTCTGTATCAGCCCGCCGTTGTAGCTGATATTCATATCACTCGAAGAACGTTCAATGATGGTGCCGGTATTAGAAAAAGAGGCTATATTGATGATGTTGCCATTACTCAGACTCACCAGCAGGGCCGTACAGCCCTGATTGTCGAAGTCGCTTAAGTTAATAATAGCATTTATTTCTGCACTGGCGCCGATAGTAATAGCCGCCTGATTGACAAAAGTACCGGCCTTGTTATAGAGTGCCGTGCCACTTGTCCGGTCTATCTGAATGTTTCCCCCTGTCAGATTGCTGAACGATGCTTCATTATACAAGCCAAATGATCGTACATTAGCTAATGATCCAATGACGATGGTCGCCGAGTTGACAAAACTGCCACCAATAATACTATTATTCACACCATAGGCACTTGTCCGGTCAATCTGAATGTTTCCGGCGGCCGTATTGGTAAACGACGCCGCATTAAATAAGCCATTCGCCCCTGCACTGGCAACCGATCCAATGACTATAGTCGCCGAGTTGACAAAGCTGCTGTTGGCCTCATTATACAAACCAGTATTGTCGGCCCGGTCGATCTGAATGATTCCGCCGGCCGTATTGGTGAACGATGACTCATTATACAAGCCATAGAAACCCACTGAGCCCGTATTACCCAGCACCAGCCGGCCCCCGTTACGCACCTGCCCGCTATTGGAAAACCCTCTGGTATACCCGCTGATAGACTTACTGCCGTTAATACTCAGACTGCCGCTGCTGCTGATGGTAAGCGAAGCGCCGCTTTGCACTTCCACCGAATTCGCAACGGCGGTAGTGCTCAATAGCGGTGAATTGGTAGTGCCGGCCGGAATGACTACATCATCGGCGGCCATAGGTATAGCTCCGGTTGACCAGTTAGCGGCCGTATTCCAGTCGCTGCTGACGCAGCCGCGCCAGATCAGACCAGCCGTGGTGATGGCAGGAGTACCGGATGTCACCGTGAAGCTGCCGCCATTAAGGTTCTGAATCAGTCCGCCGTTGTAGCTGATGCCGCTGGTACCGGTGCTGCTTTCGATAATGGTGCCGGTATTGGAGAAGGAGGCAGAATTTGAAATAACCGCATTACCGGAACTGATCAGTAAAGCCGAACACCCCTGGTTGTTGTATATACTTGACACCGAATTACTTATTGCTGTTCCGGCTGCATTTTCCCTGATGCTAATGCTTGCCTCATTCAGCATGTTACCTTCGTTATTATCAATACCATACGTCTCGGTCCGGTCGATTGTCAGGCTGCCGCCCGCCAGATTGCGGAACGATGTTCTGTTGAACAATCCCGTTGTGCCGGCACCAGCTATGGTACCGATCCGGATAGCCGCCTGATTGACGAAACTTCCGCTTAGGTTATAAATGCCGTAGAAACTAGTCCGGTCAATGGCAATGCTGCCCCCGGCCAGATTACTGAAGACGGCAAAATTTGAAATACCGGACTGCCCACCCGCCGCCGTTGACCCGATGGAAATAGCAGCCGAATTGACGAAGCTTCCTTGCTGGTTAACTATCCCTGCACTGATAAAATTACTGTTTAGATTAATGGTCAGGCTGGCTCCTGCTACATTACTAAAGGAAGCAATATTCCACAGCCCGGCTCCTGCGAAAGAAGCCGTATTACCGATCACCATCGCGCCCAGATTAACTACCGTCCCTCCGTTGAAAAATGTTACATTATATTGTGCACCGTTTGACGTAACAATTTTATCACCACTACTAGTCAGACGCCCCGCGCTGCTGATCGTGAAGGAGGCTCCGCTCTGCACCTCCACGGTTCTGGCGACGGCCGTTGTACTCAGTACCGGATTGTTGGCCGCCCCGGACGGAATTACGACATCGTCAGCGGCGGTGGGTACCGCTCCGGTTAACCAGTTGGCAGCCGTATTCCAGTCGCTGCTGACGCAGCCGCGCCAGATCAGGCCGGTTGAGGTGATTGGCGGGTTACCGGATGCCACCGTGAAGCTGCCCCCGTTGAGGTTCTGTATCAGCCCGCCATTGTAGGTGATGCTGCTGTTACCCGAAGAATTTTCGATAATTGCACCGGTGTTGGAGAAGGAGGCCGTATTCGTAATATTTCCATTACTACGACTTATGAGCAGGGCCGTGCAGCCCTGATTGTCGAAAGCTCCCCCATTAGTTACCGCAACACCCGTTACACTGGCTCCGAGCGTGATGGTAGCCGAATTGATAAAACTGCCGGATTGGGTGTACAATGCTCTACCGGCAGTCCGGTCAATGGTAATGTTGCCGCCGGCTACGTTATGGAGTGAGGCTGTATTTGACAGACCAGTACCATTCAGGCGGGCATTCGGGGATGAGCCGATGGCAATGGTAGCCGAATTGATAAAGTTACCGGACTGGTTAAATAAAGCACTAATATTTGCCTGATCGATACGTATGTTTCCCCCTGCTGCATTGCTGAACGAGCCTGAATTGGAAAGTCCTGTTTGCGGCAGTCCCGTATTGGGCGTTAGCCCGGCAATCGTAATCGTTGCCTCATTCACAAAAGTCCCGGAATTATTGTATACACCTATATCAATCACCCTGTCAATGGTGATGTTACCTGCTCCCTGGTTACTGAAAACAGATCGGTTCTCCAGACCATTTGGTGCATCTAAATTAGTTGACCCGATACGGATAGTGCCCGTATTATTAAAGCTGCCTGAAAGATTAAGTAATCCTGTCTGAGGTAAATATAGTAATTCGCAATCGATGCTGATGCGGCTCCCCGTCAGGTTACTGAACGAGGAGACGTTGATCATTCCGGCATATCCAAAGGGACCATTAACTATCAGCTCACCCAGATTAACTACCGTTCCACCGTTGAAAAATGACGTAAAGTAGCCTGTACTGTTATATACAACATTTTTCCTGCCGGTAACAGAGAGGCTTCCCGTGCTGCTGATAGTAAAGGAGGCTCCGCTCTGCACCTCCACGGTTCTGGCGACGTTAGTCGTACTCAGTACGGGTGCATTCGTAGTCCCTGACGGAATCACCACATTGTCACCGGAGCCGGGTACGGCGGTCGTTGACCAGTTGGCGGTGGTGTTCCAGTCACTGCTGACCGAACCCGTCCAGATCGTCTGCGCCAGTGACGTTGCGGCCAGACCCGGCAGCAGCAGCAGGGTAAGCAGGAGAAAAAGTGCGCCCCCCTTGGTACGTATATAAAATCTGATCCGGTCTGCGCCGTAACCTTGTTGATTGTGTTGGTAGAGCATGAACATCATCCGTGAACCGGGTACTATTTTGATGGAGTAATGAATGGTTTATGAGTTACAAATAAGTATTACCCATGCCTTTCCCAGGTAATCCATTTCGGACATCTGCTAGCTCATTTCGGACATTCCTGCTTTTCGGGCAAAAAAAAGACCCCGAAACGGGGCCACAAAGAACAAAAACTAAATAAATGGTAACTTATTAAGACCGGCCTTGCTGTCCTGTATAGGCGGAGGGCAGTACCCCGTATCTCTCCTGAAAAATGCGCGAAAAGTAGGAGGTGCTCTCAAAACCTACCTCATAGGCTATTTCGGCAATGCTCAGTTTGCCTTGCCGGATCAAGCCCTCCGCCCGCTCCATGCGACGGTTGCGGATGTACTCAACGACCGTCTCTCCCGTTAGTGCCTTGAGTTTACGCACCAGCTGCCGCGGACTCAGACTCAGCTCCCGGCTTAGCTCTTCCACATCAAAGGCACTATCGCTCAGCCGGGCCTGAACAATGGTTTGTAGCCGTTCCAGAAAGTTGTTCTCCGTAGCAATGAGCTGCTCAGACACCGGTTCGGGCATTACCTGCTGACGTACCTGAAAATACTGTTTCAGCCGTTCGCGCTGCCGGAGCAGATTGCGGACCCGTGCCCTGATTTCAGCGGCATCAAACGGCTTGGTCAGATAGTCATCGGCCCCCAGCCCCCAGCCTTCGATGCGGTCTTCGGTAGTGGCGCGGGCCGTCAGCATAATAACCGGAATATGGCTGGTCGATTCCTGCGCCTTCATTTGCCGGCAAAAGCCGAAGCCGTCCAGCCGCGGCATCATCAGATCGCAGATCACCAGATCAGGCGTCTGTTCCGTGGCTTTCTCCAGTCCCTGCTGCCCGTCTTCTGCCTCCATAATCACATACTCCGCCGCAAACAACGTCCGCAAAAACGCCCTGATATCGGCATTATCATCAATGATCAGCAGCATCTTTTCGCTGGACGGATTCACCGGTTCGGCCGCCTCCGTTATCGGCGGGACCGCATCCGGCAGAGTCATTACCGGATTTGTCTCTTCCGACGGGTCTACGAATCCGGCTGGTTGATCGGCCGGTATCAGCGGCAGGACGACCCGAAACGTGGTACCTTCACCTTCTATGCTGCGGACACTGACCGTTCCCTTCAGCACCGTGACCAGTTCGTGAACCAGTGCCAGGCCGATCCCGGTCCCTTCATACGCCCGACCCGCCTTACCGGTCTCTCCGTTATCTGACTGATAGAACCGGTCAAAGATGCGGGGAAGATGCGCCGCCGGTATTCCGATACCGGTATCCGAAACAGTCACCTCCAGCCGCGAAGTCTGGCAGACCACTTCCAGCCGGACTTCGCCGCCCGCCGGGGTAAACTTAAAGGCGTTCGACAGCAGGTTGGTCACTATCTTTTCCAGTTTATCCCGGTCGGCTACGGCCACAAACGACGCAGGTTGCTGATCCACCACGAACCGGATCGACTTACTGTCTGCCAGTGACTGGCAGGAACTGGCCAGGGTCCGGAAAAATGCCGCCACGTCGAACACGCCGGTGTCTACCCGCATGTTGCCCGCCTCCAGTTTGCTCAGGTCGAGCAACTGATTAATCAGGGTCAGCAACCGGCGGCCGTTGCGTTCCATCATCGACAGTTCGGCCTCGCCCGGCGGTTGCGTCCGGCGGTTGCTCAACGGACCCAGCATCAGCGTCAGCGGCGTGCGGAACTCGTGCGAAATGTTGGTAAAAAAGCGGGTTTTCAGCGCATCCAGCCCCGCCAGACGACCCGCCTCCTGCTGTTCGAACCGCACCTGCTGTTCCAGCAGCAGCTGCTGCGTCCGGACACGGATAATCTGCCAGACCACCATACTGATGCCGATCAGATAGGCCAGATAGGCCCACCATGTCCGGTACAGGGGCGGGTGAATCCGGATTTCCAGCGTCACCGGTTTGCTCCAGACTTCCCCGTCGGCGGAGCCCGTCATCTGAAAGGTATACGTTCCGTCGGGCAGATGCGTATAGTTGGCAAACCGGTTCATCCCTGCCTCAGTCCACCGGTTATCGGTCCCCGCCAGACGATACCGGTACCGGTTTTTAGCCGGATTCCGGTAATCCGTCAGCCCGAATTCCAGCGTGAGAATATTCTGATCGTGGGTAAGGTCGAGCCGCCGGGTATACTCAATGCCCTCCTGTAATATGCCCTCTCCCGCCTTCACAGGCGTATTATTGACCGACAGACCGATAAGCCGCGCCTCCGGAGCTCCCGCTGCCTTCCCGACTATATCGGCAGGCCGGAAAACCGTCAGACCGTTTACGCCCCCGAACAGTAACTCCCCCGATGGCAGTTTCAGAAAAGAGGCCGTATTGAATTCATCGTCCTGCAATCCGTCACTTTTGGCATAATTATGGAACACCTTGCGGGTTGGGTTATAGCAGGACAGCCCCCGGTTGGTACTCATCCAGAGGTTTTTGAACTCATCAATCAGGATGCCATACACTACCTCATTCGGCAATCCGTCGGCCACGGTCAGATGGGTAAAACGGCCGGTTGTCTTGTCGAGCTTATTGAGCCCGCCCCCTTTGGTACTCACCCATAAGTAGCGGGCGGGTTCATTGGGGTCATCCACCACGCACGACACCACATCATGGCTCAGGCTGTTGCGGTCGGTCTTGCTATTCCGGTAAAGCGAGAAACGGGGTTGCTGAAACGGGTGGTCGGTACGGATCAGGCCCTTATTGGTACATATCCAGAGTGTACCGGCCTGATCTACATGCAGAAAATAGGTTTCGGTATTGGCCCCGCTCTGCGGGAGCAGATGCGCATAGCTATAGGTGCGGAACTGTTCCGAAACCGGGTCAAACCGGAGTATGTTCCCGTCAGCCATACCAAACCATAGCTGTTTGTATGTATCTTCAATCGCATGGGTACCGACAAAAGCCCCTGCCCGGACCCCTGCCGGTAACGGCACCCGTTTCCGAAGTTTCCAGTCCCGGGTGTACTCCTGCAGCTCGCACTCACGAAAGTTTTTCCCTTCGGCAAGTACCCGGAAACGCCCCCCGGAATCCTGTATGATGTAATGTCGCAGCGCAGCGGGCAGACCAAACGGCGGACTGGTCAGATCAATAAAGCGGTTTGTGGAAAAGCTGATCTCACCGAAATCAACCCCCTGCCGGACATAGACGCGTTTCTGCTGATCCTGTAACAGATACGAAAGTGACAGACGGGGACAGATACGTCCGGAAGTTTTTTACGTTGGTATTGAACGTCAGTAACCCATACCCCGCCGTTCCGACCCAGATCAGCCCGTTCTGATCAACCATGGCTGTCCGGATAAAATAGGCACGGGGCAAATCTACCCGACTGAATGCATTGGCGATATCCAGACGTTTCTGCCGGAAAAGTTCGTCGGGCGACATAATCCAGAGCAGGCTCCGCGAAAAAACAGCGACTTTCTGCGGACTGATCACCAGGACCTTACTTGGTAAACTCTGGTCATCCGCAAACGGGATGACGGTATGTGTACCCTTGTACCAGCCGTGTAAAGCGGCCGCAGCAACCTTAAACCAGTACCCGTTAACAGAAATATCCCCGCCGGCATCAAAAACACTGTGTGGCAAAACCCGCGAAACCGGTGTTTCCCCGGCCGGATGCCGCCAGTTTAAGCGATATCTACCATAATCGGATCCCAGCGTTGCCTGTCCGTCAGGCTGGAAGTCTGCATAGTTTACCCACTCGTCAAAGTCCGCTTCCGGGAAAGGGAACTGCCTGATCTGCACCTGACCGGTAAAATCGGGTGTGGAGGGATAACCTGACCGCAGCGTCGGCGGGAGTGTAATCTGAAACAACTGGTTTTTATTGGTATGCACCCAGAGCCGGCCTTCCGGATCCTCGCTGATCCAGCGCACTTCGTAATTACCTGACTTGCCGGCATTCTGATCCAGAATATTGAGGTGATAAAACCGGCCGGTTCTAACATCCAGCAGGTTTAGCCCGTGATTCAGCGTGCCCACCCACAACCGGTCATGGCGGTCAATCAGGAGAGCCGTACAGTTTGCGTCGGAGATACTGTATTCGTTGTAGATGTCGGGCGTAAATACCCTGAAGTTGTAGCCGTCATAGCGGTTCAGGCCGTCTTTGGTCGTTATCCAGATGAACCCTTTGCGGTCCTGTTTAATCGCCGATATCATTCCCTGTGACAGCCCGTCAGAGCTGGTCAGTTGCCGCCAGCCTTTTTCCAGCGGTACCTGCTGGGCACATAACAAATAGGGTAAAAAGAAAAAAAGGTAAACAAAACGCATCATATCCCGGCTATATCAGGCAAAATACGGGATTTCTGTTTACATGGATGTTAGTTCAGAAACACAAAATCCGGAAAATCAGGTTGTGGGCGACCCCATGAGACAGACCGCCCACAACCATTTACGGGCAACTCCGGCCGACGGCTACCGTCCGGGTCACCGGCTGACTGGTGCCGCATTCAGTGGTATAGCTACCCGTCAGTGTATATACACCCGGCTGCGTGACACCCTGTCCGCTCAGATCGTAAGTCCCCCCGTCCCGGAAAACAGAGCTGAACACATAGCCCTTCGGTCCCGTGAACACAAAAGTCGTACCTACCCCCTGGCCGAGCAATTTCACCGGGCAAGCCGATTCATCCGCGCGGAGGCTCAGAATCTGCGACGCGGGTGGTAACAGTATCCCCGTGCCGATCACCACACTTCCGCTGGCCGTGGCACTGCAACTGCCCACCGTGCAGGTAGCACTGATGACTGTGTTGCTGCTGCCTGCTGTCAGCAGCAGGGAACTGCCTGCTGCTCCCGTTGACCACAGAACCTGCCCGCTGCCACACCCGCTGGCTTGCAGACTGAACCGCTGGCCCACACAAACCGTCACCGAATTGATGGCAAAAGGCAGGGATACATCCTGACTCACCGATAAACTCTGGCTAACTGCTGTGCAGCCGTTGGCCCCTGTTGCCGTAACCGAGTAGGCATCAGCGACACTCACACTAATGCCGGCCGTAGTGGCCCCTGTGAACCACACCAGGGCGGTCGCCGTGGTCTGAGCGGTGAGCGTCAGGGTTGGGTTGGCGCAGGTCAGTACGCTGCCGGTGGTGGCTATACTCACCACCGGCAGACTCTGATCCGCCGTAATTGTCCGCGACGTTACGGACTGGCACCCCCGGTCATCGGTAGCCGTCACTGAATACACTCCCGTCTGGCTGACGGGCAGGCTCTGACTTGTACTGCCGCCACTGCTCCACATCAGAGCCGTCGCCGTCGTCTGAGCCGTCAGCGTCAGGCTGGGGTTGGCGCAGGTTAGCGGACCGGTGCCGGGGTTACCGGTAATGGTCACGGCTGGCTGGGCGTTTACCGACACACTGATCGTTGCGGTTGCAGCTGGTGCGCTGCCCGAACCGGCCACGGTTACCGTCAGCGTATACAGACCCGATGCCGTCTGTATTGCTGTGCCGGATAAGGCGGAGGTATTGGTGTTCGCCGGCAGGGTGATGCCCGCAGGCGCAGCCCAGCTATAGCTATAGGGCAAGGTGCCGCCCGTAGCCTGCACTGACAGAGAAACCGGGGTTCCGGCACAGACCACTGAGGCAGAAACCGCGGGGCTGGCCGAAATAGTGGCCAGTTTCATCAGGAAATTACTTTCCGGAAAAAGATACTCAGGGCCAACTCCGCCGATATAGCCTGCGGCATAGACGTTACCGGTGGCATCCTGCCCGATCGCAATTCCATCATCCCCTGTAGTACTCCCGAATCCGCGGACCCATTTGTAATTTCCGCCGGCATCCAGCCTGGCCAACAGTATGTCATTTTGTCCGTTTGACAGAAGTGTGGTTGCCGCCGGTGCTGTCGGCACTACCAGAGTACCGGAAAAACTACCGGTTACCAGCACATCTCCCGATGCATCGGCGATAATATCGGTCATAATACTCCCCGGTAAGGGGCCTGCACCCAGACGTTTTGCCCATTCAGTCTCACCGGTGGCAGTCAGTTTCCAGATAAACCCATTAAAAGACGTCCCTCCCGGCAGCAGGGTGGTGGACCCGGGACCTGACCCTGCTACGATGGTCCCCCCGTAAGAGCCGGATACATAGACAGTACCTGCTCCATTCACATATGTGCCAGCCAAATTCAGCGAATTAGCTGAAGTAATACGTTGTACCCACACCGGGCTACCCGAATTCTGTAGTTTAGCCACAAACGGCAACAATCCGTTTGGTGAAGTGAGGGTAAAGGAACCCGGGCCGGGGTCAAAATCGGCGGCGGCGGTACCTCTAATCTGCCCTGTCAGATACACGTTACCGGATGCGTCTACGTTCACGTCTCCGGAAGTACCATCACCGATTTTGTGGAGCAGTACCGGCTTGCCGGCTGCATCCAGTTTAGCAACGTATATACTTAGTCCCTGATCCGCCGTGGTGAGCGTGTACGGGTCAGGTTGGGCATCAATAGTTAACGCTTCGGCAAATGAACCGGTCACAAAAACGTTACCGGCAGCATCAGTGGCTATTCCACTAGGTGCGGTAGTCCTGGTTGTGCTAAAGCTGGTAACCCAGGTTACATTACCGGAACCATCCAGTTTGGCAACAAAGCCAAAAGGAGAGCCTCCCGGGTTGGTGAGCGTAGTGGAATTGACACCGGAGTCAAACACAATAGTCCCTGTATAAAAACCGGCTAGTAACAGATTTCCGGAGGCATCGAGTATCACTTTACGCCCGGTATTGTTTCCGGTAACGCCGAAACGCTTAGCCCATACCAGGTTACCGGCCGCATCTGCTTTAGTGAGGAACATGGCTCTGCCGGCCTAACCGGCCGTAAGCGTAAAGGACCCCGGACCCGGGTCAAAGTCCTGCGTTTGTTGAAAGTAGCCGGTCGTGTATACATTCCCCGAAGCATCGACAGCCATCGATAGCAAATTAACCGGCGCCAGTGGTTTTACCAGATCAATCTCCTGGGCTGACACGGATAGCGTGCTCATGAGCACCCCGAAAACAGCCGTTAACAAGCGGCAAAGGTGCCGTGCGGACTGACCCCGGGTTCGTTTTCCGGGATCAGCGTGTGTATTTGTGTAGAGTTTCATATCCGCTTATTTGTTTACGCATGTATATTTTGTCATTTTGATTTGCAGCTTCCCAACGGCTTTGTCATCAGGTAGTCACTGGCTCCCCTGCGAAGATTATGTTACGGACAGGACGTACCGGTTACAGCAACCGGGCGGATTACCACACAATTCCCGCTGTAAACGGTCAGTGTATACGTCCCTGGCCTGACCACCGCCGGGAAGCTGACACTACGCTCACCGGCCGTACGGTAGACCACCGAAAAGACATAGCCGCCCGGACCCGTCAGTACATACCGGTCGCCGTAGCCCGCTGCCTGTACGGGTACCGAACAACTACCGCTGCCGAGTGTACCTGTCGCCTGCGCGCTGCTGATCGTTGGCTGCACCCCGCCTTGAATGACCACCACCGTATTCGACACCACACACCCCGCCTGCCCGGCAAGTCCCGTGTAGCTCCCCCCTGCACTCACACTGAAGTCGCCGGTATTGTTCGTCTGGCTGTATCCGTTGGGTTCCAGCAAGGTAAAGCTGGCGGCACCCTGAGCGGCGATCTGCACGGTGGTGGTGGTTACCCCGCAGCCAATCGGGCTACCGGCTATGACCGTCGCTGCCCCCAATAATGACCCCGACACCACACGGCCGGTTACCGCCGTACAGCCACCGCCGTCCGTCAACGTCACCGAGTAGGTATCTGCCACCGACACGGAGATCACTGCACTGGTCTCTCCCGTTGACCAGCGGACAGTGCCCGCCCCGATGGCCGACAAACTAACCAGGGGACTGGCACAGCTGATGCTTGCCGAGGCCGGATTGATACTTACGGATGGAGCCGCTGTTTTACTCACGACGGTCGTTAACGCCAGAGCCGTACAACCGTTGCTGCCCGTAACGACCACCGAATATGTCCCCGCCGCGTTTATCGTAGCCGAACTCCCGGTCTGAGACAATATACCCGGCCCGCTGAAACTATAGCTCAGCCCCGAACCCGTCGCCCCTGCCGTTAAGGTCAGGGACCGTTTCCCGCAGGTCAGTGTACCGCCGGAGCTGGCCGTCAGGGTGGCGCCGGCCGGAGGTTGTGTGTTCTGCGTGATCACTTCGCTGGCTGAAGCCGTACAGCCGCTGCTGCCTGTCACCGTCACCGAATACGTACCGCCTGTACTCAGGCTGCGGATGGCTGAGGTTGTACCATTCTCCCACCGGTAACCCACCCCGCCTGTAGCCGTCACCGATATCACCGGCACAGCACAGGTCACCGTCAGCCCTGCCGGTAAACTGATCGCGGCCACAGGTGAGGCCGATACCGTGAGGGTTGTCGATGCCGATACAGTCGTGCCCGAAGCCCCTATAGTCAGCGTATAGGTCTGTACGCCCGATCCGGCCGCAGTAAGGGTCTGACTAAAAGCCGTGCCGGTGGCCGTACCACTGACCGGGCTACTGCCGTTTGTGAGCGTAAAGCTGTATATCCCCGATACATTACCCGGCGTTGCCGTAAAGGTGGCCGGGCGACCGGAGCAGACCGTAGCGGCCACCACCCCGACGGCAGAAATCACCGGGGTCAGGGCATTGACAGTCACCGTAGTACTCGCCACATCCGCACAACCCGGGGCATTGACGCCGGTTACAGAATACACGGTGGTAACAGCCGGTGACGCCGTAAACGAGCTGCCGCTACTGCCGCCTGTCCAGGTGTAGGACTGAGCCCCCGAAGCCGTCAGGGTAACGCTGCCGCCCTGCGATAGGGTCAGTGAGGGAGCGGCTGTGAGCGTCAGTGAGGGGACCTCGTTAACAGTGAGGACCGTTGTTGCCTGGCCGGTTCCGGCATCATTGCGTACATGCAGCGTGTATGTCTGCGTACCGGTCAGGGTGGCAGCTAGTGTCTGGCTGAACGGGGTGGCGGTGGCAGAACCGCTGATACTACTGATGCCGTTCGTAAGTGTATAATCATAACCGCCGGTCACATTGCCGATGGTGGCCGTAAACGTGGCTGCGTTACCCGCACAAACCGTGGTGGCAGTTGCAGCAAAACCGGTGATAGCCAAAACAGGTAGATTACTCAACCGGGCAAGGAAAATATCAGCACTTCCCGCCGAAACAAGCGTGTTACGGGTCGGGTCGGATGGCGTGTTGAAATCAACCGTGCCGGAAAACGAACCCGTCACAAAAACCCCGGCGTTGCCTGCAACTATTCCATTCACGAACTCAAGGTCTCTCCCCCCGATGCGCCGGAACCACTGCACCATGCCTGCATCATCGTATTTGGCCACAAATATTTCCGTATCTAAATCTGATGAAACCAGTGTGTTACTGGCGGGGTCGGAAGGGGTATTGAAATCGGCGATATTGGTAAATTGCCCTGAGACATAGACACCACTGATATCCGCCGCAATCCCGGTGCCGTAATCTGAAGCACTACCTCCGGCGCGCCGGAGCCACTGCACCATGCCGGCAGCATTGTATTTGGCCACAAATATGTCTGTATTCGGGCTTGCTGAAATAAGTGTGTTACTGGCGGGGTCGGAAGGGGTATTGAAATTAGCGATATTTTGAATTTGTCCTGTGACATAGATCATGCTATTAGCTACAGTAATGCTCAGGCCAACATCAGAACCACTACCTCCGGCGCGCCGGAGCCACTGCACCATGCCGGCATCATTGTATTTGGCCACAAATATGTCCAAATTCCGGCCTGCTGAAATAAGTGTGTTACTGGCTGGGTCAGAAGGGGTATTAAAATTAGCCGTGCCGGAAAAGCTTCCGGTGACATAGACACCGCTGATATCTGCGGTAATCCCGATATTAGAGTTATTATACTCACCTCCAGCGCGCCGGAGCCATTGCACGGTCCCGGCAGCATCGTATTTGGCCACAAATATATCTCCAATGAGGCCCTGGTCTTGTGCTGTTGAAACAAGTGTATGGCTTGTCGGGCTGGAAGGTGTATTGAAATTGGCCGTGCCGGAAAAGCTTCCGGTGACATAGATACCACCATTATAGACGGTGATCCCCTTGCCATTATCAGATTTACTACCACCCGCGCGCTGCGCCCATAGTAGCTGCCCGGTGTTGACATCAAAACCGGCAACGAAAATATCCGAATCTCCGTCTGAAATCAGCGTGTTACTGGCGGGATTTGAAGGCGTATTAAAATTAGCTATACCCTCAAAACGTCCCGTAATATAAACTCCGCTGTTGTCTACGGTAATCCCGTTACCAACATCCAATTCATCACCACCCGCGCGCAAAGCCCAAAGTAGTGATCCTGCTGCTGAATATTTAGCTACAAAAATATCACCGGACCCGGCAGAAGTAAGTGTAGTACTGCCAAAGGTCACTACCCCACTAAAGCTGCCGGTAATGTATATATTATCCGAAGCATCTTTAGCAATAGCAACTCCCTCTTCACCATTTATGTTTCCGGCCCTGATCAGCAAATCAGGTGTCTGAGCAGCAGTGGTGAGGGTCAACAACAGCAGCACAACCGGCAGGAGCCGGAAAGCGACACAACGCAGGCTGGTGATCAAATGAAGGTATCGGTTTACCATTGGATTACCGGAGAAAAAGGGTTTGTTTCATGGCTACAAATAAGCAGCACAGCGCTCCCACGGCTTTAATCCATTTCGGACATCCTTTTGCTCATTTCGGACATCCCTGCTTTTCAGGCAAAAAAAAGACCCCGAAACGGGGTCTTAATAGAATCATTAACCAATAACGGTTACTTATGCAGCATCCCCGTGCTCGCCGGTATAGGCGGAGGGCAGTACTCCGTATTTCTCCTGAAAACTGCGGGTAAAATATGACAGACTCTCAAAACCCACCTGATATGCTACCTCAGAAATGCTCAGCTTCCCTTGCCGGATCAGGTCCCCGGCCCGCTCCAGACGACGGTTGCGGATATACTCAACAACCGTCTCCCCCGTTAGTGCCTTAAGTTTACGCACCAGCTGCCGCGGACTCAGATTCAGCTCCCTGCCCAGTTGCTCCACATCAAAGGCGCTATCGCTCAGGTTGGCCTGAACCAGAGTCGCTACCCGCTCCAGAAAGCCGTTTTCCACCGCGACCAACCGCTCAGACACCGGTTCAGGCTTTGTCTGCCGGAGTGCCTGAAAATACTGCCTCAACCGCTCGCGCTGCCGGAGCAGATTATGCACCCGTACCCGGATTTCGGCGGCATCAAACGGCTTGGTCAGGTACTCGTCGGCCCCCAGCCCGAAGCCTTCAATCCGGTCTTCGACGGTCGCCCGGGCCGTCAGCATAATAACCGGAATATGGCTGGTTGCTTCCTGCGTCTTTATCTGCCGGCAAAAGCCGAAGCCGTCCAGCCGCGGCATCATCAGATCGCAGATCACCAGATCAGGCGTCAGCTCCGTGGCTTTCTCCAGTCCCTGCTGCCCGTCTTCGGCCTCTATAATCACATACTCCGCTGCAAACAAGGACCGCAAAAACGCCCTGATATCGGCATTATCATCAACAATCAGCAGCATCTTGTCGCTAGACGGATTCACCGGTTCAGTATCCGCTACCGGCGGGACCGGATCCGGCAGGTTCAGTCCTAATGTTGTCTCCTCAGCCTGGTCTGCGAATCCAGCCGGCGGATCGGCCGGTGTCAGCGGCAGAACGACCTGAAATGTAGTCCCCTGCCCTTCGGTGCTGCGGACACTGACCGTACCTTTCAGCACCGTGACCAGCTCGTGAACCAGCGCCAGACCGATCCCCGTCCCCTCATAGGAACGACCTGCTTTCCCCGTTTCTCCGGTATCCGACTGATAGAACCGGTCAAAGATGCGGGGCAGATGCGCCGCCGGTATCCCGATACCGGTGTCTGAAACGGTCAATTCCAGCCGTGAATCAGCCTCCTGACAGACCACTTCCAGCCGGACGTCTCCGCCCGCCGGGGTAAATTTAAAGGCGTTCGACAATAGGTTAGTTACTATCTTTTCCAGTTTATCCCGGTCGGCTACGGCCACAAACGACGCCGGTCGCTGATCCACCACGAACCGGATCGACTTACTGTCTGCCAGTGACTGGCAGGAACTGGCCAGGGTCCGGAAAAACGCCGCTACATCGAACACCCCGGTGTCTACCCGCATATTACCGGCCTCCAGTTTACTCAGGTCGAGCAACTGATTAATCAGGGTCAGCAACCGGCGGCTGTTGCGTTCCATCATCGACAGTTCCGCCTCACCCGGCGGTTGCGTCCGGCGGTTGCTCAACGGTCCCAGCATCAGCGTCAGCGGCGTGCGGAACTCGTGCGAAATGTTGGTAAAAAAGCGGGTTTTCAGCGCATCCAGCCCCGCCAGACGACCCGCCTCCTGCTGTTCAAAGGCAACCTGCTGTTCAAAGGCAACCTGCTGCTCCAGCAGCAGCCGCTGCGTCCGAACCCGTACAATCTGCCAGATCACGATGCCGATGCCGGTCAGATAACACAGATAGGCCCACCATGTCCGGTACAGCGGCGGGTGAATCCGGATTTCCAGCGTCACCGGTTTACTCCAGACTTCACCATCGGCAGAACCTGACATCTGAAACCTATAGGTTCCGTCGGGCAGATGCGTATAGTTGGCAAACCGGTTCGTCCCCGCTTCTGTCCACCGGTTATCAGTCCCCGCCAGACGATACCGATACCGGTTTTTAACCGGATTCCGGTAATCGGTCAGGCCGAATTCCAGCGTCAGAATATTCTGATCGTGAGTAAGGTCGAGCTGTTGGGTATACTCAATACCTTCCTGTAACACGCCGCCACCGGGTTTGACAGGCGTGTTATTGACCAAAAGACCGATAATACGCGCCTCCGGCAGCCGGGTTGCCTTCCCGACAATATCGGCAGGCCTGAAAACCGTCAGCCCGTTTACGCCCCCGAACAGCAGCTCCCCCGATGGCAGTTTCAGAAAAGAGGCTGTATTAAACTCATCGTCCTGCAATCCGTCACTTTTGGCATAATTATGAAACACCTTACGGGTTGGGTTATAGCAGGAAAGCCCGCGGTTGGTACTCATCCAGAGGTTTTTGAATTCATCGGTCAGGATGCCGTACACAACCTTGTTCGGCAATCCGTCGGCCCCGGTCAGATGGGTAAAGCGACCGGTTGACTTATCAAACTTATTCAGCCCGCCGCCTTTGGTACTCACCCATAAGTAGCGGCCAGGTTCATAGGGGTCATCCACGGCACACGACACCACATCATGACTCAGGCTGTTGCGGTCGGTCTCACTCTTGCGGTAAAGTGAAAAACGGGGTTGCTGAAACGGGTTGTCGGTACGGATCAGGCCCTTATTGGTACATATCCAGAGTGTGCCGGCCTGATCTACATGCAGAAAATAGGTTTCGGTGATGGCCCCGCCCTGCGGCAGCAGATGCGCATAGCTGTAGGTACGGAACTGTTCCGAAACCGGATCGAACCGCAGTATCTTCCCGTCGGCCATACCAAACCAAAGTTGTTTGTAGGTATCTTCAATCGCATGAGTACCAACAAAGGCCCCTGCCCGGACACCTGCCGGTAATAGCACCCGTTTCCGAAGCTGCCAGTCCGGGGTATATTCTTTCAACTCGTATTGATAAGGGGTATTTCCTTCGGCAAGCACCCGGAAATGCCCACCGGAATCCTGTATGATGTAATGTCGCAGCTCAACGGGCAGCCCAAACGGCGGACCGGTCAGATTCCTGAACCGGTTTGCGGAAAAGCTAATCTCACCGAAATCAAATCCCTGCCGGACATAGATGCGTTTTTGCTGATCCTGTAGTAAATACGAAAGTGACAACCGGGGCAGATACGTCCGGAAATTCTTTACAGTGGCGTCGAATTTCAGTAATCCATACCCCGCCGTTCCGACCCAGATCAGCCCGTTCTGATCAACCATCAAGGATGTGATGTAGTAGGATTGAGGAAGCTGGCTGAACGCATTGGCGGCATCCAGACGTTTCTGCCGGAAGAGTTCGTCGGGCGACATAATCCAGAGCAGGCTCCGCGAAAAAACAGCGACTTTCTGCGGACTGATCACCAGAACCTTAGCCGGAAATTTCTGACTATCCCCGAACGGAATGACGGTATGTTGACCTTTATACCATCCGTGTATAGCGGTCACAGTGGCCGTAAACCAGTATCCACCGACGGAAATATCCCCGCTGGCATCAAAAGCACTATGTGGCAAAACCCGCGAAACCGGTGTGAGCCCGGCCGGATTCCGCCAGTTGAGGCGGTACATCCCATAGGTTGATCCCAGCGTTGCCTGCCCGTCAGGCTGGTAGTCTGCATAATAAATACGCCCGTCTAAATCCTTATCCGGCAGGGAGAACTGCCTGATCTGCACCTGACTGGTGAAATTGGCGGTATCCGGAAAGCCGGACCGCAGCGCCGGCGGGAGTGTAATCTGAAACAACTGGTTTTTATTGGTATTTACCCAAAGATGGCCTTCCGGATCTTCGCTGATCCAGCGCACTTCGTAATTGCCTGACTTTCCGGCATTCTGATCCAGAATATTGAGATGATAAAACCGGCTGGTTTTGGTATCCAGCAGGTTTAGCCCGTGATTCAGCGTGCCCACCCACAGCCGGTCATGCCGGTCGATTAACAGCGAGGTACAGTTTTCGTCAGAGAGACTGTATTGATTGTAGGTGTCGGGAGTAAATACCCTGAAGTTATATCCATCGTAGCGGTTGAGGCCGTCTTTGGTTGCTATCCAGATGAAACCCTTCCGGTCCTGCTTACTATCAAACACCATTCCCTGTGACAAGCCGTCAGAAATGGTCAGTTCCTGCCAGCCCTTTCCCAGCGGTGCCTGTTGGGCATATAATAAGTATGGTAAAAAGAAAAAAAGGTAAATAAAACGCATCATATTCTGCCTTTATCAAACAAAATACGGCAATTTCGTTCAAATGGATCGTTCAAAAAGACAAAATAGCGGCATAGCCCATACAAGCAGGTCATACGTAAGGTTTGTCACGATAAACTACCAGACTAATTTTCCAGCACTTACCACTGACCTGGCTTATCCGCTATTTCATTCAGCTATCCGTGTTTGGTAAGTTTAAGGCCAGCTGCATCTGCGCAAACCTATAGCCGGGCACTGCAGTCCCGATTGCGGTAATATAACCGACTGTGTCAGGCATGGTCATCACTATTTTGCATCTGCCACCGACGAAACCGGCACCGACTGAACGTGAATCGTGATCGTCACCTCATCGCCCATAACCAGGCTGTTTTTACCGACCCCAAAATCACGCCGGTCTATTTTGAACTCTCCGTCAAAGGTGCCGTTTGTGCAGGTAAACGGAAAGGAGACCGGCCGAGTCACTCCTTTCAGATTCAGCTCAAATGTGCCGGTATACATACCGTTTCCCCGGGCCGTAATCCGCGTTGATTTCAGGGTAATCCGCGGGAAGGATGCTACATCCAGATATTCCTTTTTCCGCAGATGGTCATTCCGCAGACCAATCCCGGTATCAACGGTTTTCGCATCAACGGAAGCAAGCAGTGTACTTTTCTCCGGGTTGGCCGGATCAAAAAAAAGCTGTCCCTGAAATCCGCCAAACGTACCGTTTACCGTCAGACCCGCATTTTTAATCCGGAACGAAACGGTTGCCGTCCCCGGCTTCCATTGCGTTTGTGCGGCAGCTACTAACCCTACAAGTACACCAAGCAGTGTCAACAAAGTCGTTTTCATACACTTTCTGTTATGTTTTGCCGGTTAGTTTGCCAAAACCATTCCAGAGCAGAAAAAGCCCGGAAACCACCTGTCCGGCCGGAAAAAGGCATTTTCAGTCAGAAGACCACGAACCGCCTTACGGCATTTCAGAACTCCCCCGAAATGTCATGATCTATTGCGCCTCCTGCGTTCGCCCGGCTGTTTCCAGATACATCCGGATCTGTTGCGTATCAAACTCAGCCACCCAAACCCGCAGCGGTTTTACAAACTCCGCAAACTGCGGTTGCGTTAGCTCCGGTTTGTTGAGCGCTTGCTGCAAGCCTCCGATGTCGCCCTGCCGGGCCAGATGCAGTAATCCGGCAACGGTTTCTTCGTCCGGTACGGCACCGCCGCCGGGTTCCGGCTCCGGTATCGCTCCCGGTTCCGTCTGGCTGCTATAAACCCACTCCAGTCCCAGATGAGACTCCAGTTTCTGCAGCAAATGGGCTATATCTACAGGCTTGGCAATGAAATCATCAAATCCCTCAGCCATTGTCCGTTGCTGATTCTGTTCGAATACATTGGCTGAAAAGGCAATTACCGTCAATCCCGCTGTCAGCGGATTAGCCCTGATCAGCTGCAAGGCATCAAATCCGCTCAGGGAGGGCATGACCAGATCCATAAACGCCAGATCGATTGGTTTATCATCGCCGCCGAAAGAAGCGGCAATAGCGTCAACGGCAGTTTTTCCGTCGGCGGCCTCCTCCACCCGAAATCCAAGGCTTTCCAGCAACGTCAGCAGCATCAACCGGTTATCAGGATGATCATCCACGATGAGTATACGGCGCTTGGGGCCGGCATAGCCGGCGGGCTGTACAGCTGGTTTACGGCCATACACGTTTTCCGGAAGACTTGCCGGAGGGACTGCCAGCGGAATCGTCACGGTAAAGGTACTACCTTTGCCCGGCGAACTGGCTACGGTCAGTTCACCGCCCATCAGACGCACTAACTGATCTGAAATGGCCAGCCCGAGTCCCGTTCCTTCCGTAAACAACCGTCCGTCGCGCACCTGAAAAAAAGGCTGAAAAATTTCGCTGATCCGTTCAGCGGGAATACCGGTTCCGGTATCGCTGACCCTGACCATCAGGCGGCATTGATCAGGGCGCAGATTATAGGCAGAAACGGTAAGCCCGACCGTTCCCGTTGCGGTAAATTTAATCGCATTTCCGAGCAGGTTATTTAAGATCTGGATGAACCGTTTTTCGTCTGTGATGACCCATTCCGGAATGGATGACGCGCTTGTATACACAAATACAAGCCCTTTCTGACGTGCCCGGAGCGTAAATTCGGCGGCGAGGTTATCAAGGATCAGGGACAGGTTTACCGTAGCTTGCTCAAACTCAAACCGCCGCGCCTCTATTTTAGCAATGTCTAACACTTCATTGATCAGTCGTAACAAATGCTCGCCACTGTTCCGGATTACCCCTACCCCCCGTTGCTGTTGCCCGGATAAACCGGTGTCACGCTGCAGTAACTGAGCAAACCCCAGAATACCGTTCAGCGGCGTTCTCAGTTCATGACTCATCGTTGCCAGAAATTCACTTTTTGCGCGGTTGGCGCTTTCTGCCTGATCCTTGGCGATCTGTAGCCGTTCTGCCTGGCCGGAAAGCTCTTCTTTCTGGCGGACCACTTCTGCCGTACGCTCCTGAACCACGGTTTCCAGCCTGATTTTTTCAAGCGTAAGCCGCCGGGTATACATACGGACCAGTGCGAAAATCAGCAGGCAGAAAATCAGCGCGTAAAAAAGATACGCCCAGATCGTCATATACCACGGGCGCTCAATGGTAAAGGAAAGCATACTTTCGCGGCTCAGCTGCCCGTAAGCATCCCGGGCGCGCACCGCAAACGTGTACTTACCCACCGGAAGGTTGGTATATTCCTTCGTTGTTTCACGGCTCCACTTTGTCCAGACTGAATCTTCCGGCATCCGGGTATTGCCCACAAGCCGGAACTGAAATTCGTTGGCATCATCGCCGACAAAACTGGTAGCCGCACACTGAAAAGACAAATCACGGAACCGGTACGGAATTCTGAGCGTGGGTCCGATACCCGCCCCGCCGTATAGAACGGAATCATTACTCAGGACCCGTACCGAACGGATCAGCGCCGGAAAATCCGGAGGCATTGTCATCTGTGCCCCGTCATACCGGAATAGTCCCTCATCCGTACCCACCCAAACCAACCCGTTTGCTTCGGGATACACGGCATACCCGCCCCGCCGGATGGGTTTCAGACTCAGGCTATCGACCTGCCAGTTTACAACCTTTCCTGCCTTTTGCCGGGGATACAAGGCAATTGCCGGTTTGGCGAACCAGATTTTACCCGACGCATCTTCAGCAATCCCGGGTGCATCAAGTCCGTCTCTGCCGGTTAGTGAGCCGATCTTTTCGATGCCGGGGAGCTTATGCAGGGTAAGTGTCTGCCGCCGGGAATCCGGATAACAGGCCTGCCCGCCCGAAACAAACAGCAAACCGTACCTCGTTTTATAGACATAGTTTCCCGGTGCACTATCCTCTTTTTTGTTACGTACAGAGACTGGTTTTACAGCATACGTACCGGAAGCTCCGGGCGTTAACCGGTAAAACCCCTTGTAAGCGGTACCGACCCAAAGCACACGCTGTGCGTCGGTTGCCAGCGAAACACATTCCGTCTGCCCTAAGTCACCAGCCACCCGACGACCGGGCCCGCCGCCGGAGACATACCATGTCAGGCCGTCACTCCGGGCAGCCAGCAGGCTATCGGGCGTGACGGCCAGCAGGCTGTTCACCGTCTGCCCTTCCGTGGACAGGGACGCAAGGATTTTCCGGTTACGCACCCGCCAGATAAAGCCTGCGGCACCAACCAGAATATCCTCGCCGGCCACCAGAATGGTCCGGCAGCTGGCGTCTGCGCCCGGTATGGCAACAAACTGACGGTCGGTATCACTCCAGGCAAACAGTCCCAGACTGGTTCCTATATATAAAATGCCATTGTGGCGGCATATAGCCCAGACCGTTGACCGGACATTGAACGTGTGATCGAACCGGGTAACCGGCAAACTGAACTCGACCCGGTCGAGACCACTGCCGGTACCGACCCAGAGTGATTTTTCACGGTCATAAAATAAACTCAGTACGGCATTCCGCCGCAGACCGTTACTTTCATCAATCTGCTGTAGCTGACGCCCCTGTTCATCAAAAATCCGTACGCCTCCCCGTGCCGTTCCGATCACATAGGCATAGGTATTGGCTTTAGGATCATGGATACACAATGCCCTGAAGACCCGCGCGGAGGTGAGCCAGTTTTCGGCAGTTGTCTGCAACCGGTTTAATGAGGCCGGTATGGTAGCCGTTTCCGGCGTATAGACGAACAGTCCGTGGTGACAGGTTACCAGCAAAAGGCGGTTTCCGGAAGGGTACGGCAAAATGCCCTCCACCAGCTCAGGTACCAGTTTCTCAGTACCTGCCATCGGCCGTAAAGGAGAACTCCCGCGCAGATCAGTCCGGTACAACCGGCCGCTCCGGCCCTGAATCATCAGATAGTCACCGGCAACATGTGCCCGGCGAATGCCGGTTTCGCCGGCCGGTAACCAGGTTCTGATCGTTTGCCGGCCGTTCTTCGCCGGTTTCCACTGGAATACCCCGCTATCTGTACAATAGAATGCCCCGTATCCGGTCGCAAACACACGGGTTACTTTCCGGGGCGGTGCCGATGAGGACGGCAGGTATTTTTTCAGTGATTTATAATCCGTCTGGCCCGACGAAGTATGCTCCAGAAAACCGATATCCGTATCAGTGCCGACGTAGACCATTCCGGCGGTATCGGCAGCTACAGCCCTGACTACCTGCCCCTGTACGGGTATTACATTCCAGGTGCTGCCGTCATACTCCAGAACACCGTGTTGATTCCCGACATATAAAACACCCCGCTGATCCTGACAGATCGCACGGTTCTCGGGGTGTGCCCCGTAGTTTCTGGGCGCGTAGTGCTGAATGAAGGGTAAGCCTTTCGGCTGGGCATTACCCGGTCCGCAGCTTATCAGCAGTACATAAATTAACAGCACAAAGATTCTCATAGCAGTGGGTTCACAAGTTTCAGACCATCCGGTATCAATCCTTTTCCGGCCCTGTACGCCTTCGCCGGCAGTTGCCGGCGAGGGCTGTTTCTGATATGTCAGAGGTTTTCCGAAATATCAGAAACAATGCAGAACAGGCACGGTAGCCATTCATCAAAAAGCGCCTCAATCTCCTGCCAGACAACTACTTCTCAGAAAAAGACATACGGCATAGTGTTTGGAAACGATTGGCTGTCATTAAGATCCTTATTAAACGTAAAGTGTATGATCAGACTATTTTGTGCGGCCGGGATACTATGTGCGTTCCCGTTTTCAGGCATGGCACAGCAACCCGGTCCGCCGCTACCGGCAAAAATTAATCAAAGTATCGACCTTAGCTTCGCAACGAAAGGAAACTTTACCACCACGGCCCTGTCAGTCAGCAGGCTGCATGGCATAGGCAGGCAGAACCGTTTCCGGATCGGCTACGGCCTCCGGTTTACCTCGGCCTTCGGTAACAATACCACTTACCGGACGGCTCCCGCCCGTCTGACGTCAGGGAAACACAGCATTTTTGCCTTGTTCAGTGAAGACCTGGTTCAGAATATTGATACCCTGAAGTTTCCGTCAACACAAATTAACTCATTAAATATCAGTATTCACCTGGAATATGCGCTGTCGCGGAAAGTAGCTGCCGGTTTCAATATTGATGGTATCGGCTTTAGTTTTGGCAGCCTCCGGAACAGCACGTTTACCTCAAAAGGCCCCGGGCGGGCGGCATTGACCGGCTCAGGCCAGCAAGCCCGTCCGACAGCATTTAATCTGTTGCTGATCAGCGACAGCGACATTGGCAGTCTGAATTCCGAGGCGTATGTACGCTATACCGTCGCCCCGAAACTTAGCCTGCGGGCTGGTGTTAACTTCCAGTTTAATGAATACCAGACAAAAAAGAAGCTTATCTTTGACAATGATCGGTACCGGACAAAAAATCTGATGCCAATGCTGGCCGTCGCCTATCATTTTTGATCAATCCGGCAGTCTGACAATACACGTTCCCGTTGGGTAAGCACATAGATTTTGTTACTTAACTTACTATTTCAGAACAGGTTTAATGCAATCAGGGGCACTCCGGCAAGGAATGCCCCTTTTTTCAGTCTTTGTGTATACCGATGAATCGTTCGTAAATGGCAGTGGCAATATCAAGGGCCACTTCGTTCTTGGACTTAAGCGGAAAAGCGGTCTCCCCCCCGTAACGGTCAAAAAGGGTAACCTGATTTGTATCGAAGCCAAAGGTGGCGCTTTCATGCCGCATGGAGTTCAGCACAATCAGGTCAAGGTTTTTTCCGGTAAGCTTAGCCAGCGCATGTTCCTTTTCGTGGTCAGTTTCGAGCGCAAATCCCGTGATAAACTGATCACTGCGTTTTTGAGCCCCGAGTGTTGCAGCAATATCAACGGTTTTGACGAGTTCAAGCACAAATTCAGCCGTTTTCTTTTTGAGTTTGCCGGTTGCTACCATCTTCGGCGTATAATCAGCGACGGCCGCTGCCCAGATAACCAGCTGAGCCTTCGCAAAATAACGCGAACACACCTCATACATCTGATGTGCGGTCGTGACCGGCTCAACGGTAACCGACTCATGCTGAATCGTCAGATTAACCGGCCCGCTGACCAGAATCACCTCCGCCCCGGCCTGCGCAAAAACGCTGGCCAGGGCGTATCCCATTTTACCACTCGACCGGTTACTGATATAGCGTACAGGGTCAATCGGTTCCTGTGTCGGACCGGCTGTAATTAAAACTGTCAGGCCTGCAAAGCACAACGTTTTTTCAGGATTCATCATAGCGGCTTGTGTTTTGATCTGCTTTTGTTCCAGAATACCCGGGCCTCGCTCAGCGTCATGTACGCATAACCGCGCCGGTGGTTTTCGCGGCTGATCTGAAAGAGTATTTTCCAGTGGAACAGTAACACCTGCCAGGCCCGCCAGAGCGGAAAACCGGGGTGATAAATATGGGCAGGTTCGGCACCGGCACCGTTCAGCTCCATAATGCGCAGGTGTTCGCCGGTCGATAAGTCGCTGATTGACCGGCACCGGATGTCGTACCGGCCAAAGTAAAAACCGTCAACATCGCGGCTGATGCCGTCAAACAACCGGGTGACATGCGGTGAAATCAGGCTACAGGCATTCAGGAACTTAGTCCCCCGGCTATGGTTGCCGATGGCCACCAGTTCAAGCACCTGCCCGTCCGCCAATACGTCCTGCAGGTGCTTTCCATATTTGTTCTCCAACGCTTTACGCTGCAAAACCGCCCGGCTATTCCGCAGAATCAGGTCACCGATACAGGTTTGGCCATCCCCCCGGATGCTCAGAAACTCCTTCTGCACAATGGACGATACAACGCCCTGCGCCTTACCGGGAAAACGATAGTAAAATACCCCGAATTCAAGGGGTTCATCCACATAGTCCTGAATCAGAAAGTTTCCCGGTGCAGTCCGGGCATAATCCTGTAGCTCATCGGTTGTATTTATTTTTTCAACCCGCCAGCCCCGTTCCCCTACATCCGGCTTGGCAATTATTGGAAACCGGAACCGGCTTTTCACAATAAATTCCAGTGCTTCTGCCGACGTATCGGCTACATTGACAAACAGGGTCTGTGGCAGAAACGCCGGGTTTATTTTCTTTAAAATAGCCCATTTGGATTCTCCCAGCAACCCGCCGGTTTCGATGGAAGGATTGGATGCCGAGAAAAAAAATAAGGAACGGGCCCGGAGCGAAAGCCATAACCAGTAGACAAAAACCGGTATATATACCACGCTGAACGGCCAGTATTCCCAGGCCGATAACCGGATCAGGAACGGTGTAGTCCGTAGACTGTCCAACAGGCGCTCCCGCCGGTTACGGACCTGATTAAACAACGGAGAATCTCCCGGTTGCCCGCCGGTTTTTCCGGATTTATCTACGCTAACGGATGACATAGTCGTGTTGGTTAAGCCGGAGAGAAACAGATTCACCCTGTAACAAATCGGTGTATAGCATGTATGGCTCACCCGGTTGTTGTACAAGACTGGTCAGGCTCAGCGTCCTCAGCCTGTTAGTACGGTTCATCAGCAGCGCATTTTCGGGATCCTCCTTACCTGCGTTCAGGTGAAAATTCCGGATGGAACTCACATCAACCTCATCTACACTGCTCAGCCAGTTCCGGAACCACTGTTCCCGCCGGCGCACGCTCTTTGGCGTATACAACGTGGCCGAAGACCAGATATATACTCTGCGCGGATGTAAGGCCAGGACATGCTTCGACCGGCCATCCCAACGGAACTCCGTCAGTGCCTCTGCCTCTGCCAGAATAAGTGTGAACGGTTCAATACCTTCGGGATCATAGCTGTGGCAGAAATCACTCACAGCGCTGTAGTCAAACACATGCAGCGGTACAAGCCCCCGGCTGTGCCTGTAGGGCGGCCGGGAAACATGGGCCGTAAAGGCTCCGTTCAGTAAACATACCAACCGCTGAAGTCCTCCGGCAATCCAGGTCCCGCCACTGCGGGGGTCTTCGGGGTAAACAAGGGATTGACCACTATAGTCATATATCTGCGGCGGAACGGCCGGTTGCCGTGCGGTATATTCATCACGGCTGTGTGTTAGGATAAAGCCGTCTGACCGGAAAGGAAGATAGGTTGCTGTACACATCGTAGCGTTTGTCTTTTCATGATGTGTCGCGGCAATTGATGTACCTGAAAAAAGAACTGCCTGAAACGCTCAGAATGAAGGCTTCAGGCAGTTCTTCGTAAAAACCGGACTACGAAATTTACGATATTCCGGAAGTTTTACGTTTTTTCGGAAGAGATCAGGGTCGTTTGATACCGAGTTTTTTCATCCTTGAATCAAGGGTCGTCGGGATAATGTCCAGAATTTCGGCAGCGCCGTTCCTGCCACTTACTTTCCAGTGTGTATACTCAAGCACCTGTGTGATATATGCCCGTTCGTGGTCTTCGAGCGTCACAAAGCCCTCCGGCTTTGACAGAGACGGCCTGCTCCAGACCCAATCGCCTAATGTCAGTTTTTTTCCCGGCGAAAGAATCAATGCCCGCTGAATTACATTCTCCAGCTCGCGGATGTTTCCCGGCCAGTGATAACCGGTCAGCGCAGTGATGACCTCTTCCGGAACCGTATCAATTATTTTTCCGATACCGGGCCCGTGCTTTTTACAAAAATGGCTGACCAGCAGCGGAATATCTTCTTTCCGGTCCCGCAACGGAAGGCTTTTGACCGGGAATACACACAAGCGGTAATATAAGTCTTCCCTGAATTTCCCCGCCTGCACCTCTTTCTCCAAATCCCGGTTAGTGGCGGCAATGACGCGGACATTCACTTTAATCGTTTTGTTTCCCCCGATCCGCTCGAATTCACCTTCCTGCAGAACGCGCAGCAATTTTGGCTGCAGGTCAAGCGGCATTTCCCCGATTTCGTCCAGAAAGATCGTTCCCCCGTCGGCCAGTTCAAAACGCCCGGTTTTCTGATTTGCCGCGCCGGTAAATGCTCCTTTTTCATGACCAAACAACTCACTTTCAATCAGATTTGCCGGCAGAGCCGCACAATTAATCTTGATCAGTGCCTTTTTTTTACGGGGCGACAGATTATGAACAGCCCTGGCGAGCAGTTCCTTCCCTGTACCGGACTCCCCGAGAATCATTACGGTAAAGTGTGTCGGGGCGACCTGTTCAATCTGCCGTAAAACGTGGCTGAACGGCCTGCTCCGGCTGACGATTTCATCAAAATTAGTAAGTTGATGCAGTTCATCCCGCAGGTAGGTATTTTCGGTTTGCAGCTGCGTTTTCAACTGCTCAACCTCAGCAAGTGCTTTTGTCAGCGAAGCTGTCCGCTCGGCAACCCGGGCTTCAAGCTCCGTATTCAGGCGCTCCAGCTCCTGCTGTAAGCTCCTTATTTTCAGATGGGTTCTGATTCGTACCACTACCTCCCCCAACTGAAAAGGTTTGGTTATATAATCAACAGCGCCGATGTTGAATCCGTTAACCTTATCAATGGTTTCCGTCAGCGCAGTCATAAAAATAACCGGAATCGCTGACGTCAGTTCATCCTGTTTGAGCCGGCGGCATGTTTCAAAACCATCCATCCCCGGCATCATCACGTCCAGCAGTATCAGATCCGGCCGGGCAATCTTTGCCTGATCCACAGCATTTTTTCCGTCTCTGGCAGCCAGCACTTTAAAATTTAACCGCGTCAGTGCCTCAAACAGGATGCTGATGTTATTTGGCATATCATCAACAATTAACACTACCGGCTGCACCGTTGACTCACCGTCAGTATCATCAAAAAAAGAGAGCATAGTCAGAATCCTTTACAGCTTTTCGAAGTATTCAACAAGGTAAACACAAGAGGTAATCTATACGATAGCCTGCAATAATCTTTCCGGCATTTAGTAAGGCTCCCGAAATATCCGGAAGGCACTACGTGTCACGGGAGGCTCTGCCTCAGTAAAAACAAAAATAATCCATTGAAATACAGACACTTATCCAGAAAAACAAAAATCAGTCCCTCATGGAACAGAAATTGACTTTATATCGGGGCAGGCAGAATACACATAGCCTTGTTACGTCAATTAATTCACAGATTTCCATGAAACCAGTCTTTTTAGTGTTTATCGCAATCGTACAGGCAACAATGGTGTTTGCTCAGAATCCGGCCAAACGAAAAGAGCAGTTCAACCTGGGCAAAGACGGTCTGGCCATTCAGGGATATGATCCGGTTACCTACTTTACAGTACATAAAGCGGTAAAAGGGTCTCCGGCTTACAGTTTTTCGTTCAGGAACGTAGTCTATCACTTCTCCTCACCTGTTACGCTGAAAGAATTTAAAACAAACCCCGAACGCTACGAGCCCGAATATGGCGGCTGGTGTGCATACGCAATGGGTGATTCCGGCGAAAAAGTCGAGATCGACCCTGAAACGTTTAAAATCATCGATGGTAAGCTATTTCTGTTCTACCATACTTTTTTCAATAATACCCTGACGAAGTGGAATAAAGACGAAACCTCCCTCCACCGCAAGGCAACTATAAACTGGACTAAAATTACCGGTGCAATGTAACCGGCCTGAGCCAATGAACAAGAGCCGACTGTATATTTTATGGATAGCCCGTCTGATTGCAGCCCTTATTTTACTGCAGACGTTGTACTTCAAATTCGGGGCCGCTCCTGAATCTGTCTACATTTTTTCCAGACTGGGCATTGAACCCTGGGGCCGCATCGGGGCGGGTGTCGCCGAACTGATTACCAGTGTACTGCTTTTAATTCCCCGTACCAGCTGGCTGGGGGCCCTGACCGGTATAGCGACCATGCTGGGGGCAATCGGAGCGCATCTTACCGTACTAGGTATCGAAGTACAGGACGACGGAGGGTATTTATTTTTTCTGGCGCTGGTTGTACTCCTGAGTTGTGCACTGATTATGCTCCTGACCTATGCCCAATGGTCGGCTCTGATTCCGCTTCCCAAACGGAAAGCTATTCCTAACTAACGTATCGTTCTGATCGTAATGTCAATCAAATCGTCAAGTTCCGATATCTTCCGGCAATTAAACGGCCTGCTCCGTCAATTGTCAAATTCAGAATACGCGCAGCCACTTGTCGTTTTATCAGGCAACACAATAGGCAAGCACGTCCGCCACATTCTTGAGTTTTTCGATATACTGGTCACTGGTGCACAGGCCGGCGCCGTTAATTACGATATGCGGCGACGTGACCTGTGTCTGGAAACAGACATAGGCGAAGCCCTTCACCGAATGTCTCTACTGGACAGAGCCATTTTCCATATGGATCTGTATCATCCGTTAACGCTTGAGGGCGACCTGTCTGCCGACGGAGGCAACCCGATTGTGATTCCGTCTACGTTTGCCCGGGAACTCCTCTACAACATCGAACACGCCATCCACCACATGGCGCTTATCCAGGTAGCCGTTCAGGACAGTTTTTGCCATATCGCGTTACCGCCGCATTTCGGCGTTGCGTATTCGACCGTTCAACATCAGCTCAGTCATTGACGATGATCGCCTTATTTCTGGTTGTAGCAACGATAAGCTTTCTGGGATCGATACACCCCGGCCCGGTTAATCTGGCAGTGGCCGGCACCACCCTGAAGTACAACCGCTCGGCCGGTCTCTGGCTGGCGCTGGGCGGAAGCCTGCCGGAAATCCCGTACAGTGCACTGGCCATCAACGGCCTTACCTGGCTGCCCGACAACCGGAACCTGGAAACACTATTCCGTTTTTTACCTATACCTGTGCTTATATTGGCCGGTATAGCAGCCCTCCGGTCATCTAAACAGGTACACGCAGTCCCAACCGGTATCCGGCAAACGAGTCCATTCCGGCAGGGTCTCATACTGGGTGGTACAAATCCGCAGCTGATTCCGTTCTGGTCAGCCATCTGGCTTTATCTTACGCATACACCGGTGGGATTGACTCCGTTAATACCGGAACATACCGCACAAGCCAAAGTCATTTTCTTTATGGCAACCGGATGCGGAGCGTTTCTTTTACTCGCACTCGTAGCTTGGCTGACAGATCGTCTGCGCTGTCAGGTGTTGGAGCCAGGAAAAATGCATCTGGTTAACCGGGTTACCGGATATACCTTTCTGGGGATGGCATTATGGCAATGTGTTATACTATGGAAGGGCTGAAACACCGGCAAACAGCTTGGCGGGTATTGCTGGTGCGGTTGCCAGTAAGTCCGGCCGTGTGGTGTACCCTGCCCCAATTTCTGAATCTGCGATCATACGAAAAAACAAACATGTATCAGCAATAAATCTCAATCAACAATCAAAATATCTGAACAATGAAAACAATCCGGTTTACCTACGCATGTATTATGATCCTGTTGGCTGCAACAGGCGTTTTTGCCCAGCAGAAAGAGGCGCCATCTCCGGAAATTTTTAGTCCCGGCGGTATAGCCCTGCGCGGGTACGATCCGGTATCTTACTTCACAGAAGGTAAAGCTGCGCGCGGGGATTCCGGAATCAGTGTTATGCATAGCGGAGTAACCTGGCGCTTTGCCTCCGTCCGGAACAAAGAGTCGTTCCTGGCTGATCCGGCCACCTATATACCCCAATATGGCGGCTACTGCGCCTTTGGCATGTCCAGAGGTTATAAAGCCCCAACCGAAGCCGATGCCTGGACAATTGTAGACGGGAAGTTGTATTTGAATTACAATACGAAGGTCCGTGAATCATGGAATAAAGATCAGAAAACCTACATTGGTAAAGCTGATCAGAACTGGCTTACGGTGAAAACAACGAAGTAAAACCCCATCCATCAACAAACAATACAGGCATGAACACGCTGAAACAAGTTTTCGTATACTGCCTGCTGGCCCTGATTTACGGCAGCTGCGTGAAACCCAAAGACCTCACGCCGCTGGGCAGTGCAGGTGTACCTGTCAACACGACGAACCCGTCGCAGACATTCGACTCAACCGGCCGGCAGCTAATCGCCTCAGGCGTATTCCGCAACGGGGTACATTCAGTCAGCGGAATAGTAAAACTGTATGAAAAGGCAGGAAAACAAAGCCTTGTTTTTACCAACTTTACCAGTGACGGGGGGCCTGACCTCCGTATCTATCTGGCAGCGGATACTCAAGCCGGGAATTTTACGGAAGTACAACGGCTTACAGCAAACGGCAATTTTTATATTGACTTAACGACACCAGTCCGTCTTGACCAGCAGCGGTTTGTGTTGATCTGGTGTAAACAATTCTCGGTTCATTTTGGTAATGCAGAACTTAAACAATAAAAGCCTGCATCTCATTCAGTCTATATATCCAAAAAAGGCAGAACCAAGCTGGCTCTGCCTTTACAAGTTAAGCGTTCTACTGGATTATTTGAGCAACCACATCGAGGCATTGATATCGTCCTGGCCGCTGAACTGACTGGTAATCGCAGCCTTATAGTTCTGTGTGTTATAAGCGGCCTCGGTTGTCGGATACTGCCACCGTTTCGGAATCCGCTGACTGTTTCCGGTACCCGGACCTACATCAAACGTCGGGATACCGGTCCGGCGCTGGTTATACCACGCTTCCATGCCTGATTGCTGGAACATGGCCAGGTATTTCTGCGTCAGAATCTGCTTCAGGCCACTGGTATTGTTGCCGGCATACTTAACCGCTGACTGTGCATAGTAATCGGCATAATTTACCGTTACCGAATACGTATTAAAGCTCTTATATCCGCCATCAGCCGAGAAGAACACATCATTGGCTCCGTCTTTCAGGCCATAAAAAGCCCATGACGACTGAATGCCCTGTGTGTAGTAGTTTTCGGCGTTTCCGGTTGCCCAGCCACGGTTGATACCCTCGGCGATATTGAACAGCATTTCCGGATAACCCACCATGATAAACGGCTCGGCGGTATAAGTGGTGTAATAGTGTTTCCGGTTCTGGAACGAATACTCACCCTGATTGGCTTTCGACGACATAATGGCCAGGTCTTCGCCCATCGGCGCACCCACGAAAGCGGCAAAATCCGTCGGCGTAAGTCCCGCCTTGATTTTGGCCGAAGCCGGTTCTGATACGACAAACGTACGCGGGTCTTTCAGGCTGGTGAGCGTACCCAGATAGGTGCTGCTCATATTCTCGCGGGTCGCATTCTGCCCGAAGTTATCCGGATTCCGGTTGTATTTGTTGAACGAGTTGTTGTAGATATACTGGAAGTTATCGTCCGCGCCAGTCATCAGCGGAAATTTCGCCGGATTGGTCAGTACCTCCGCAAAGCGGGCCTTTACGTTCAGATCGGTATCCGCTTCTTTAGCACTCAGACTGATCAGCACACGCAGTTTAAACGCATTGACCGCTTTCTGCCACTTGCTCAGGCTGTTGCCGTAATAGATATCACCCTGCAGGTTGTTATCACCTTTGGCAATCAGGCCGGCCATGTCCGTGTTAGCATCATCGAGCCACTTGAGCACCTGTACATAAACCTCTTTCTGGGTATTGTACTTTGGTGTCTGATTCTCTAGCCCTTTCAGAGCATCCGCCAGTGGAAGATCGCCCACCCGTTTGGTCATGTTCTCAAACATAACCGCCCGCAGAAACTTACCGATAGCCGAATAGGCGTTTACATCCGGCAAACCGGCTTTCTTCGCTTCTTCTTCCATTTTTACCACGTTTTTCAACGTTGTAAACTGAAAACCGGTCTGCGTCCAGGTATATTCGTTGGTCGCGTAGTAGTTGTAGTTACTGGCGTAATACTGGTTATACCGCTGATAATCGTTCCAGGCACCGCTGCCATAGATCCCGTATACATCATTCAGGACACCACCCAATACGAGTGAGGCGGGGGCGCTAGTCGGCCGGTTCGGGTCTTTTTCGAGTTCGTCGAATGGGCGCTCGCAGCTGGTAAACGTGAACAATGCAGCCGCAGCAACCAGACTATATAACTTATTGAATTTCATTGTCGTTCAGATTGAATTACGGCATAGTAATGTGACCATTACCATGCCTGTTAACGGCTTAGAATGTCAGATTCAGGTTGATACCATACCGGCGGGTTGTCGGCGTCTGCAGGTCAGAACGGCCACCCGTTACGAACTGATCGATATCAATGTCTTTACGGGCTGCGAAGTACAGCAAGTTACGGCCAACCACCGATACCGTGGCCTGCTTCACGCCGATCCGGCCCAGCAACGACTGTGGCAGTGAATAGCCGACCACTACTTCACGCAGCTTGGTAAACGTCCGGCTGATCAGGAAGGCTTCCGTCTGACCATACACCCGGGCAATGTAATCCTGCGCAAACGTTTTGGTCGTATTCGGCGAGAACTGTAGTTCCCCGTAGTTCGTGATGTTGCCCAGGGCATCGTACTTGATCGTACCATTTACCGCTACCCCGTCACCGACATACGATTTGATGTTCTGTACGTCGTTCTCCCGTGCAGCCCCCAGCGCGCCCTGCACCGTTTCAATGTTCCGGCCACCCTGATAGGTTTTCTGCTTTACATAATCGGCGATGACACCACCGACCCGACCGTCGAACTGGAAGCTGAAGCTGAAGTTTTTATACCCGAATTTGTTGTTGATTCCCCACACAAACTTTGGATTCACGTAGCCCATCAGCTGAGCCACCGGATTTACGATCGGCCGGCCGCCGGCATCGTTAATTAACTGCCCGTCCGGTGTCCGGATAAAGGCACCCGAGTAGAACGCATCGGTACGGTCACCGGCGTTCAGGTACCGGTTGCTGCTGCTGCTCCCGTCAAAATAGCTGGATTGCAGTGTATTAATGCCTCCTTCAGGATAAACTTCCTTCAGCCGTTCAACGTAGGTTGAGTAGTTGGCGACCACATCCCAGCTCAGGCCGTTTTCCAGACGGAGCGCTTTGCCCGTCACCGATACTTCAACGCCTTTCTTCTGCGTCTTGATACCATTTACGAGGCGATCATTGTACCCCGTCACGCCTGAGATCGGCAGGCTGAAAATCCGCGGGCCATCGTTGCTGATGAAGTAGGCCGCATCCAGAATGATCCGGTTGCGCAGGAAGCGTGCATCCAGACCAAACTCGGTCTGCGACGTTGAGTTCGGCTTAATGTCCGGGTTGTTCAGCGTGTTGGTATAGTAGGCCGCCGGTTTGTTGTTGTAGGCCAGGGCCGTGCCATACACGGCCGAGTTCTGGTAGGTCGGACCACCGTACGACGATGCATAGTTATCACCGTAACCCAGCGGGAACGACAAGCCCGGCGTGGTACCGATGGTCGACTGCGTCAGACCGTCTTTCACGTTGGCGTACGAACCGCGCAGTTTCAGGAACGAAATGGCAGCAGGCAGTTGCACATAATCCGAGATAACTGAACTCAGCGCAACGGACGGGTAAAAATAGGTGTTGTTCGACTTCGGCAGGGTCGATAGTTTGTCCACACGGCCGGTCGTTGACAGCGTCACCAGGTCACGGAATGTAACGTCCGCTGAGTAGTAGGCAGACAGTACCCGCATATCAGCCGTGAAGTTGCTGAACAGACCAGGGTTTGATGAATTGGCAAAGTTGTACACGCCCGGCACGTTCAGGTAGTTCGTGCTGGCATAATTCGAGTTGTAGTTAAACACCCGGAGTTCCCCACCCGCCAGCGCATTAACGGTCAGGTCTTTCGTAACCGACTTGTTATACTGCAACAAAACCTGGTTGATGTTGTCGAACAGGTTCCGGCGGTCTTCGCGGTAATCACCACGGGCTTCTTCGCGGCCATAGACCGTCATCGAATACGGGAATTTCTCAGTCCGGAGCAGGTTCCAGGTTGTCAGCTGCGTTTTAGCGGTCACGTTCAGGCCATCGGCCAGTTCGTACCGCAGCGACGTGTAGCCATACATATCATTTTTGTAATGCCCCCGCAGCCAGTCTTTGGCCATAAACCACGGGTTGTTGTAGCGCTGGTATTCCGCATAAATCTGCTGCGTACCTTCTTTGCCCGGCTGCCAGATCTGCTTCATATCATCAATGTTCCAGTCGGCACCACCCCAGATTACGATGTTGTAAATCATCGAGTTAGGACCATAATTTACGTCCGGGAAGTTTGGTGTATACTGCCGGTTGTAGTTCAGGTTCGACTCAAACCGCAGCTTTTTCGAGAAGTTATAGCCGGCTGAAATGTTAAAGTTGGTGATGTTCAGCTTTGAATTCGGCACCAACCCGCGCTGGTAGTTCTGCGACATGGAAAAGCGCAGGTCATGCTTTTCACCGGTCGACGAAACGGCGATGTTGTTCGTCGAAATCACACCCGTTTGCAGAAAACGGGTCAGGTTATCCTTACCACGGGCAGTCCACGGCGTCGGCTTACGGTTGCTGGTGAACGAGTTTCCGTTGGCAAACTTTGTCGTAAATGTCTGACCGGTAACAATCGGGCTGTCATACTGCGGAATCAGCTGGCCCTGGAATTTAGGCCCCCAGATGTCGTAGTCTCCGTCGTTCAGACCACCGCCTTTACCATCACCGAAGGCATAGACACCGTGGTCGCCCGGACCATACTCGTCTTGTACTTTCGGGATAGCGATAAAGCCGTTATCGAGTTGCTGGCTGGTATTAACCTCTACCGAGAAACCGCGCTTGTCTTTCGAACCGCGTTTAGTCGTAATCAGGATCGCACCGTTTTTACCACGGAACCCGTACAGGGCCGAGGCCGAAGCACCTTTCAGTACGGTATACGTATCAATGTCGTCGTTGCTGATGTTCCAGGTATCTGAGTTGATCGGCACCCCGTCAACCACAAACAGCACATCTGTATTTCCGCGCAGCGAGATGGTTGGCTTGCGGAGCAGCTCAGCACTCGCGCCGATGGTCAGACCGGCTACCTTACCGACCAGGTTATTAATCGGGTTTGGCTCCCGCGCTTTGATCAGCGACGCACCGTCTACCTGTTGAATAGCAACCCCCGTCTGACGCACATCTTTCTTAATACCTAAGGCAGTCACGACCAACTCGGACAGCGTTTGCGTACCCGTCTTCATCGTAACATTAATAACCGACTGATTGCCGGCCTTAAGCTCCTGCGTTTCGTAGCCGATAAAGGAAAACGTCAGCACGGCATTCCGGTCCGTAACGTTGAGTGTATACGTACCGTCTGCCCGGGTAGTCGTACCAGTCGATGTTCCTTTCACGACAATTGAAACGCCGGGCATTGGCTGATTATCTTCTGCCAGTACACGGCCGGTCACCGACTGCCCGTAGGTTTGCAGTGCGACCAGACACGTTAGCAGTAATGACAGCATAACACGCCGGAGGCCATACGCTTCATTACCTGTGAAGTAAATTTTTAGCATAATATTTAGGTTATCGATTAATAGCACCGCAAAGCTACCTATACCGTATTACGCCACTTTTTCTTAAATATCAAGCATTTAAGAATTCATTTACCCCGATTTAACATTAACAAAATAGTCAGCCAGAAATCTCAGCATATATAACTTTTCAAAGCAAACAGGTTACTTATCCTTTCGGTCGGCTGCCTCCCGTTTGACGGGCAATTTGAAGGGATAGGTCTGAAATCCAAGGACTATTCCTGTTTGTCGGGCCAGCAAGCTCCCCTGATCAGTTGCTACGGCCACATATAGTTGATGGCGGTTTGATGGTGTTACCGGCGCTGTTACCTGTAGCGCGGCCGAAAACTGGCTGAGCACCATCGGATACGGGCTTACGTAAGACCCTGCATTACGGCTGTAGGAAAATTTGCCCGTAACGGTTATCCGTTCACGCAGCAAAGCATCGAAAGCCACGTAGTACGCAATCAGCCGGTTATCGGGGAAGAACAGATCACTTTGCCGTGCCGTCTCCGTCAGCTCATAACGCGGCATGATCAACGGTGTACCAAGGCTTTGCCCGAGGTAAGACCACCCTTCAATGTACTGGGAATGATTGTAATAATTATCAGCCCCTTTGTAGGATTGCCCCGGCTGGGAAAAGTAAGGCCCCGACTGACTTTTCGTAGAAAGCACCTCGCCAACGATGCGCTTCCACTGCCAGACCGGTTTCCGGCCAGCCGGTAACCGGCCGTTTTGCCAGCGAACACCATACAACCCGTCCGGGATATTCCGGCCGCTTAAGCCGCTGGCATCTTCGTAGGGATGCTGGTGATAGATAAACCAGTTAGCGAAGGGACGTCGTACATCCACCCCGACATCAACGGTGCCGAGGTGATTCCCGATCCGGTTGGCAGCGTCGAAGCTGGTATAACGCGGATTTCCCAGGTCGCGCGGAATCAGGCTCAGGACCACACTCCGCCAGTAATCACCGAAGTTGGAGGTTAGCTTTCCGTTGACCGCCAGGGGCGAATCCTTCAGATACGCGGCATAACCACCCCACTGCACCTGATGGTTAATTCCCGCCTGTACCTGAATCGGGGAAGCCGGCTTTCCCAACCGCACATAAACGGATTTTGCGTGCAGCTTCGATCCCCGGATATAGGGTACATTAAACCAGCCATGCGCATAATCTGCCTTAATGGCCAGCCAATCGTTCAGCCAGCGGATAGGTACATAATCCGGTAAGCCCAGCCGCACCTGCGGTATGGGCAATGCGTTCATGGATACAGCGTATGACCCCGACGACAGCAGGGTGTCTATCAGGCCAACCACCTGCGAACGACGGCCTGCCCATAGCTCCAGCCTCCCGAACCGGATTCCGGCAAATGCCGTTGTCAGCTGCATCTGTGGCTGTAACGTACCGGATGCGGTTTTCAGCAACACGCCGTTGCCCTGAACCGCACAAGTCCAGTCAACCCGTGGCCGCCTGACCGAGTCCCGGCCTGCGTAGGCCTTTGTCACCCCGGCCTGTAACCAGCCAGCCGGTGCCGGTGCCGGGACGGCCCCCGACTGGTTAGCCCTCAGCCAGAATGGAAGCGTCTCTCCGGTCGAACCACTCAATCGGATAGCCGTAGTTGCCTCCCACCGGCTTACGGACTGCGCCCGCAACTCATTGCCGGTTAACAGGCAGCACAACAGCAGGCAAATAGAATAAGGGCGATGCATAAACCCTAAAACTATATCCTCTCCTATCCTTGTGCAACAATGTTTTCTGAATGCCGAATAACTTCACAATTCATTAATATACAAGCATTTTATCTAATGCTGAGGTAATATTGTGCCCTTAGCTTTGCGGCTTAAACGCTACAGAATCTAAATGAAAGCAACGTTACCATCACTAAATCGTATTGCGCTCGGGCTGTTAGGCTGCGGCTTGGTTGTGTCTGCCTGCCAGGACGAACTCGATCAGCTTGATCGGTTTATCTATCCGGCCTTTGCCGAAGCCTCAAACCCGAAAGTGCTGAGTACTGCCCCCAACGGAACCGTTCTGTACAATGGCGGCTATGGCTCCTCAATTGCCACCGACTGGCGGGACCCGTCTGTGTTTTACATGCTGACCGACCGTGGCCCGAATGCAGCCGGTGTACAGGCGAACTCCATTATCTTCGGTAAAGCCGACTTCACCCCGCAAATCGGTAAGTTCCGGATTGTCGGCGATCAGCTGGTTCTGGAAAGTGTAATTCTCCTGAAAAACGCGAACGGGCAGCTCCTGAACGGCTTACCGAATCCGGTTGGTCAGGGCAATACCGGCGAAATCGCCCTCGATTTTAACGGACAGTCCATCTCCCCGAGTCCGGACGGGCTCGATTCAGAAGGTCTCGTTTACCTGTCTGACGGAACGTTCTGGATCAGCGACGAATACGGTCCGCACCTCGTTCATTTCGACGCGACCGGCAAAACCATTGAACGTATAAACCCGTTCGGTACCGGCACAGGCGGTCGTACCATTCCGAAAGTATTTGCTACCCGCCGCCCGAACCGCGGTATGGAAGGCCTGACCATTACGCCTGACGGAAAAACGCTGGTCGGCCTGATGCAGTCACCGATGTACAACCCGACGTCGGCGGCCGTTTCGGGCTCCCGCGTGATCCGTATCCTGACGTTTGATATCGCAACAGGCGCTACGAAACAGTATGTCTACCTGATGGAAAACGCCAGCCTGACGGGGTGCAGCGAAATTGCGGCCATTACCAACACGACCTTCCTCGCGCTCGAACGCGACGGAAACTACGGCGGCCACCCGACAACACCGGCCACGTTTAAGCGGATCTACAAATTTGACCTGGCAAACGCTACCGAAATCTCTGATCCCGCCAACGGCACCAACGGAAAGCTGTTCAACGGACTGACGGTTGAGCAGCTGAAAGACGAAACCGGTTTGAAAAACGCCGGCATCACACCCGTTGCCAAAACCCTCGTATTCGACCTGTTGACTGAAATTTCGCCGGTTTATCCGCACGACAAGGCCGAGGGTATTGCCTTAATCGGCCGGAACCGCCTGGCCATTTCCAACGACGATGATTTCGGTGTGGTAGATAACGGTCAGAACGGGTTCACGACGAAAATTCTGCCGGCTACCGGCAAAGTAGACCTCAACCGCGTGTATTTCGTGACCCTGAAAGCCCCATTGCGCTAGTCTTACAGCAATAACCAAAAAAGCCCGGATACCTGCATGCGCATCCGGGCTTTTTTGGTTACAGACAGAAACGCTATTTCGGGCGGATCGCCGGCAGTCCGAGAATATCCTCGGCCCGGTAGATATGGAACGTCCGGTCGTCGCTCATGGCAATAAATAACCCGTGCCGGAAGGTCTTGTTCAACGGCACCGAAATAGTCTCCGAGCCATCGCTCTGCTGCGCACTTACAGTCACCACCTTGACCAGCGTATGCTGAAACGGGTTTTCGGTTGTCCCTTCGCGGGTAAAAATATGGAACCGGTTCGCCCCCTGGTCCGATACCAGAATGTAGCCGGTTTTAGCGTCTTTCCGGTAAATTGAAATGCCTTCGTGGTCCTGTGTAAACCCTTCGGTAGCAAACAGCGCCAGCTCGTCATTCCCCTTGTCCGGATCAGCATAATACTGGCGCACGCCAACCCCTTCGTCTGAGTAATAGACATAACCAAGCTCGTCGTCTACCGCGATGGCTTCGATTTCTTTTTTACCGCTGTATTTCCCGAATTTCCGGACGAGTGTAGCCTTTACCTGCCCCTTGCCGTCATCGGTCAGTGCATATTGCCAGATATAACTGCCGTCGGTCGGGCCGCTTTTCCGGCCAACCATCGCATACATCTGCCCCACTTTATTTTTGTACAGGGCAATGCCCATTAAATCACGGTAATCGACACCCGTTTCGCCGACAAACATATCCAGTCCCCCGCCGTCTATCGGGGTCATGGCCGGCAGGGCATAAATCCGGAGCTTGTGGGTGTAGCGCTCGGTCGTGACGGCAATATCCGTTGGTTTCCCATTCAGACTCAGACCATATTCAACGTCGACATTATCAGGGCGTTTCAGGCCTTTCACCACTTTGTCGGCCTGGATTTTCCCCTGTAAGTCAAACACATACAAACCGCCATCCTGCTCTTTATCGGTGCCGATAATCAGACTTTTGGCCGGGTCAGCCGGATTGATCCATACGGCCGGATCATCAGTATCGTGCGCAACCGAATCCGTAACGAACACGGGTTTAATGACCTCCTCCGTGCCGCGCCTGTTCTCCTGCGGGTTAGCGGTCAGCGTGTTTGCCGATTGCAGGCGCAGATGACAACCATAGCCCGCTAGCAGAACAGACACGAGGGCTACGTTGGCTACTATGTTTTTGTTCATACGCAAAGTAAGAGTAAAAAAAATCCCCTGCCGGTAAGCTACCGGCAGGGGACTGGTTGTGTTAAACTAGTTTGTCCCGAATGCCCCGATGGTTGCCGAAGGTACCGGTGATTTATACACGTTGCCGCCGATGGTAATGCCGGTTGTGCTGTAGAGCGGCGTAAACGAGGTTGTTCCTTTGCCGATTGCCGGTGACCCTGACTGTAAACGGAAATCCCATGCCGTATTGTATACCGCATTCATCGACGCGGTGCTCAACGGATAATTCACGAATTTCGGATCATTATCACCCACGGTTTTGCTGATAATGTCGCTTGTACCGGCCAGAATTTCGGTAGTTGGCTGGAAGCCTGTTACGCCATCCTGCGTATAGCCATAGTACAGGTTATTGCTCATCTTCGACCGGCTGTCTTCCGCGTTTTTCGGATCGCGCTTTACCCCGAACCGGTCATTGGCCAGCAGGTTGTTGTACAGTTCGGCACGAACGCCGATTTCAACCCAGATCGAACCACCTTTGATCGTCGGACGACGCCAGCCGGCATTGACGATGGTGTTATTGTAGCCGATTATGTAGGCTTGTGGTGTCCGTGTACCTGTATTTGAGAGTTTCAGTGCATTGGTGTTCGGGCTGTAAATCAGGTTAAACGCCACATCAGCCTCAACCCCTGATTTGATATTGATGGCATCGCCGCCCGAAATACCTTGTGTGTAGATTACATTATTGGCGATAATCACTTTACCGCCCTCAATGTAAAAACCATCTTCGTTCTGGTTGTTCATCCGGCTGTTGACAATCACCAGTTTGCCGCTGGTATTCGAATAGTTGATGGCCGGTACGTGGTTACCGGCAGCCGCTTTGTACAAACCGGCTTTTACCGAAGGCGATGTTTCGGTAGTTACGGCCCCGCCGTACTCCAGCACCGCTCCGTCGATCAGCATTTCGGTACAGGTCGTTGCGGCAATCAGGCCACCCCACAGGTTCCCCCACTGATTGGCCGTGGTTTTCCAGGCATCCGGCACTGTAAACTTCACCGGATTTGATTTTGAGCCCATCACGTACAGGTTACCGCTGATGATAAATTCCGGTTTAACCGTTGAGTCACTGAAAATCACGTTAGTACCTTCCAGAATCGTCAGCGATTTACCGGCCGGCACCTGTATGTGTCCGGTAATTTTGTAGGTACTGTTTTTTTCCCAGACCCCCGAAACGTCACCCGAAACGGCTTCCTTCACAACCGGTGTCGGCGTCGGATCAGACCCTTCATTGCTTTTACAGCCAAACAGCATGGCGCTACACCCGAGGGCAAGCAGAAATAACTTTTTCATTACGAAAGTTGGTTTGATTGATAATGACTTGTTTAAGGTAATTTGTACCGCATTCCAAGGATATACGACCGCTGGAAGTAGTCGCGGCGGATGAGTGTTTTGCCCGCAATGATCTGGTCAGGAATCCCTTCGTTTCTCGGGCTGCTATTTTTAAGGTAAACTTCAGTCGGGGTGTTCAGCAGGTTATTGGCTTTGGCAAACAAACTGAAGCCCTTGCCCAGCGATTTTTCAACCGAGGCGTCCATCTGCACAAAGCCTTTCTGCCACAGATCGTTGTTGACATACTGCGACACCGTGTTGATCCGGTCGCCGGTATAGTTGGCGGCCAGCTGCCCGTCCCACCCCTTTTCCGTATCCTTGAACAACAGCGTCAGGTTACCGATGTGGGCCGACTGCCCGTAGAGCGGCCGTGTCTGCTCCACCGTGATCCGTGCCAGGTCGCCGCGTTCGTTCCGGATTTGCTTTGATTTAGGCGTTGTGATCGACGAATGGGTATAGGTGTAATTGGCTTTGATACCGATTTTGCTGAAGTATTTGATAAAATCAACTTCCAGCCCGTAGTTCGTCGCATTCCCGAAGTTGCCCGGCGCATAGTAAATGTCCTGTCCGCGGATAGCGTCCGGTTGCAGCGTATATTCAATCGGGTCCTGAATCCGCTTGTAGAACAAACCCACCATAAACTGTTCCATCGGGCGCGGGAAATATTCATAGCGCAGGTCGATGTTATCGGCAATGGCCCGTTTGAGGTCCGGATTGCCGCGTTCCTGGTATTCTTCGTTGACAATGCGGTAGGGCACAATCTCAAAATAGCCCGGCCGGTTCAGGGAACGGTAGTAAGACGCCCGGTAATTGATCCGGTTCGACGGCGAATATTTCAGGTGCAGGCCGGGGAGCAGATCCGTATAGACTTGTTTGCCGGTTGGCCGGCCCTCCCCGATCGGGAACCGCATCGAATAGCCCTGATCCGTATGTTCCACCCGGACACCGCCGACCAGCTCCAGCACCTCATTCCGGGCTTTTGCCTGTACATAACCGGCCCCGGTTTTTTCCGTCGCATCGTAGCTCAGCGACGTGGCCACGGCACCCAGCGGATTCTGAACAGTATACGTGATCTGCGAATAATCGGTAAAGTCGACGCCGTACAGGGCGAACAGATTTGTCGGCCGCAGCTGGTAGTTATTGTAAAAGTTTGTCCGCTGCTTGTCGCGGTATAAACCGCCGATCTGCCAGTCGACCTTGAATGCCTTTAATTGGGTCGTATAGGTCAGGTTAGCATATCCAGCCAGATCGGTATCCGAGTTGTGGTCCCATCGGCGGAACCCATCGGTGGGATAGGTCTTTGTGTCGACAAAATTCCGACGCTGCCCCAGGACCGAAACCGAGGTCTGATCCGGTATGGCATTGGTGGCAAATGAGTACACCGCCGACCACGAGGCCGCTAACCGGTCAGCCAGTTTATGGTCGCCCTGCAAGGTAGTGTTGAAAATCTGCTGCCGGGTCAGCCGCGAACGGGTCGAAAACGAGATGCCGGCATTCCCGGCCACGGGATCATATCCGCCAATACCCAGGCTCGTTGATTTGGTGTCGCGTACCTGCACGTTGGTGAGTGACAGGAAGGCAGTATACCACTGAAACTTATGGCGTTCCGTTGCCTTAAAGTCTACTTTCGCGTGCAGGCCATACCGCTTCTGCTGTTCCGAATACGTCCGTTCTGCCTGTGAGGTCAGGGTAATGCTTTTCAGGGTATCGACCACATCACCGTTGAAAAACAAACTATTGCTGCCCCGGTACGTGTTCTGCACACTGCCGGCAATCAGCACGCCGAGGCGTTTATTCAGGAACCGGTTACCCAGTGAAAAGCCCCCTACCAGATTCGGCGCGGGGCGGCCCGACGAATAGGTTGAGGTGTAGTTCGGGAAATCGGTGGCTTTGGCCACATAGGTATTCCCGAACCGTTCGTAGGGTGATTGTGCATTTACCTTTTGATACGGATAGCTCAGGAACGGCTGGTTCAGGAACAACTCACTGTAGCCGGTCGCCAGGTTGGCAGTGGCCAGCAGCTGATTCGGCGCATCTTTCATCACCATGTTTACGGCACCACCAACGGCATCGCCTTCCATAGACGGCGTCAGGGCTTTGTATACTTCCAGACGGTCCAATAACTCCGCCGGAAAAATATCGAGGGGCACGTAGCGGTACCGGTTGTCGGGGCTCGGAATTTTCACCCCGTTCACCAGCGTGTAGTTGTAGCGCTTATCCATACCGCGCAGGATGGCATACTGCCCGTCGCCGTTCGAATTGCGTTCGATGCTGATGCCCGATACCCGCTGAATGACATTGGCCACCGTCAGATCGGGCGAGAGCTGAATGGTTTTCCCCGAGACAATATTCATGACCTGGTTGGCCGCCTGTTCGAGATAGCGGGCCGTATGGTCGCTCGCCCCTTCGCGCTTCGTCGTCACCGTAATTTCTGACAGGGTCTGCGCCTCATCGTTTTCAAGGGCAATCTCAACGGCTGACCCATTCGCCCCCGAAAGGGATATTTTACGAATGACTGTCTTGTAGGAGATATAGCTGATCCGGACCGAGTAGGTTCCTGTAGCCAGATTTTTGAACACAAATGATCCGTCGAGACCGGAAACTTCGTGCCGGTTTGTGCCTTCCAGCATGACATTGGCTCCGATAACCGGCTGTCCGGTTTCTGCTTCAATCACGCGGCCCTTTATCGTTTCAGCGCGCAGACCGGCCGCACTGAGTAACGCAAACAAAAGGAGGTAAAACTGGTTCATGCAGACGCTGATTTGGTAGAATCACCGGTTTTTCGGCCACTTGCCGCAGCCGTCCGGTTGATGGGCCAAAGGTCTGCTCATTCCGGCCACTGATCCAATTCCGGTGCGTTAACATAGTAGCAACATCCTGTGCCGGTGCATTAACGTTAAGGCAACAAAATCAGAAAATTACACTATAACCTATTGATTATAAATAGATTACTAGCTTACATTTTGTACATAATCAAATTATTACCTAAATATGAAGCCAATGTTATCTTACACAAAGTCTCGTACGAAAGCGGTTAATGAATCCCCTTCTTGCAGATTCAGTTTCTTACGAAGCCGGTAACGTGCTACCCGCAAACTGTCGGGCGTAATACCAAGCAGGGTAGCCATATCAGCGGAGGTAATGTTCATTTTCAGAAGGGCAATAACCCGCAGGTCATAAGCCGTCAGGTTGGGAAACGTCTGCGTGATGCGCGCTACAAAATCCTGATGTACCTGATCAAATACCGTCCGGAACTCCTCCCAGTATTCATCCTGACTAAAGCTCAGGTTAATCTTCTGGATAACCTGCCGGAGCTGTTTTTTCTGGTCCCTTTTGTCATCCTTGACCAGCAGGGTTAGTTCATTTTTCAGTTCATCGAGCATCTGATTTTTCTGAATCAGGTGAAGCGTGTGGGTCGACAGGCTCTGACTCTTCAGTTCCAGCTGTTTTTTCAGAATCTCTTCCTGTAGTTGCCGGTTCTTCAATTCGGCCTCTACGAGTTCGTGTTTTGCTTCAAAAATCCGGTTGTTCTGCTCGTGCAAAGCCTGTTGATTCCGGAGTTTCATGCGCTGCCTGCTGCTGTACAAAAAGGCCAGAACACCCGTTAGGACACTGACCAGCCCTGCGGCCAGGAGCAGAATCATATCAATCCGTTTGGCAGCATTCAACTGGATAATCTCGTTGTTTTTCTGCTCAACCTCATACAGCGTCTGCATCAGCGCAATCTGCCTGTTATTCTCAAGGGTGTATAGTTCGTCGGACAATGCGTGGCTTAGCTCCAGATAGACGATGGCACTATCGGGTTGCTGCATCAGCCGGTAGGTTTTGGCCAGGTCGCGGTACGTGCTGTTGAGCTGATACGTTTCCTGATGAATGACGGCCAGCCGTTTGGCCGACCAGTAATAGCTCAACGCTTCGGGATAACGGCCTGTTTTACGGGCAATATCCCCCAGATTATCGACTGCTTCAATCTGGAGCAGTGCGTCCCCGTTTTGCTGATTAAGCCTCAGGGCCTGACTGAAATATACCCTTGCCGAATCATACTTTGCCTGATCTTCGAAAATGCTGCCGATGTTTTCAAAAATTTTGGCCAGTCCTTTCTCATCCTTAGCCGCTGCATATTGGCGCAGTGCCTGCCTTTCGAAAATCCCGGCGCTATCCAGATCGCCTTTTTTTTCGTATACCTGGCCGATACTGCCGTATACCCTGCCAATACCCGACGGGTCTTTTGCTCTGATATACAGTTGCAGAGCCAGTTCAAACTGACGCCGGGCCAGAACCGGCTGCCGGTTGTAGAAATACACCACTCCAAGATTGTGGTGGGTACCGGCCAGCTGTCCAGGCAGGACATCGGCCGGATATTTTTTGATGGCCTGTAAGAGATTCGATGTTGCCCGGACATAATTACCCTGGTGATAAAAGAACGTGCCCAGTTTATGCAGGTAATCGCCTTCGGCACCTGCGTTCCCTTGCTGAATGGCCAGATCCAGACCGTTTTTCAGGACCCGGTACAGGGAATCCGGATTTGCAGGTCGTTTGGGTTCATGATCAGTCACCGATTGAGCAAATGCACAGTCAAACACCAGCATGGCCATCGCCATGCACCTCCCTGAAAACAAAAAAAAGGACTTGACTCGTCCTTTAAACATAAACATAGCGTACAAAACGGCTGAGTGAACAAATCCCCTGATGCTGTTAATCAAGCGTATATGTAGTCCGGGGATGTCAAAAATAAGTAGCCGGCGTCAGTAGGGTCAATTGACAGCGTTGTTAAATTGTTAAATTTTCGGGTGTCTGCGCCAGCCTGTCCGTTTTGTGCCGGTGCTGTGTTTCTTCACACCGGTACTTTGCCCAGGCTAGCAAAGGCTGTAACTGGCGCGAATAGGCCTTCGGTAACTCAGACAGTATACGCATCAGATCGTTCAGATCGTCATACGCCAACGGCGACAGACCATACTCACCATATTGGCAAACCTGGTAAAAATGGGCTTTCTGTGCCGGTATATGACTCCGCAAACCACGCTTTACCGATTCCCAGATTAAAATCCTCAACATGACTATCTGAACAATTGAGGTGAGATTTGCCTGCGCACAAGCCGTTCTGAATTCAAGCGTGCCAAGCTTATGCGGTGTGATAAAGGAATAATCCCGGATGAAACCAGCGGTCTGATGCAGCAGCAGGTCGTATTCTTCTTTTGACCCGGGTATATTTTCCGGATAAGCCACTGCCAGGTAGTTATCGTCGAAGCTATCCCGGTATATTAACGGCCTGATACAGTGTATGCGCTGTTTGTCAGGCGTTGTAGTACTACTGGAGCTGAATAACCACGGAATCAGGTATTCATACTCATACAGCCCCTGAAGCCATTTGTACCGCTCATCCGGATTAACACCGAAATGGACATGCGTTGAACTCATCAGCGTAGACAGTCCCGCGCCGGCAAACTTCTTATCGGGAAGCGGTCGCTCAGCCAGTAAAAACTGCCGGATCAGACTTTCTGCCGAAGACGGATACGGAATAAACTTCTCATGCTTAAAAGGGTATAGACCAGCCGGAATCACCGAGAAGCCTGACTGGTTCAGCACACTGGACAGTATCCGCCAGATAAACCGGTATTGGCCCTGAAAATCAGCAAAATCAATAAATGGGGGAAAGGCGATCTCCAGTACATGCGTATAGCCATCGGTTTTAATACTCAGCAGCCCGGTAGCGGTCGGAATCAATAAGGAACCGGCACATTCACTACTGTCCTGCTTTACCTTGCCACCCGTCACAAACGCAAGCCGTTGCAATAGCTGATCAATGTCTGCACGACTTGGCACTGTCATTTGCCTGGTTACAAAAAATTCCTGTTCGATACCAATGGATACCGTTGATTTCATGAAGTGTACCTGTCTTAATTTCAATAAAGGTAAGCAGGACACCGGCCAATTCATGTAAACGAACTGTTATCAATTCTTGAGTTTATCTAACATATAATATAACAATTCAATAACACTTATAATTGAGTAGTACGCTGATGCTTAACCCAATTACAGCAAGTCTCTTTCGTCATGCGCCGTAGTTTACGCGCCAAATCCTGTAAACTACGGCGCAAACGCCATTACGTTCAGACTAACAGATCCGTTTCTGACAGAATTTCACGCGGTACGCTTTCCAGCTGCCCTTTCAGCGGATCAAACGGTTTAAGTGGCGTCAGGTTCAATCCGGTCAGTTCTTCTACTTTTTCAAGTGAAACCTGATATGTTTTGAATTTGCCGAAAACAAACTCTGTCTGCACCCGCTCCAGGCTGCTCAACAGCTCACGTTGTGTCAGCACATATCCGGTCACAGAAGGGCTACCGTCTTTTTTGACCATAGCCACCACTTTAAAGAACTGTACCGGCACCAGCGCTTCGCGATACAAGACATAGTTATCATCCAGAACAGGCCCCGTAAACACAGAAATTTTCAGATCATTGGCTTTGGCACTCTTCAACACATAATCTTCCAGCGAAAGCCATGTTTTCTGATTCAGGTCTTTATGCTGAGGACAGGAATTGGTATAGTGAAACGTATCCTCATTAGCCTGTGCGGCATCGGGTCCCCAGTTCGGGTCTTCACGGCGCACCATATGCCCTCTGTCCAGATCATTGTTGGCATAAACCGCATTTCCCAACTGATATTTCACCTCCATACGGCCATCAAGCTGCCAGTTATCATTTCGGGGCAACGAGACAGCCGCATTTCCGTCAATGTTTACCCCCGTGATGATGCACATTCGCCGGACCTTGTGCATCGCCAGCGAAAAATGCGTATAGTCAAGCTGAAAAGCACCGGTAGTTGTCGGGGCAACCAGATTTTTTGCCAGAAACGGTTTGTACAAATCGCTCAGGTTCACACTAAAACCACCCAGAAAATCAGCCTGATAGCCTATCCGGTTCTGAAGGTTCCTATTCACGGGGTCTGTCGGTGCCGGAGCCGTTTTTTTCTTTTTACGTTCCTGCGCATCACTTTCTGCTACAAAACCGGTTTCGGCCTGCACAGGGGTTCCTAATCGGATTTCAAGCGGGATGTTAATCCGGATTACATTGTCGTTCATGTCAATCAGTGATAAAGGTTCTTGTTCAACAGGCGGGTTTTCAGCTACAGGTTGCTTTGTGTGTTCAAGGGCGGTTTTCGGCTCTATAGTAGCAGGTGTTGCTATCCGAACCGACCGGGCATCACTAAACGGATTTTCGGGAAGCGATGCTTCCAGCGTGTCGTTTGCGGCCTGATTGATGCGCTCATACAGGTCAGGCTTATGCTGCTTCAGATCAGCCATGATCGCACTGATCCGAACGCCTTCGTTGGCAGCTCTCGGAAAGTCAGACTCCCCGATCGTTTCGGTATCATGCTCATTAAGTGCCTGAACGGATACCGGTACACCGGCATGATGCAGCGCCACAACCACCCAGTCATAATTAAATACGGGAGAACCAGACGCCCCGCCTTCTGAATCGGTTGAGTACAACAGAAACGACGGATGTTTGGTATACAGAATGGCATTTTCGAACAGCACAACCTGCTTTGGTCTACCGTCAGCGTGTTCGATGATCGACGCAAATTCGCCCTGCTGAATCTTGCCCCGTTCTTCAAAGAGCTTCAGGTACCCGAACGAAGACAACATACGGCCGCCTTCATTAACCGGCTTTCCATCGACGGCAATGAGGGTAAAGTCCAGCAATTCGTTTGTGTAAAAAGCTTTTTCAGGCAGGAAACGGTACTGATGGCAGGGGTCGGGATTACCGTCCAGATCCCGTTGATAGTTCATCTTCAGAGCATACTGGCTGGCTGTTTCCTCACTGTCAATCACGTGGTTATTGGTGATCAGCAAGCCAGGTGCTACCAGAAAACCCGTTCCGATGGCGGCACTGTCAATGTCTGTTTTCAGGGCATCATAAATAAGGCCAACCGACAAACCGGCTTCATAGCCCCGCAGTAAGGTCGCGACAGAGGTAAGATTATTTGTACCTCTGATCTTTTCGAGTGCATCCTGCGGACTGTCAATGGTATTCCGTACCATGAAACCAATCCGCGTATCCGAAACAGTCTCCGGCGGAGTGACGTGAGCAGGCAAATCGATCGCCTCAAAACGATCCAGAACGCTTTGCAGCATTTCTTTACTTAACGTTGCCATCTTCATCAAATCGTGTTGGTGATACGGCAATTTCAGTATTCTCAGCTCACAGGGCTACCGTAATTTTACGGGATTTACAGTATGGTCAACAATGATAACATTGAGATAATACAACGGCGGCAAGCCGATGCTTCATTCACCTTAATACCAATCACTTGCGGGTGGAATTTTGCCTAAAAAATCCAGACGCAAGGAACGCCGGCGATTGCTGACAAAAGCAGGATAAACACCCATTTAGTCCGCGCCGTATAATGAACATACGGGCCATCGACAACTAATAGTACATTAAGTGCATCATTTATAAGCTGCATAAACCGACCTTTTTTTGTACCTGAAAGTTAGTAAAACCTGCGCCATACAAAAAATGAAACGGTTCAATTAGTAAACAAATACGTTACCTGTATAATCCAGCGGAACGTTACACGCGGCTATACAAGACATGATTAACAAATTCATAAACTTAAGTTGCGCCTGACTTTATTAATTTGCGCTGAAAATGAAAGGGTAAATCGTTGATAGAGGCTATTATACAGGGAGACCCAGCGGCATTTGAAGAGCTATACCGGTTAGCTCACCGGAAAGTGTATGCGTTTGCCCGAAAACACTGCGGCGACGATGAAACGGCCAGAGACCTTACCCAGGATGTCTTTCTGAAGATATGGCATAACCGCCGGAGCCTGTCTGCAACCATACCCATTGATGCCCAGCTCCTGCATATTGCCAGACAGCTTGTCATCAACCATTACCGCCGGTCATTGATCCGGAAACAAGTCTTTGACGAACTGGCGACAAACAACGCCGGCCAGCTTGCCTCTAACGAGGCTGACCATACCCTTGCCCTGAACGAACTTCAGGTACGGTACAACTATGCCCTGGATGAACTTCCGGACCGCCGGCGTGAAATTTTCGAACTCAGCCGGATTGAAAACCTCTCTTACGACGAAATTGCGCAGCGCCTCAATATCTCCAGAGCTACCGTCGAAAGTCAGATGGTTAAAGCACTCCGGTTCCTCAGAAGCCGCCTGACCACACTGGTCACCCTTTTTTTATTCTTCACAATTTATTAACAATCACGGATCAAGGTCAGCGCCGGTTTGATTGTATTACCTGATGTATGCAACCAAACATTACGCATGAGTTCTTAGCCCGTTACCGGGCAGGCCAGTGTACACCAGAGGAACTTGCTGCTCTGCGGTCTTATTTCTCACAGCCCGATCAGTCAGCACTGCACAGGCTGATGGAAAAGGACTGGCAGCAAACAGACGCTGCGTCTCTGTTACCCGAAGGAATGTCTGAGGCTATGTGGGAACAAATATGCCGCTCAATTAGGCAGCCGGAACCCAGGGTTCTTCCGCTTGGCAGCCAACCTGCCCGCTGGTACATGGCCGCGGCGGCGGCTGTACTGCTTATGCTGGCCGGTGGCTGGTGGTTCGTCGTCCGGAACAGCGGAGAATCAGCCCTGCCCGTCAGCCGGTCGGAGAGCAGGGAGACCAAAGGCTGGCTTATCCGGAACAATGAGTCGGCAGCAACCCGGCAACTGACACTTCCCGATGGAAGTGCCCTCACCCTGGCACCAAACAGTCAGATCATGTATCCCGAACAATTTACCGGTAAACTCCGGGTTGTCCGATTGCAGGGGCAGGCGTTTTTCTCTGTTCAGCATGACACCTCGCATCCGTTCGTAGTACAGACGTCCTCCATGCTGGTACGGGTACTGGGAACAAGCTTTACTGTCCGGGCATTTGCCAGACAGCCCACAGCAGAGGTTTCGGTAAAAACCGGCCGCGTGCAGGTATCCCCTGCTGACGGAAAAACGGGCATGCTGCTGACACCTAACCAGCGGGTCACGCTGACACTTGCCAGCGGGCTGGCAGTCAAATCGTTGGTCACCAAACCGGAAGTAGTCAATCCATCAGCGGTGGTCAACCGGTTTGTCTTTGCCGACACCCCGATTCCGCGGGTGTTCGACATGCTGGAGCAAGCCTATGGGGTAACCATCCGGTTTGACCGCCAGACACTGGCCAACTGTTCGCTGAATGCCGAGCTTACCGATCAGCCGCTGTTTACAAAACTGGAAATGATCTGCTCGTCAATCGGGGCTACCTATTCCGTGGAGGGGACAGAAATCCATGTGCGCGGTACGGGCTGCGAAATCGAAAAATAATCCGTTCAACCAAAACCTGAATGATTTGAACTAAACTTTCCGTCTCCTGATATGCACTAAAAAAAGCCATTGACGCTGGTACCGTCAATGGCCTGATCTGCCGGTTTGCCGGCTCAGCCCTCGTTTCTGGTCCTGAAACGCCCGTTTTGCCGGGTGCAGGGCTTCTTGTTGCCCAGATTTTCCTACAACTGAACAAACATTCAAAATTATGCAATTCAACCGAAGCTACCACATATTGCTGTGGACTGCTATGAAATTTACTGGCTTTCAACTGCTTTTACTGGCTTTTTTTATGAACCTCTCCTACGCGTTGCCGGGCTCCGCGCAGGAACTGCTCAAACGGTCTGTTACTTTGAGCGCCGATAAACAACCGCTCGGAGAGGTCCTGTCCGAGATCAGTAAAAGCGTAGATGTACGGTTTGTTTACAGCCCGCAGGTAGTCCGTCCGGGACAGCGGGTATCGCTGCATGCCCATAACCAATCGCTGGCAATTGTACTGGAAAACCTGTTCCGGCAAGCCGGCATTACCTGGAATATCGTGGGCGGTCAGATAATTCTCAAACGCAATACCGGACTCCGCTCAGCCCTGCTGCCCGAAGATCCCGAATCGGTTTTGTGACGGATGCCGCTTTACGTACGCTGACCGGCACAGTAACCGATGCCGCAACCAAAGAGCCACTGGCGGGGGTGAGTGTCGTTCTGAAGGGGACCACCCAGGGAACAACCACCGATCAAAAAGGAGAATTTTCGGTAAATTTACCCGATGAGCCGGCTACCCTCGTTTTCTCATTTATTGGTTATCTCCCGCAGGAGATGGCAGTAGCATCCGGTCAGAATACGGTCAATGTAGCGCTTAAATCCGACCAGAAATTA